>CAYPFH010000248.1:0-6429 GCA_964409825.1 uncultured Desulfobacterales bacterium | reverse complement strand
CACGGACGCGACAGAGCGCGTCCCTCCATCGGCAGAGGCTTCGGGGGAAGTTTCATTCTTGATCAAACCCCGTTCGAGAACGGGACGGCGGGGCTCATGTGAATTTTGAACCGACTTTGCGCTTCTATCAAAGTTTAGCCTTCCGCGAAAGAGCCGATGTGCGCTTTTTTGATCAAACTGCCTCGAAGCTGATCCATGGTCTTGGTGTATGACACAACTTTTAGAGCGCGTAGCTCGATCGATATAGGATGGGATTGAGACCGGAAATCGAAAAATTGCTGCGATCGAACGTTATTTTGCCGCGCCCTTTAAAAGATAAAATACGGGCATGACCCCATTTATGTTTTCAAAACCGTGCATATATTTTTACCGTTGAAAACGAAACAACCATTGAACAACGAACGATTCGGAGGTGCTGTCATGGCGATACGAAGAGCAGAAGCCCGGTGGCAGGGAAGTCTGAAAAATGGAAAAGGAGAGGTAAAAACCGAAAGCGGCGCGCTCAGCGCCCCATATTCCTTCACTTCCCGTTTCGAGGAAGGAAGTGGAACCAATCCGGAGGAGCTCATCGCTGCGGCCCATGCAGGATGCTTTTCCATGGCGCTGTCCCTGATGCTCACCGAAGCCGGGTACGAGCCTGACACCATTGACACCGCTGCCAAGGTTTCCATCGAAAAGCAGGAGGCGGGCTTTCGGATCACCCGGATCGATCTGGAAACCGAAGTCAGCGCTGCCGGAATCGATGAAAAAACCTTCCAGGAAAAGGCACAGGCGGCCAAGGAGGGGTGCCCCGTTTCCGAGGCCCTTGCCGGACCCCGCATCGAGTTGAAGGCGACGCTTCGCAAATAACCACGACGAGGAAAGGAGAAGACCATGCCTCAGGAGAGTTCAACCCCGACCCATTGCCCAGGATTTCAAGAACTTCAGAATCTAAGCTCCTTTATCTGCAAGTGCCCCGAATGCGGGAAGGAAAAAGAAATCTTTTCAGACGAATTCAACAGACCCCACACCTGCAAGGGATGTGGAAAACCCATCGATTTTTCCCAGTGCACCATCGAAGGATCTGCCAAGAAGGCTGATCCTCGCTAGCGCTGGGAGGGGAAACGGTCGAATGGTCGATTCGTTGACGGGTCTGAAGGTATCGAGCCTGAGGGGTCGCCGTGGCGGTTTGCGCCCTGAAGATTCAACGACTCGACCAGTCAACCAATCAACCATTTGACCCTTCAGCCAATCAGCCGTTCGATCAAAAAAACAACGGCAGTTCGGGAGAATGACGATGGAAATCAAAAAAATTCTATGGCCTACCGACTTTTCAGGAAGGGCGGATTGGGCAATGGACCATGTCAAGTCCCTGACCCAGCAATACGGCGCCGAAATCCATGTGCTTTACGTCATCGAGGACCTCGCCAGCCACAAAGGCTGGTATGGGGAATTCGACAAGGAGCACATTGACAAGATCATCGAGTGGGAGAACAAAAAGGCCGAAGAGCGCCTCGAAAAGATCTGCACCCAGCAGCTCGAAGGCTGTCCCCTCTACATCCGCCATGTGGCCGTGGGCGACCCGGCCAACGAGATCCTCCGCAAGATCCAAGACGAAGACATCGACATGGTCGTGCTTTCCACCCGGGGAAGAAAAGGCCATTTCGGGTTCGGAAGCGTCGCGGAAAAGGTGGTGAAGCACTCGCCGGTGCCGGTGGTTACGGTGCCGCCATCCGGGGAGCCGCAGGAAGTGTGATTCGGTGCGGGCTTGTGGTGGATCGAGGCACAGGTAAGGCTCTTTCACCCACGCGGAAGCTTATATAAATACGAAATTCGAAATCCGAAATCCGGAACAAATCCGAAATTCAAATGACCAAATGACCGAAACAGAAGATACTCATCACCCAATTCGGGGTTTCATCGGCCTCAGGCGATCCCGGGCTGGAGGATTCCGGATAACCGCTTTTATTTTTTCGGATGCTCAATCTTTTCAGTCATGAGGAAAGTGCGTTGACCGCGATCACGCAGCGTTTTTCTTCTGTTTATGACGCTTTGCCGCCGGCAGGATCGCCTTGCGCATTCGTATCGACAGGGGGGTGACCTCCACCATCTCATCTTCCCGGATGAAACTGATGGCCTGCTCCAGGGTGGGGGGGGTGATCGGTGAAAGAATCACGTTCTCGTCCTTGCCGGATGCCCGCATGTTGGACAGCTTTTTTTCCTTGCAGGCGTTGACGTCGATATCCACACCGCGGTTGTGTTCCCCCACGATTCGTCCTTCATAGACCGGGTCTCCGGGCACCACAAAAAGGCGGCCCCTTGGCTCCAGGTTGTAAAGGGCATAGGCAACGGCCCTGCCCGCCCGGTCAGCCACGATGGAGCCGGTAAATCGGCTGGGACAATTTCCGCGATAGTCCCCGTAGCCGTCGAAAACGGCGTGGAGAATTCCGGTTCCGCGGGTGTCGGTGAGAAACTCGTCGCGATATCCGATCAGCGCCCGGGAGGGGACGGAAAACTCGATCCTCACCCGGCCGGTACCGTTGTTGACCAGGTTGGTCATTTTCCCCCGGCGCAGCGAAAGTTTTTCAGTGACGGCCCCCAAAAAGCGCTCCTCACAATCGACCAGCAGGCGCTCCATCGGCTCCAGCTTGCGGCCGTCCTGATAGCGAAAAATCACCTCCGGTCTTCCCACGCAAAATTCGAATCCCTCCCGCCGCATGGTCTCGATGAGGATGGCCAGCTGAAATTCGCCCCGGCCCTTGACCAGCATACTGTCGCGGTCGTCTCCGGCTTCCACCTGAATCGCCACATTCATCAGCGTCTCCTTGAAAAGCCGCTCCCGGATTCGGCGGGACTGGACGTATTTTCCCTCTTTGCCGGCAAGGGGGGAGTCGTTGATGGTAAATTTCATCGAAACCGTCGGTTCTTCCACCCGGATCCGGGAAAGGGGTTGAGGCATTTCCCGGGTGCAGATGGTGTCTCCGATTTTGACGTCTTCGATGCCGGCCAGCACGGCAATGTCTCCCGGGCCGACCCGATCCACCTCGAACAGGGCCGTACCCCGGTAGACCTGAAGGCGGCTGACCCTCAAGGCAACGGCGGTGCCGGATTCGCCGATGCGCACCAGGCTGTCCTGGGAGCGGGCCTCTCCATTGAAGATTTTTCCGACCGCCAGACGTCCCAGGTAATCGGAGTAGTCCAAATCGGAAACCAGCATCTGAAGCGGCGCCGCCGGATCGAAGACCGGGGCAGGAACCGCCTCCAGGATGGTGTCAAACAGCAGTTCCAGGTTTTCTTCCATGGCCTCCGGGTGTCTTCCGGCGATTCCGTCTCTGCCGACGGCGTAAAGCAGGGGAAAATCGAGCTGTGCCTCGTCGGCATCCAGGTCGATGAGAAGATCGTAGATTTCATCCAGCACCGCTGCAGGGCGCGCGTCCGGGCGGTCGATCTTGTTGATGACCACGATGATCTTCAAACCGGCATCCAGGGCTTTTTTCAGCACGAACCGGGTCTGGGGAAGGGGGCCTTCGGATGCGTCCACCAGCAGGACGGCGCCGTCGGCCATGGAAATGGCCCGCTCCACTTCTCCACCGAAGTCGGCATGACCCGGGGTATCGATGATGTTGATCCGCACTCCCTTCCAGGTGACCGAACAATTTTTGGCGGCGATGGTGATGCCGCGCTCCTTTTCCAGGTCCATGGAGTCCATGAGCCGGTCGTCGACCTGCTGGCCGGCCCGGAAAAGGCCGCTCTGGCGGAACAGGGCGTCCACCAGGGTCGTCTTTCCGTGGTCGACGTGGGAGATGATGGCAATATTGCGGATCTTTGAATTGACCGTCGTTTTCATGCTGAATGCTCTTTTCTGCCGTCAGTTTCGATTTAGAAAAGGTTCGACTATAACTCTTTTCGCCGATATTGCAAGCCCTCTCGCAACTGCCGCCAGGGACCCGTCAAAGTTAATGGAGGGCCACGCTCCGTCGTGGCCGCCCGCGGTCGGACTAGACTGCGCGCGTCCCACCTGGGTCGATACGACCGGCGCCCCATCAACGGCTTGACCTCGGCATCGGTGATGATATGTGATATATTCGCTTACGATCGAGTCGAGAATTTGATCATTTCGCAGAAAAAAATTCTCCTGACCGCCTTTTGCTGGTGCCGATAGCACCTATTGGTAAAGGAGTTTGGTTTGAAAAAGACACCCGCTGAAAGAAGGCCGATCGAACAGCTGCTGGATTTTGCAGGAATCAGTATCGACGGCCGCCGCCCCTTCGACATCCACGTTCACAACCCCCAGTTCTATCCACGGGTTCTGGCCGGTGGCTCCATGGCTCTGGGCGAGAGCTACATGGACGGCTGGTGGGACTGCGATGCCCTCGATCAATTTTTCGACCGGGTCATGGCCGCCCGGCTGGACAAAAAAATCTCCCAAAACAAATCCATTTTGTGGGCAGCCCTGAAGGCCAAATGGAAGCACCGCGCAAACCGGTCCCGCGCCTTTGAAATCGGCGAACACCACTACGATCTTGGAAACGACCTGTTCCGGTTCATGCTCGACCGGCGGATGAACTACTCCTGCGCTTGGTGGTCGAATGCCGAAGACCTTGACTCCGCCCAGGAGGCCAAGCTCGATTTGACCTGCAGAAAACTGATGCTCGAACCGGGGATGCGGGTGCTCGACATCGGATGCGGGTGGGGCGGCTTCATTCTTTATGCGGCATCGCATTTCGATGTGGAGGCGACCGGCGTGACGGTTTCCCGGGAACAGGTGGACCATGTCCGCCAAAGTGCCGGAAACCTGCCGGTCCGCGTCGAACTGATGGACTACCGAGACATTGAAGGCACCTTCGATCGGGTGGTCTCCATCGGCATGTTCGAGCATGTCTGTGTGGAAAACTATCCTACATTCATGGATGTCGTCCACCGCTGCCTGGCCGACGACGGTCTGTTCCTGCTCCACTCCATCGGCGGCACCGAGTCGGTCCGGGATGTGGACCCCTGGATTTCCAAGTACATCTTTCCCAATTCGATGCTTCCGTCGGCCGCTCAAATCGCCGCTGCCGCCGAAAAGCGCCTTTTTCTGGAAGACTGGCACTGTTTCGGCCCTCACTATGACCGAACCCTGATGACGTGGTATGACAACTTTCGACAGAACTGGGAAACGCTCCGCCGGCGATACGACGACCGCTTTTTCCGGATGTGGTCGTATTATCTGCTCTCCTGCGCCGGGAGCTTCAGGGCGCGGCGTCTCCAGCTCTGGCAGATTCTTTTTTCCAAGTACGGCCTGCGCGGCGGCTGCCCCTGGGTCCGGTAGGCGGGCGCGCCTCCTTCGTATAGCCGGAGGCATCGGTAAGCTCCATGACAGTTCCGTCGCCTGCCGCGCCGGGATTCAAGCTTCCAGGTTCAAGATTCAGCATGCAGCGTCAGGCATCCGGGAGGTGCCCCGGCGCGACCGAAAGTGAAGACGGATCCAGCATCGAGGATCCAGCATCCAGCATCCAGTGACCAGCGGGTATCGGGCACAGTTTGGATACACCCTTATGGACGAATCTGAACCGTTGAAAGATCTCCCCTTGATCATCGCCCACCGGGGAGCACGGACAGAGGCGCCGGAAAACACGGCAGCTGCATTCGACCGTGCGATGGCCTATCCGATCGACGGCCTCGAACTCGACGTCCAGATGAGCAAAGACGGAGCCGTGCTGCTCTTCCACGACCGGACGCTGAAAAAGATCGCCGGAATCGGGCGCCGCGTGGCGGACCTGTCCTGGGAACAATTGCAGGAGATGGATGCCGGTTCCTGGTTTGATCCGGCCTTTGCCGGCGAGCCCGTTCTCGGATTTGACCGAATGCTTAAAATGCTTGCCGGTCGCATGCGGCTGTTCATCGAGATCAAGGTGTTCGAGGCAGATCGACGTTCCGGGAGGGCGGTTCGATTAACAGACAACGTCTTGCAGGCGCTGTCCGATCCGAAGTATTCAGGGCGCCGCGATTCGTTCCGGATCCTGTCCTTCGATCCGGAAATCCTGCGATATGCCGGAGGCAGGGCCCCGGATCTGCAGCTGGTGCTGGATGTATCCAAGGCCGGTGCAAAACGCCTGAAACAGGCCCCCGAACACCTCTTAAAGCATCTTAGCGCTTTTTGCATCCATGTCGGGGGCGTTTCGCCGGGGCTGGTGAAATGGGCACACGGCATCGGAAAAGAGGTGTTCGTCTACACCTGCAACGACGTAGCAACGTTGAAGAAAATGATGGCTGCCCGGGTCGACGGCATCCTGACCGACGATCCCGCCTGGCTGACCGGAGAGTTGGCGGGCCGCCGGAAGCCCAGCTTCCGGGCTTGACTGGCTGCTTACTTTCGGGGGATATTTGCACGGTTTTGCCGCGCCGTATAACTTAACTTTCGGGATTCATGATGCCGCGAAATGGATAATTTGCTGCCGGTATACGAAC
>CAYPFH010000247.1:0-6441 GCA_964409825.1 uncultured Desulfobacterales bacterium | reverse complement strand
CTGCGCGCGTCCCTCCACCGGCAGAGGCTTCGAGAGAAATTTTAGTATTGATCAACCTGACCGCCCCGGCGGTCAGTGGCATGGCTGACATCCGATATCTGGTTTCTTGCGTCCCAGCCTCCCAGCGCCAGTTCTACCCCTTCCATACCAGGAAGGCGATGTAGGTGCCATAGAAGCAAAGCAGGAGGGCTCCGTCGGCCCGGGTGAGGCAGGCCGTTTTTCGCATCATGAACCAGGGCAGCACGCTGAGGCCCATCATGACCAGGTAGTCGATGTACAGACCGCCATGAAAGAAGCCGCCCTCGATCTGCAGGGGCCGGACCATGGACGCCGCGCCCAGCACGGCGATGATGTTAAAGACGTTGCTTCCCACCAGATTGCCGACGCTGATGTCCATCTCTTTTTTCATCACCGCCACGATGCTGGTGGCCAGCTCGGGCAGGGACGTGCCGAAAGCGACCACGGTAAGACCGATGAATTTTTCGCTGACCCCCAGGACCGCCATGATATCGACCGCACTGTCGATGAGAAGATCTGCGCCCGCCACCACCCCGCCGATGCCAGCAAGAATCATCGTAATCTGGACGGGCCGAGAGGCGGTAAACCCCTGAGGCCCGGCCGCCGTTTTGATTTGAACCTCGGTGATGTTCATCAGCGGCCGGGATTCGTGCATGGCCACCCGATAGCTGAAGACGAGGTAAAGCACGGTAGCGGCAAGCAAGGTGGCCCCTTCGATGCGGCCGATCGACGAGTTGAGCGAGATCATGAGCAGGTAAACGGAGATCGCGAGCATGATCGGAATTTCCCGGCGGGCCACCGACCGGTGGCAGGTCATCGGTCTTAACACGGCGGCAACCCCCAATACGAGGCCGATATTGCAGATGTTGCTTCCGATGACGTTGCCCACGGCGATCATGCTCTTGCCCTTGAACGAAGAAACCATGCTGACCACCAGCTCCGGTGACGAGGTGCCGATGGCCACCACGGTCAGGCCGATGGCAATCGGCGACATGCCGATGCTGCGGGCCAGCCTCGATGCGCCGTTCACCAGCCATTCTGCACCGAAATAAAGCAGAAGCAGCCCTAAAAAAAGAAAGATCAGGTTTTGAATAACGATGGGAATTTCCTTTCAGGTATTGAAGTCGGAAGCATCTCGGTGGCTGCATTCGCAGACGCTTTCCGCCTCCAGTCTTGTCCGCCCGCCATAATACGAACCTGTTCGTGCGTCAAGGGGAAGCCAGGCGCGGCCGGCCTCTGAAGCTGGGCCGCAGAAAGCCAAACGCAAATCCGACAAATATTATAAGGAAAGACGGCGCACCTCATCAAAAAAGCGGGACCGGTCCGCTGCGGCCGGATCGGGGCCGTATCGAAGGCGCACATAGCGCTCGATGGCGGGGCGAACCCGCTCAGACAGGTCCGGTCGGAGCCGGCGGACTTCGGCCAGCAGATCGTATGGTCCCTGGTCCGGCCGCCGGACGATGCCGGTCTTTGCCAGTTTGGCGCACAATTTCAGATAGCTGTGCTGGACGTGGTCCCGGCGCTTTCCAAGAAGCGGGCGGGGGAGAAATACGACCAGCGCTCCGGCGGCCGATATCAGCAGCAGGGCGGCGCCGAATGCGGCGGCCGGCTCCTTCCAGGAACCGGCTGAAAGCCCCAGGCGGCGGAGCACCCGGCGCTGGGCTCCGGCCGTGTAGCCCATGATCCGGCGGTTCCAGAAGGTGTCGGCCGCGTCCCAGCCGAGATAGAGGTTTCGGACGGCGGCACCGATCAGGGGCATCCCGTTCAGAGGGTAACGGCTCCTCCGTTCTTCCGGCGGGACCGCCGCTTCGGTTCCGCCCTCGGCCCTTTCCGGGGCGACGCTGCCGGTCGGGTCGATGCGAATCCAGCCGCGGTCCGGCAGCCATACTTCAACCCAGGCATGGGCGTCGGACTGGCGGACGATCAGATAACCCCCGAACGGATTGGGCTCTCCGCCCAGATAGCCGCCCACGATTCTCGCCGGGAGGCCGGCCGCCCGCATCAGAAAGGCAAAGGCCGAAGCATAGTGCTCACAGAACCCTTTCCGGGACTGAAACAAAAATTCATCGATCGGATGGTCGCCGAGAAGCGGCGGGTTCAAGGAATAGGTAAACTGCCGTCTGCTGAAAAGAGCCAGTGCGCGGTCGACGATCCCGGCGGGCGACCGGGATTCTTTTTGCCATCGGGCGGCCAGATCCCGGGCATCGGGGTTGCCCGCCGCCGGCAGACGCCGGAATCTCGCTGCTTCTTCAGAGGTCAAAGATTGCGCCGGCCGCTCAAGCGCAGAAGAAGCCCGGTATTGAATCCGCTCCTCGATTTTTTCGGCTGCTTCGAAGGTGTGGTCGGCAAATGCGACGGCGGTGATGGATACCTCAAGGGGAAGATCCAGCGCAAAAAGCCATCGCTGCCGGTGAGGTTCGAGCTCGATTTCCTGGACCACCGCATCCGGCCCCGGTTCCCGGGGCCGTTTTGCATACGGCTGCGGCCGGCTTCGCCAGGTGCGGCCGTCGAAGTCGGAATAGACCACGCCCCGCCAGTAGCGCTCCTTTGGCGGAACCTGCGCCTGGTGCAGGTTTGCCCGAAAGGCGATCTCCCGGCTGAGCACCAGCCGGGACACCGAGCCGGGGCTGATCTCCTGGGTAAAGCCGACTTGGGCCGCCGTCGTTTCCGTCAGCCGGAAAATCCCTCCCGGGATTCTCGGAAAGAGAAAAAAGAAAAGTGTCATGACCGGCAGGGCCAGCAATACGGTGCCTCCGGCCAAAGCGGCGTGCCGCCCGGTTTTTCCTTCAGGATCCTGGATGCGGATCAGCAGCATCGTGGTCAGCCCCACCGATCCGAGCATGTAGAAAAACATCGGCAGCGTGTTGGAAAACAGAAGATTGGAAAGTATCAGAAAATAAATCAGAAACACCGTGATCATCCGGTCCCGGTAGGTGCGGGCCTCCAGCGGTTTCAAGCTGAGCATGACCGACAGAATCGCCACGCCGGCCATGCGGTCGAAGGCGAATCCGAAGGAGGCCAAAGCGCCGGCAAAACCGGCGAACGCGAGCAGGTTGAGTCGCCAGCGGGGGGGCCACCCCGCTTTCTGCTTCCAGATCAGAAGGCCCCACCCCCAGGCGGCGGCACACCAGATCAGCACCCAGACCGGCATTCGCCCGGCATGCGGGGCGAATGCCGCCGCGGTGGTTGCAAGCATCATCGGAATCGAAGAGAACCTCGATGTCATGTCCCCTCCTTCCCGAGGCCGAAGACGGCCAGCGCCCTGAGGCACTCGAAGCGGTGGGCGGCCCCTGCGGCCGTCGGCAGGTGAACGCCCGGAAGGATCAGCCCGTAGGAAGCGCCGCCTCGGTCGGCCCGCAATACCATGCCGCAGAGGATCGACAGTTTTTTTTCCACATCCCGGGCGGGTACCTGGTCCCAGTCGATGAAAAAAGAGACTCCGGCCGAGGAGGAAAATCGTTTGACCATCAACCCCTGCCCCTTTGAAAAGGCTTTCCATGCGATGTGCTGCATGGAATCGCCGGGGCGATAGGGCCACAGCCCCTCGAAATCTTCGGCATCCATGCCTTGCCCATGGATTTCTGCACCCTCTGCGCCCGGTCGCCTCTTAGTTTTCAAAGACGACGCTGCCGGCCGGGGAAACACCGGCACGGAGACCTCCGGAGCGACATTGGCCCAGGCGCGGAAAAGACCGAACGGATAGACCGTGGACAGCCGGAGAACGGGCGGCTTGAGCAGCCCGCGGCACTCGGCGGCCACCGGGGCGCCCACCCCCGTCGGCGCTCCCGGTGAAAGGGAAAAGCCGACCGGATCGGAGCCGGCAAAACCGGCCGAAAGCCCTCTTCGGGGGTTTTTCGGGGCGGATACCGAAAGGGTAAATACGGCGGTTTCACCGGCGAACACCGGCTCGGATGACACCGAGTGGATGCAAACGCCGTCCAGGTTCCGGTGGCAGGCCAGCAGTCCCACCAGGGCGACTCCTGCCAGCAGAAAGGTCATCAAAAAGGCGAAATTGTTGTTATGGTTGACCGCTCCGAACAGCATGGCCGAAAGGGCGAAGAAAAAGACGACGCCATAGCGTGTGGGCAACAGGTAGATGCGGCTGCGGCCCAGACAAAGCGGAAAACGCTCTACCCGGCGACCCGGGTTGACTGCTGCTGAACCCTGAATCATGGTCCTTTTTCTTGATGATCCCTCCGCATTTTTTTACCGGTTCCGGTCAGGGAATCGGGACCCGCTGCATCAAAAGGGCGAGCTTTTCCACCGGAAGCTCCCTCAGGTCCTCTCTTGACCGCAGGCGGTGGGCTACCACCCAGGGCATGATCTGCTGGACGTCTTCCGGGATGAGAAATTTTCGCCCGTGAAGAAACGCCCAGGCGCGGGCTGCGCGAAGCAGGGCCAACCCCGCCCTGGGAGAGAGCCCGACGGCAAAGTGCTTCGATTCCCGTGTAAAAGCGATCAGGTCCTGGACATAGGCCAGCACCGCGTCGGAAAGGTGCACCTCGTCGATCTGCTGCTGGATGCGCAGCACGTCTTCCGGGGTCAGGCAGCGGTCGACGCAGGAGAGTTTCCGTTCGATGCGCCCCTCGCGGAGCAGGGTTTCTTCTGCATCGCGATCCGGATACCCGAGGCGGATTCTCATCAAAAACCGGTCGAGTTGAGATTCGGGAAGGGGAAAGGTGCCGTATTGTTCCAACGGGTTTTGGGTGGCGATGACGAAAAAAGGGCTGGAAAGCGGCCGGGTTTCGCCTTCCACGGTGACCTGGCGCTCTTCCATGGCTTCCAGCAGTGCACTCTGGGTTTTCGGGGTGGCGCGGTTGATCTCGTCGGCCAGGAGCACCTGGGTGAAGATCGGGCCGGGATGAAAGACGAAGCCGGCGCTGGTCTGATCGAAAATGGAGGTGCCGAGGATGTCTCCGGGGAGCATGTCGCTGGTGAACTGGACCCGCCGGAAATCGAGGCCGAGGCTGCGGGAGAGCACTTTGGCCAGCGTCGTTTTGCCGATGCCGGGCAGATCCTCGATGAGAAGGTGGCCGCGGGCAAAGAGGCACGTCAGGCAGAGCCGTACCTGGCGCTCTTTTCCCAGGACGACGGTATTGATCTGCTCGACCACCTGTTCAAACAGCGGGTTGCGGTTCATCCCATCGTCCTATCCCGCGTGCAGGCGTAAGTAGATGCCGGAGGCCGCTGCCCAGAGCAGCACACCGGCGGTGACAATGCCGGCGGCGGCGCCCAGGACCCGATCCATCCGGCCTTCGGGGCGCCGCTCCCGGTAGCCGAGCAGGTAGGCCAGGGCGACTCCGGCGGCAAAGCCGCCGCCGTGGGCCCAGTTGTTGATGCCCGGCATGATCAGACCGAATATCAGAATGCCGACCGCCCAGCCGCCCACTTGGCGGAACAGGGCCTGGCCGTAGATGCCGCCCCGGCTCTTTCCGTAGTATAGAAGGGCGCCGATCAGCGCACAGACCGCACCGGAGGCACCGATGGTGAAAGTGACCCCCGCTCGGTAGGAGATCCAGAATCCAGCGGCACCGCCCAGGGTATAGATCGCCAGGGTTCTGTATGTGCCGAATTCCCGGACCACCCGGGGCGTAAGCTGGGAAAAGGCGATCATGTTGAACACGATGTGCAGCAGGCCTCCATGAAGGTACATGGCGGAAATCACCGTCCAGAACCGGTCGAACTGCTCGATCGGAATCCGACCGGTGGCCCCGAGAAAGAGCAGGCTTCGGTTCTCCGGAGACAGCAAAGCAAAGGGATTCGCCGTCAGGGCCGGCAGGCGGCTGTTGATGAGCAGCGACAGCAGGTACATGCCGATATTCAGGGCGATCACCGCCCGTACCAGGCCGCTCTGGTCATAGAGCGCGCGGGTCAGGGCGTTGTTCTTCCACCAGGCGCCCGGCCGCGCCGTCCCGCAGTGGGGGCAGCGGGATTCGTCGGAACTGACCAGCCGCCGGCAGTTGGGGCACAGCAGGGATTTTTTTTGATTTCCGTTCATGTGCGCATTCATCGCTGCAGGGAAAACCTCCCGCGGCCCTTCTGTCAGCCTTTTTTGGGGAATACGTTCGTTTGGTTAACGTCCAGGGCCCGGAATGACGAACCTGATATGTCGAAGGATCAAAAAAGAGGTTTCAGCCACCTTCGGAAACCTCAAGCGTCCGAAGCATGTTGCCAGCAATAATGGGGCTGGAACGAAGAATTGTCAAATAAAACAGGTTGTAGGAATCGGCGGCCGCACTTTTTCTTGACGCAAAAAAGCCCGGTGTGTATGGTCCCCGCGTTTACTCAGGCACCCCGAAAAGAATAACGAAATGCGGTTCTCCATAAAAATCCAGTAAGCCTGAGCCGGAGGCCGATGGGTGTCAGCTCGGAAGCTGGGCAACTGTTTGAGCCAGTTAGGCCGCGTTAAGACGGCCGCAGCGC
>CAYPFH010000246.1:0-6490 GCA_964409825.1 uncultured Desulfobacterales bacterium | reverse complement strand
CCAAGAAACGCGAGGGGGCTCCTTTTCTTTTCCCTCGTCGTTCTTGTCTATTTTTTACCATTTTTCCATCTTTTTCCGTGACCGTGCTCATCTATACCACCCAAGCCCGGCGCCGCAGATGTCGATGATCTGCCCTTCACCGCGCGGCAGGTCGTTTACCAGCTCATTGCTCATTTTGAGAAAGCCGGTCAATTTCTTCGCCTGCAGGGTCATTTCCCGCGTTTTCGGGTTGGCTTCGCTCATCGTGGCCTCTTCTGCCTTGTAGGTGGCGGTAAATCCACCGAAGAGGTTGCTCGAATGATCGCCGATTGACATGGCCGGGAGCCGCTTTTCGTTGCTGCTCATCGGCACGACGGTACACCGGGGAAAAACGACCTCGTTTTCGAGGGCCACGTTGTGGATCATTTCCGAGTATTCCACCGGAACGAGGAAACCGCCGTCGCTGGGCGTTCCCTCGATCATGGCCCGGGTCTGCAAGGCCGGGTGACTGCGGCCGGAGAAAAGCGCCTGCCAGAATCCCACTTCCCGATCTTGCCACCTGTACTGATTCCGGGGTTCCCTTCCGAACAGATCGCGGTAGGTTTTCGGATCGTTGTGGTGACGGACTTCGTAGCCTCTTCCGCTTTCCCGTGCGCTACGGCCCTGGTGCTGGCCGCCGTCGAAAAAGCCGTCTCCGGGATCGTTTGCCGCGCCATCGGGCGGAACGTTGCGGCTGCTGCCGTCATCGCGGGTCTGATCGATGTCCAGCATCAGGTATTGAACGTCCACAAGGATCTGGTCCCGCTCGGCTCGGATCTCGTCGGTCATTTCGGCAGGCTTCGTGTCTCGAATTTCCATCAGCCGCCGCATCTTGCCTCTATACTCTCTTTGAAGTTCAGCTAAAGTTTTCAATGTATTTTCCTTTCAATGGTTTTTGGTTTTTGTTTTCTTCTCAGCCCGGTCGCTGCTGCGGTCGCGCATAGGCGCCGGGGTTTGCGGCGGTCGCGCCTTGTATCAGGTTTCGGCCATGTTTGGCCGGTTTTCGGCTTTTTTAGGTGCCTTCTGACGATTTTGGAGCGACTTCTGCTCCGTTTTTGTCAAAAGGCCATGCCGTTTCAGAAATTCTGCTTCGGTTTCAAATTCCAGCGGGCCCCGCTGCATCCGGGGGATGCCGAAGTCGACCGCCGGGAAATGTGTGTCCTCGATCAAAATCGATTTGCCAGTGCCGCCGATCTGCCGGCGGGATTCGGGTGCATCGAAAACCCACCAGCCCCAGGGCCGGCTGCCGGGGTTTTTCTTTCGATATTCTGCCGTCGCTTCGGAGCCGATCCGCTCCCAAGCTGCCCGGTGGCAATCCAAGGTCGTCAGGAAGGCATCGACCCCGCCGTTGGCCCAGGCGGTCTTGTGGTCGCCGTCAAGCAACCATTGGCTGTGCCATTCCGGAATCTCCGGTTCTGCCTTGCTTCGCGGTATCCTGCTTCGATTTGTCGCCATCATTTCCCTCCAGGTCGGCCGGGGCCTTCGCGTAAGGGTTCAAGATCCATGTTCAAACTTTTGAGCGCCGCCAAAAGCTGGGCTCGCGCATCGCGGAGCGCCGGCACAAGCGGATGCTGTTTCACCTGGTCCCATCGGTCGGTGATCGTCAGCCCTTCGGCGTCTATGGTTTCTTGGCATTTTGTCATTTGGCTATGTGCCCGCATCGCGGTTTCCAAAAGAAGCAAGCCACCTTGATCGGTGATTCCATATTCGTCGGCCAGTTTCCGAAACCAGCGGCGGCTGGCCGGTTCTAATCCCTGTGGTGTTCTGGGTTTTGGCATTTTGGCCTCAAAATTTTTGTAATCAAAACCTTAATTTCAGATACGAAAACCTGCCGGCTCGGTCTACGCTCGCGGCCTGACGGTGATTTCGACCGCCCTCCCCCTCGGAGCAAAAACTTTTTCAACTGTAGCCGCGTCATGCCGACTTTGCCTTAAACGTGTAGGTCCTGACCTTTGCCGTGAACGAATAGACGCGGGCCCTTGCATTCAAACAATACAGCCGCGCCTTTGCTGCGATGCGGCTGGCTGGCTGGATCACGTCTGCCCATACGGTGTGCGATGTGTTCAACCAAGCTGCGGCCTCAGTATCTTTCCAACGTGTTGCCATTAGTCCTCGCCTTCAGGAAATGCCATCACGGTAAGCCGTGCGTCCTCCAGACCGTGCCGGCGCCGTGCCTCGGTGATGGCCTCGTCCCACCGGTTCGAGTTGTAGTAGACCGTCAAGAGGTCCGGCTGTCCGTTGCTGTCGTGTCTGATTTCTGACCTACCCATGGGCGTCCTCAGCCGCTCCTGTTTGGCTTGTCAAACATATCCGACCAAATATCGTCGATAGCCGATGAAACCCTGTCCCGAAACATTCTCAGCATCGTGCGGTCCCTTATTTCCAGCGCCGCCTGAGTGCTGAATCCCTCCATATCAATCTCTGCTTCGATAGAGGCTTTTATCAGGTCGATAAGCTGCTGCGGGTGAAGTGCGTCCAGTTCGACGGCAATCGTCCCATAGCGCTTGACATAGGACGCATATCGGCTATCGGATGGCTTTGCCGCCGTGGGGTCCACCGGGAGTTGATAGTGGTGTACCTGCTCGGGAGTCAGGGCAATCCGCTTGAATTCCACACCGTACAGGTCAAGCTCATCCCCCAGGGTCTCGATGCTGGCTTCGAGCATTTGGATGCCGGAAGGGTCCAGGTCTCCGAAGTATAGAACAAGCGGATGCTGGCCCTTGCTTATGGCCGCCGTTGCACGTTGATAATAATCTGCAAGAAAGGTGACGCTTTGATAACCACGGCAGACCACGGACCGGATGCAGTACGGCGTGACCGTTTCCCTGAAAAGGCCGGTAAGAGCATCTTTTTCGTACCAAACCTCGATATAACGATCTTGGCCCTGTATCCGGCAGCGGGAATAGCCGTTCAGAAAATAGGCCCGTTCTTCTTCGACAAATGTCTGAAGGTCGGAAACACCGCGTTTCGGTGATACGGCCCGCGCCCGGTCAGTGATTGCGCTCCATGGGATTCGTTCGTCAATCCGCATCCACTTCACAAGCTTTGAAAGCAGATTGTAAGAGCTGCGGGTGTTGTCTATGTCGCCGGCAGCGACAAGCCGGTAGTAAATCTGCCGAAGCGTCAGCGGCCAATAGGGATGAAGTTCGTCCACCACGTCTATAACTTCGGCAGCCCTCTTTTCCTGAAGCTCTGTCCATGTCCACCTGCGCCTCACTCGATCACCTCCAAACGCTGATTTTGCCGACCGCGCAAAAGCCCTTCAAAAACCCTTTTAAAAACATAAAAGAAACCCCAGGGGATGGCAGATTCTATAAGGGGGGTGGAAAAGCACCCCATCGAATTGCCAAAAAATGGCCCTAACAAGGGTGGAAAAGCACCCCATCGACCCTGAAAAGGGGCCTCGATAGGGTGGAAAAGCACCCCGTCGATAGGGTGGAAAAGCACCCTTGTTTTCATTTTGACGATGACCTCCAGCCGTCGACAAATCGGTAAACATTCGTTCTGCGATAAAGACCACCGAAGTCGGATTTTTCGATGAACCCCAGCTCGCAAAGTTGCCGGATTGAACGAGTAAAAGTTTTTCTGTCCATAAACTCCTCAGCATGGCTGTATGGAAAAATCACTTCGCGCTGGCCGTTTTCCTTGCACTGGCATTTAAGCAGCAAATAGGCGACTCTCGCAGGGTTTGACAGTTGCTTGAATGCCGGAGAATTTACCATTGGCTTCAGAATCGGCGCAAAAGGCTCTGTTATCTGGTTTTTCTTTTTATGCTTGCCTGGTTTCCCCATGATTCCCCTGTCTGAAACTTGGCCGGTTCTCCTCCAGGGGAAGAGGAGAATTTTTTCACCCGGACCCAATCCCGAGCGCCGGCCAAAATTTGGCAGTTGTAACTCATTTTCAGTTCGGCCCTTCGTCGTCGAGCCGCGCCAAAGCGCTGTCGATCATCTCGTTGGTCATCTTCCGGATGCTCTCCAGGGCCGCCCGGTCGCGCGCCATGGTGCAGCCGTCGATAAGCTGCTGAAAAACGCGCATGGTCGCCGAAATTGCGGCCCGGTACTTTTCCAGGGTTTCCGCCGGATCGTGAACATCGAAAAAACTGTTACCGCTCGCACGTGCAGGCATGGCCACACTCCTTCCGGTCCGGCCTGACACTGCTTTTTGCCAGGCACTGTTGAACCTCGCGCCAGCTATAAAAGACGTTCCGGCCGTATTTTGCATACGGAAACCCGATGCCCTGGTGCCGGTGATTTCTGAGGGTGGACGCAGTGATGGGGAGCCGCTCGGCAAGCTCTATTTCGGTAAGCCAATCCCGCCCTTCTTTGACTTCCATGATATAACCTCCGATGTTCTGATACGATAATTGATTGTTTTGTCCGGACGTGGACAAAATAGAACAAAACGCGGAGGGTATGTCAATATAACCTGCTGAAATAGTTATGTTAATAGTTTGGTAACTATTAACATAAAAGAGGGATTACTGGCGGGCTTTTCTTAGATTTCGGTCGTGTAGATATGCTTCCGCTTCATCTCTGGTGATTTCTCTGGTGACATCTGCAAAGGGGTTTTCGAGGAGTATCTTGCCTCTGGCGTAGGTTTCCGGCTTGCTTTGTCCGCTTCCAGCCACCAACCTGATGGTGTCGGCGGTCGGTGGACTTCTTTTTTCTTCCACCTTGTCGACGAAACAAAGCCATTTCAGGTGCTTTATCACGGTATCGGTGGCGGGCGGGATACCACGGGATTCTTTGTAGTGGTCGAGCATCGCCTCTATTTTGTCCTTGGCTTGCCGCTTGCTGATTGTCGGGTCCACCTTGAAATAGACGAAACCCTTTTCCGGCGCCCCCCAGTGCATTGTGACAGGTGCGCTCCTGACACCGACCACCGGACAGGCAGGCTCATTGTAGAACGGCTCTACTGACTCATCCCAGGCCACGGCAGGGTCTTCCATCCGGACCAGGGAGAAAGCCTTACAGCTCCACTTAGCGCAGCATTGACCCTCTGTTTCCGGATTCTTTTTGAACCGCTCAAAATGCAGCTGATATTCCTGTTGTCTTCGGATGACCTCCCAGCGGAGATCGTCAACGTCAGGCTGTCTTTTTGTTGGCATTTTTCTTCGCCTTTCTGACAGATTCGTCGAAAGATGCGCCGGCCACGTTGCTGGCCTTCTGCAGGGCCGCATCTACCAGATGTGCGTACCGCTGTGTCGTGCGATATTCTTTATGGGTCAGGAGCTTTTGTATTTCGTGCAAGGTGACGGCGCCAGAGCTGGCCAGAGTCGATGCAAAGTGATGACGAATACCATGGAAGGGCCGAAAGGTTTTCGGCAGTTTTGCAGCGTCCCTGATGGCTCTCACGGCCTTGTCATAATTGGCTGCCATCTTGCCGCGGCGCCCAGGGAAAACAAATTTCGACGTGCGGGGGTGTTTCTTCAACACATTGGCCGCCGCATCGTTCAAGGGGATGCGCTCGGTCTTTCCGGATTTGGCCTCGCGGATCGTGATTGACCGGTGTTCGAAGTCCACGTCATCCCACCGGAGGCGATACAGCTCCTTTTTTCTCATGCCGGTGCATAGGCAAAGCCGCATCATGTCCGGGGCCTGTGGGTGGTCGGATGCATCGACGGCCTGAAGCAACCTGTTAAGCTGCTCGGCGGTGAGCATTTCAATTTTTTCGTTATCGACTCGGGGCTGTTTCGGTTTGAAGGAAAGGCCGGGGCTCCACCCCTTGTACTGAGCGAAATTTGAAAGACGAACCAGCAGACGGATGACGTGCCGGACGGTCTGGGGGCTGTGTGTTTTGGTCAGAGAAAGCCGCAGGCGGTCCACGTCCAGCGGGGTGATGCTCTCAAATTCCTTTTTGCCGAAGGGCTTTTCAAGGTGCTTGAAATTTGACTTATCGGTGTACCGGGTGGAATATTTGCCCTTTTCCTTTTGGTAGGCTTCGAAGGTGTTTTCCACGGTCCACCGCTTGGCCTTCTCTACCTTTCTTGCCTCTCGGATTTCCTTCCTTGACGGCCGCCGCTGCTCGATGCGCTGGGACCGGTACTGGTTCGCTTTGTAAGGGCTCATCTTGTCGGCATACTGGCGGCCGGCCTTTTCCTCGATGACTTTGCCGTCCTTTTTGAAGACAACATAATAAACCCTTTCGGCGCCCTCCCCTCCGATTCGGTTCACCTCTCGGTAAAAAACCCCCGGATAGTCTGTTTTGATTCTTTTTGACATTTTTCCAACCCCCGCTCCAAGAGAGTTTTAGCTGTGGGCTAACGGCTACTTCAATGCCAATTCCAACCCTATATCCAACCTAAAAATTGGATTACGCGGTACAAGCTTGGATGTCAATAGGAAAAAATGGCCTGTAAGTTATTGATTTTTATAAAAGCGAGGATAAAGCAGGATTTCGCCGGATTTCAGATATTATAGCCTCCGGAGCTGAAAGCCGCTGGTTCGAATCCAGCCGGGCGTACCAAAAATAA
>CAYPFH010000245.1:0-6495 GCA_964409825.1 uncultured Desulfobacterales bacterium | reverse complement strand
TGGTCCGAGATGCCGGAAACAGTGGGCCGACGTTCGGAAAGATCATGGCCGAAGCCTTGGTGCCCGTGATGAAATCCGAAGCACCGGGCCTGGTCGAACAGTTTCTCGAAACCGTCCGGATTCTGACCCTTAAGGGGACCTACACCCTGCCCCGGCCACTTTCCACCCTGACGCGCCTTCTTGCAGCGAAGCAGACCGATGCGGCCGCCGCCTTTCTCGATCTGCTGGCGGAAGTTTTTTCAAAGGCGCTTTCCTACAACAGGAGCCTTCAGCTGACCGTGGTGCTGGCCAAGGCCCCCCTATCCTTTTTCTTTTCCCGGCGCGCCTGGCAGATTCGATGCTTGACCCGAGTCTGCCGCACCAACCAGGGGCTGGCAGAACCGTTTTTGGAAGGGATGGAAAAGGGCCTGGGGCTGCTTTCCGAGGAGGCGTTGAACCGGTTCGTGGAAATGGGGCTGGCGCGCTTCAGCGAAAACCCGGTGCGCGGGCGGCGGTTTTTTTCCCTGGAATCCAAGCTGGGCGCCGACGCCTGCAGCGAGCTTCAGATCACCGCGGCGCTGTCCCAGATCCAGGAGGGGCTCAACCGCTATCTTCGGGCGAGGACCGGCCGGCCGCTTTGCGTCCGTCCCCTGAGCGCCCTGCCGCAGGCGATATTCTCAGGGCCGGAGGACCTTTTGACGGTGTTTTCAGACAGCCGCGCGATCTACCTGCCCGAAACCATCGGCGTTTACCCGCATCGATCCGACAACGTCGGCCTCTACCGGCTGATGGTCCGCATCGAGGCGGGCCTTCACGAGTTCGGCACCTTCGATTTCGACCTGGAAAGGGCACAGGAGCGCTGTCCCGGACCTTCTCCGGAAAAAGATCGATACGACGGCGCCTCGGACCTGGAGCGCTTCTGCAACGGCTTTTCCTGCCCGCCCCTTGCCCGGGATCTGTTCTTCGTGTTCGAGCAGGGCCGCATTCAACGATGCCTGGCCCGCCGGTACCCCGGCCTTCACCAAAAGACCGTGCTGGAGATACGAAACGCCCTGGTAAACGGGCAAAACGCCCACGCTCCGATGCTGGTTTGCCTCTTTTCACACCTGGTGATCGGGGCGCCCCCCGGCAAGGGCCCGGCCGGGGCAGCTGCCCAACACTGGGCAAAGCGGTTCGATCAGGAACTTGAAAGGGACTGTTCCGTGGAGTCGTCGGCCGTGATGGTCGATCTGGCCTACCCGGATGCGTCCCGGCTCACCTTGGGCGAAGAAAAAAAGGCCGCCTATCGGCCCTTTTCCTTTCCCTTCGGCAGGAGGCTGCGGCCGGATCTTTTCTTCTTCAGCGACCAGGCCGCAGAACGGTCGGCCCGGGACCTCAAGGCCGCGGTGGAGAAGGATGGCCGGTATCGGGTCTACAAATCGGATCTTCGCCGGCTTTTGCGCGATCCGGCAGAGCCCCTGACCCGGGAGGCGCTGGAGCAGGTGACCCGGAGCCCGGATGCCGGGCCGGGCCAAGGCCGGATCGATTTAAAGGACATCGACCTCGACCGGTGGCTGTCGCCGCCGGATGCGCCGACGCCTTTGGCCGATGATGCAAAGGGGCCGGTCTTCTGGTACCGGGAATGGGACGGCCGCCTGGACGATTACTTAGAGCGGCATGTGCGGGTGCGGGAACGGCAGATCATGGAGGATCACACCGACTTCTATTCAGACATCCTCAAACGCCGCCGCCACTTGGTCGAACGGATTCGAAGCGCTTTTGAGACCCTCAAGCCCGAGGGAGTGAAAATCCTGCGGCAGTGGATCGAAGGCGACGCCTTTGACCACCGGGCCCTCATCGATTTTGCCGTGGACCGGAAAGCCGGCAAAACCCCTTCGGAGCGGCTTTACATCAAACGGCTCAAGCAGGAGCGCGACATCGGAGTGCTGCTGCTGGTCGACCTGTCCCGCTCCACCGCCAACCGGGTCTCCGGATCGACCGCCTCGGTGCTGGCGGTGGAAAAAGAGGCGCTG
Organism: uncultured Desulfobacterales bacterium; assembly: GCA_964409825.1. Taxonomy (GTDB): domain Bacteria; phylum Desulfobacterota; class Desulfobacteria; order Desulfobacterales; family CAFBRK01; genus JAIPEL01. The sequence goes on along the minus strand of CAYPFH010000245.1, from coordinate 4,504 downwards.
GTGCTGTTTTGCGAGGCGCTGAGCATCGTGGGAGACACCTTTGCCATTGCCGGCTTTTCCGGTACCGGACGCCTCGGAGTCGACTACTACCGGATCAAGGACTTCGAAGAATCCCTGAACGACGCGGTCCGCTGGCGGATCGGGGCGCTGGCCCCCCAACGGAGCACCCGGATGGGAGCGGCCATCCGTCATGCGACCGTCCAGCTCGACGCCCTCCACTGCCGGGTTCGCATGATGATGGTCGTCGGAGACGGGTTTCCCAACGACCTCGACTACAAGCAGGGCTACGCCATCGCCGACACCCGCCGGGCCATTTCAGAGGCCCGGGCCAGACAGATCCACGTCCGAGCCCTTACGGTGAACCTTCCGGCGGATCCGAGGCTGGACGAACTCTATGGCCAGGTTCATCACAACGTGATATCCGACGTCAGGGAACTTCCCGACAGGCTGCTGCGCGTTTACAGCTCCCTGACTCGTTGTTAATTTAGTCGAATGGATAATTGGTCGATTCGCCGAACGGAAAAAAAGACCTTTTCAGACTTTAACGACCAAAATATTCGTATAAAATTCTTTTAGATGAATCTTGAACCTGGAATTTGGAATCTTGAATCGGTCCGGCCAGAGGCGGGGCTGGAATCGGACCACGGTTGATCCAATCCGCCGACTAATCGACCACTCGACCAAATGCTGATCCATGACGAGATATTCACCTGGGAGGGATGGGGCGGCAAGCTGAGGCTGGGCAGCGGCAAGTGCCGTCTGCGGATCTACGATCTGCGCAGGGGAAAGGACGCCAACCTGGCCCATCTACGGCCCATGGTCGTCGTAGTCTCCGACGTCCCGGACAGTCCGATGTCGATCCGCAGCTGTTCGGGCCACATTGCCACCACCGTCACCCGCCGGTTCAGCATCGACCCGGCGCGGATGATCTTCATCGAATATTACCAGCCGAAACGCTACGGGGAAAATGATGAGCATCTGATTCCAGAGCGCTTCGAAATCGTTGAGTTTTCCTGGCATGAGGGCAAGGCGTTCAATCCCAAATACCGGCCCCTCAACCCACCGCTGAAGGACACGATTCTGCCCCTGCTCCGTAATACGGACGACCAGGGCCGTTAGTTGGTTGACCGGCTGTCTTTCGTACAGGTCAATTGGTCGATTCGTTGATTCGTTGAATGGTTGCTTGGGAGCTGCCGGTTGTTCTTTGGGACGCCTTGGAAGACAACCTTCAGTTGTTTTCACCATTTGACCAATCAACCCATTGACCTTCGACTCCATTCGTCTTCACCGGCAAATGTCGCTGTGCAAATCGCCCTTCAGCCATTGTTCGACAAAATGCAGCGTCACCGGGTGGAGAGCCGCAGCGCCGGTGGACTCCATCCGCCGGGCCGATTCTTCCACGTTCTTGGCGTCGCCGAGAAGCGCGTAAATTTTCATCGCCCGGCCGTAGGCATCTGCGGCTCCTTCAGTGCGGCCGAGCCGCTGCCGGATTTCCCCCAACAGGAGCAGGTCGTCTGCGGTTTTTCGAACGGCGCCCTGGCTGTAGTCTCCCGTCAGGGCGGCGGCGGCGTGCTTTTCCGCCTCCGCGTGACGGCCGGTTTCCAGCAGAAGCCGTGCCAGAGCGTAGTGAACGCATGCCGCCTCATCGGACCCGGCCCGTTTCAGGGAACGGCGCAGCTCCTGCTCGGCGGCAACGGGCTCCCCCTTTCTAAACAAAAGAATTCCGTGGATCATCCTCCAGGTCGGATTCGGGGATCCGCCTTTCTTAGCGCCGCTGCGGGCCGCAGCAAGGTCCTTTTCCGCCTCGCCCAGCCGGCCCTCTTCGATGAGCACCGAGGCTCGGTTGACCAGTGCCCGGGAACGACCCCCATCCTCTGAGATCTTCGCAAACAATTCGGCCGCAGCATCATAGTAAAGCATTGAAGCAGACAGCTCTTTGCGGGCCCGGTACACGTTGCCGATGTTGTTCAGGACCGCGGCGGCGCCTGCCCGTTCGTCGGCCGCCGCATACTGCTCGTGGGCCCGGAATAGAAATTCGATCGAGCGATCGTAGCACCCCCGCTGGTAATAGGAGATGCCCCTGGCCATCGCCTTGGCCGCAGACTGCAGGTAATCGGGCGGCCCCTGTGCCGTCCGCCCTCCGCCGCAGCCGGATATCAACATCGCCAGCAGGAGCAAAAACACCCTGTCGCGCAACGTCATCCTCCTCGGAAATCATTCAACTTTCGGGGCTCATGATGCCGCAAAACCTCTAATTTCATATAGACCCTATCTATACCCCCATCGTCGCCGCAGCGTAAAGTCTTATCCGGCAGCGGCGAGGTTGTTGACAGCTTTCTTTGGATGGTAAAAGGTGAATTTGTTGCATGTAAGCCGATTCCTGCCCTGAAAGGGGCGGCAGCGTTGAGACCGGGGAACATGACCATGAGCGAATCCGTTTCTTTTCGAATAAACCCAACCCTTTGTTGCAAGGAGGTCTTCCATGGAACGAAACATCGTCGGTACGGACAAGGCGCCATCTGCCATCGGCCCTTACAGTCAAGGCATCGCCGCCGGTCCCTGGCTGTTTGTAAGCGGCCAGCTCGGCATGAACCCGCAGACCGGAGAGCTGGTGGGAGACGACCTGACCTCCCAGGCCCGCCAGGTCCTTGAAAATCTCAAGGCCGTGGTTGAAGCCGGCGGCTGCGCGCTGGCCGACGTAGTGGCCGTGGAGGTCTTTCTCACCGACATGGGCGGCTTTGACGAGTTCAACGGCATCTATGCCGAGTATTTCGGGACTCACAAGCCGGCCCGGGCCGCGATCGGGGTTGCGGCCCTTCCCAAGGGCGCAGCGGTGGAAATCAAATGCATCGCTATCCGAACCGCAGAGTGATCCGGTTTCCGCCCGGATTCATTGGTTCATTGCTTTTCGAACCGTGCAAAGGGGGTCGCAATGATTCGAATTTTGCTTGCCAATCGGGTCCGCTTTTTGCTAGGAAGTTATCAACGAATGGGCACGTAACGCACCAGACATCAGAAACGGCAAAAGACGGCGGGGAACATCCCTCTGGGCCGGCGAGGATCTTGTCGGGTGCAGCGGATGCTCCTTTTTCGTTGCCTCCGTTCTTCGGGCTTTGTTCCCCTGAACGATCGCTGCCGCAAGGCCCTATTCGGTGGAAGAAAAGGCTTCGGCAATGGCGCAGGACAAAGTCGCATATGCGAAGTCCCTCCTGAAGGAAGTAGAGGTCTACCGCTCCCATTGCCTGTTCATCGAGGCAAGAAAGCGGGCAGAAGACCTGATCGGTTTCATCCGCAAAAACGACCGCCTCAAGCACAGGGAGCAGCTTTTGAACTCCCTGAAAATAAAAATCCGCCAAATCGAGGAAGAAGCCGACGCCTTCGAGGCCGTCGGCCTGAGTTCCCTCCTCTCTTCCGCAGACAGATCCCGAATTAAAAAGGTGTTTTCCTCAGCCTATGAAGCAGGGACCAACGCGTCCATCTACGAGGCGGCCACCGCCTTTCTCGTCTTCGGCCAGTTCAAGGAGGCCCTGGCCGAATTTCGAAAACTGATCAAAAGCAAACTTTTCCGGGTGGCGGCCGTCAAAAACATTTTCCGCTGCTACATCGGGCTGTCCGAGGTCAACCATGCGGTATCGCTCTATCTCAAGCTGCAGGCCGCTGCATTCTTCCCTCCGGAGGAGCTCGAACGGGTCCGCTATTTTCTTCAGAGCGTCCTGAAGATGAAGGGCGTCTCCCGGCAGCTTCCCAAATCGAAGTCCGCCGAAAAGCCGCCGCCGGAAGCGCCGGAAAAACCTCCCCCCCGCAAACGGGAGCCCCGTGTCCCCGAAGAGATGGTGATCGAGCCCTCCCTGGACATCCTGTCGGTGACCCTCACCTACCCGGATCAAAACAACGAACAACAAAGCATCGTACTGGACGTCTCATTTCAGCGCAGAAACACCATCAGCACCATCGTTTCGGGAAAGAACCCGGACCTGCTCGATTATCTTCAGCCCGGCAAAAAGCTGGCTGACCTGGAACTCAAGTCCACCGACATCATTTATGTCGACGACGGCGTGGTCCAGGGCAAAACCGAGATCCGGGTGGGGGAAAAACAGGGGGATTACACGGTAACGATCAAGCTCGCCGGGGCGTAGGGTTTTTTTGTCGATCGGTCGATTCGGCAATTCGTCAAAAACACGCCCACAGAAGGAACAATCCAGCTCCCGGGCGAGTTCCTCTGCGCCGTTTTTCGCCTTGAATTCCTGCCAAAGGGCCCCGACCTTCCAATAGCTAAAGGTCACTTCCCGCCTGACGCTGTTCCCGATCTGTTCGTCTTCCAGCACCACACGCACGTAAGGCAGTTGGCAACTCCGGATGCCCTGCTTCCGGGAGTCTTATGTGAAACTAGGCCAAAATGGCACGGTTTCACATTTGATCAAACTGAACGCCTCGCGGTCAGAGGCGGGGCTCGTATGAAACTTCCCCCGAATTCGATGTTTTTCTATGGGAAGGACAAAACGAT
>CAYPFH010000244.1:0-6500 GCA_964409825.1 uncultured Desulfobacterales bacterium | reverse complement strand
GGTTTTGGCGGTTGGAGGGCCACGCGCAGTCTAAGCCGGCATTTGTGCATCACCGACAAGACAGACGCGACAGAGCGCGTCCCTCCACCGGCCTCCGGCTCGAGCCTCCTTGAGCTTCATATATAACCGAATTACCCTTTTTCCGTCATTCCGGCGAAAGCCGGAATCCAGCCTTTTCCTGGATCCCGGCTCGGAGTTTATCCCGCACTTGATGCGGGGCGTAGCTGCGGCCGGGATGACGAAGAAGATTGCTGCGGCGGAGATGACAGGCTGATAAGTTTCATTTTTGATCAAATCCCGTTCGAGAACGGGACGGCGGGGCCGACTTCCGATATCTGATATCTGACTTCCGGGTCTCCGCGCCTCCGCGCCCCTGCGTCTCTGCGCGAGAATATGTTTTTCCGCGCTTTTGCGCGAAAACTTATTCACCCGTCTGCTGGCAGCGGGTTTCTTTGGTGAACGCCACCAGGATCACCGCGGCTGCTGCCCATGCGATCATCAGGGAGAATCCCGCCTGATAGGCCTCCAGGCTGTAGATCCTTACCCCGTCCATCATCATTCCGTCCCATTTTCGATCCAACATCCATCCGACCGCGGGCTGAAGAAACATCGGACCCATCATCACGCCCATATTGCAGACCCCTGAAACCGTTCCGGTCAGTGCCGGGGGCACCGACTCCTTGACGAAGGCAAAGCCGATGATCATCGCACCGCATGAAAACCCGATGATCACCACCAGCACGGCCAGCAGCGGCAAAGAAAGAATCGGACCGTACACAAGCACCGCCCAGCCGGACAGCGCAACTGCGACCCCGGCAAGATAGAGCGGCTTTCGAAGTCCGATCCGGTCTGAAAGCCCTCCGATCACCGGACCGCCGACTGCCCAGGAGATCAAGAGCAAAGAAGTCACCGCTGCGCCGGCTTCCTGACGCAGATGGTAGTGCGTCACTAAAAAGGGAACACCCCAGAGGCCGGAAAATGTCAGTACCGGCCCGGCAATGCCTCCGGGAACCAGGGAAAGCAGCCAGGTGTTTCGCCTCGCCATGACCCGGGAAAGGCCCTTTACCACTCCCCCGGGGCCTGCATTCTCCCCCGCCCGGGGCAAAGGAACGTAGCTGACAAAACCCTTGTCGGCAGGATCGTCTCGCACCACCCGCCAGATAAAAACGGAAAGGACCAAAGACACCAGTCCGCTGGCAAACATCACGATCCGCCAGTCGAACTGGTCGACCAGGAGCCTGAGAGGAACGCCGGCAGAGACGGCGCCGACCACGCCGACTGCCAGCGCCGTTCCGCTGATTGCCGCATACCGCCGGGGGTGAAACCATCGGCTGGCCAGCTTGAGCATCACCACCCAGGCCACGGCCACAGAGCCGCCGATGAGCAGTCGGCCCAGATCGGCCCAGAGCAGGCTTGGTGCTACGGCGAAAACCACCGTTCCGGCTCCGGCCACGGCGGCTCCGGTCGTCAGCAGCTTGCGGGGACCCCACCGGTCGGCCAATATCCCCGTGGGAATCTGCATGGCCACGTAGCTGTAAAAGTAAAAGGCGGAAAGATGGCCGAGCGAAGCCGCACCGATGCGAAACTCGGCCATGAGCAGATCGGTCATCACCGCCGGGGCCACCCGCTGGTAAAAGCCGAAGCAGTAAAAGGCGGCGCCGAGACCCCAGACGAGCCAGGACAGAGACAAGGGTGGATGGTGATTGTTTTGCATGGCTTTTATACAAGATTCCCGCTGATGGGTCGGTGGGGGTTCAGATTCCTCAGGAATTCATCCACAGGCAAGCACAACACGTTTCTTTTTTTGAGACGATCCTTGCCACGATAAAGGAAGAAGAGATCTGCTTCCGGATAATCCTCCTTAAAGGCATTCAGCCCGCCGAGCATTTTTGGGTGGATCCTGACAGAATTTTTCACCTCGATCGCGCAAAATGTGTCCGGCCCGTAAACGACAAAATCAACCTCGCTTCCGGTTTTGGTTCTCCAGAAAAACAACTGAGAGGTCTCGCCCCGATAGCCGTTCCAGGCTTGTAAGTGCTGGGCAACCAGCCCCTCCAATGCGGCGCCATGAATCTCCTGGGGAGTATCCAAGGGACCTTTGGGGCGCAGCGACCGAAACACGCCGACGTCAAAATAGTAAAATTTCGGATGAGAAGCCAGATGACGCTTGGCACGCCTGGTAAATACCGGAATACGAAATCCCAGAAGCAGATCCTCCAGAACAGACAAATAGCCTTCGGCGGTTTTACGCTCCACCTGGCATTCGCGAGCAACATGGGAGACGTTCAACACCGATCCGTGACTGAAACTGATCGATTCCAAAAAGCGACCGAAGTTTCCTATATTTCTCACCAGCCCTTCCATCTGAACTTCTTCCCGCAGGTAAAGAGCCACGTAAGAGTCGATTGTCTCCCTCGCATCAACGGATTGGGTCACCAGCGGCACCATGCCGACATCCAATGCATCTTCAAGGGAAAAGCCGGCCCCAAGTTCGGACGCCAAAAATGGATGCATCGTTTTTACCGAAGCGCGTCCGGCCAGCAGGTCGATCCCCGACCGTTTCAGCTTCCTGGCGCTGGACCCGGTAAGGATGAACCGCAAATTTTTCCGCTCTTCCAGCAGCAGATGAACCATATCCAGCAAGTCGGGAAACTTTTGGATTTCATCGACAACCACAGTGGTACCAGGCTTCTGGGCTTCGACCAGTTCCCGAAGCCTTTCCGGTGCAGCAGAATATGCTCGAAACACCGCAGGGTCCAAGAGATCTATGAAAACAGCCTGCTTTAAGCTATGTTTGAGCCATGTGGTTTTGCCCGTTCCCCTGGCCCCGAACAGGAAAAAACTGCGTCCGGAATCTTTGAAAAAACGAGGGATAAATTCCATTTTTGCTTCCTTTTTGGAATTAGCATCTCCATAATTCTATAATTAATCCGACCAGTCAAGCCATAAAATCGCTTATTATCGATTTTGTGAGGCATCGTCGGTTACCGCCCTGTCGTCCTACGGGATTTCTATTTCAAGCCGGAATCATGCGGCGAAGCCGCTTTTTATCGATAGGCGCCAGGTTATTGATTTGACAAAAATGATGCTGCTTGGCTAAGATTTCAGCCGCGCTGAAATTTTCTCGCGCGCAGACGCAGATTAAAATATTATCTCGCGCAGAGAATAGATTTTTCCCGGCGCCTCGGCGCGAGACAAAAAGCCGACTTTCAACCCAATAAGGAGATTTGAGCCATGGGCATGGACAACCTCGTCTTTTTAGAAAACATCGAGTGGTTCGATGAAACCGGGCAAGAGTTCGTTCACCGGATTCCCGAAAAAGGCTCAGGGGAGATCAAATGGGGGGCGCAGCTTACGGTGCGCGAAAGCCAAGCCGGTGTTTTCTTCTACAAAGGAAAAGCGGTGGCCGCCTTCAAGCCCGGCCGCCACACACTGAAAACCGGAAACATTCCGATCCTGACCAAAATCGCCGCCCTGCCCTGGGCTATGACCAGCCCGCTTCGGGCCGAAGTCTACTTGGTCAACATGAAAGTGTTTCCGAACCTGAAGTGGGGAACCCGGGATCCGGTGGCCTTCAAGGATTCCGAACTGGGGTTGGTTCGTCTGCGGGCGTTCGGGATTTTCAATCTCCGGATCGTCCAGCCGATCCTGTTCATCAACCGGCTGGTCGGAACCCAGGGAATGTATACCACCGAGCAGATCGAAGAATACCTCAACCGGGTGATCGTCTCCCGGTTCAACGACTACATGGGAGAAACCATCGATTCGATCCTGAACCTGCCGGCCCGGTACGACGAACTCTCCGAGGGCCTGGCCAAGCGGCTGGCAGAGGATTTCTCCCACTTCGGCATCGCCCTGACCCAGCTCTACATCAACTCGATCACCCCCCCTCCCGAGGTGCAGCAGGCCATCGACGACAGAAGCCGCATGGGCGTCTTCGACGACATGAACAAGCTGATGCAGATGAAGGCGGCCATGGCTATGGAAAAGGCCTCGGAGGCCGCCGGAGAAGGCGCTGCCGGCATGGGAATGGGCACCACCATGGGGCTGATGATGCCGGCGATGTTCGCCCAGTACTTTTCCGGCGCCCAGAATCAACCGGGGGGCGGCGGCGTGCCGTCGCCGGGTGCCGGACCGGCTGGAGGTCCTCCGACCGGCGGGCCCCAGGCTTCTTCCGGAGCGCAATGCCCGGACTGCAAGCAGCCGGTTCCGGTCGAGGCCCAGTTCTGTCCTTCCTGCGGACACCAGCTGCTGGTCTTTACCCAGTGCACCAGCTGCGGGAAAAACCTGGCGCCAAACGCAAAATTCTGCTCCCGGTGCGGTCATCCGTCGGAAGAAACGCCCCAGCCGAGGTTCTGCGCCCAGTGCGGGGCGGAAAATCTGCCGGATGCGAGGTTCTGCAATGCGTGCGGGGAGAAGATTTGATCTCGCGCGAACAGAAATGAACAGGTTGATATCACCACAGAGGGACAGAAAAGAAAAAATCCGAAATCCGAATATCGAAACTCGAAACAAATTCGAAATCCGAATTTTTAAATGACCAAAACAAGGGCTCAGATCCGAACTAAACTGCGATATTGATCCGAATACAGTGGTTGTTTGGAACATTTGAATTTTGTCATTATGATTTGTTTCGGACTTCGTGCTTCATGCTTCGAATTTTTTACACAAGCGGAAAGCCGGTTTTCTTGAATATGGTACGAAGGTAGGATGGCCTATCAATTTTCTTATTGAACATCAGTGCCCGCAATGCGGGGGGCCGATCGTGCTGGAGGAAACCGACCGGCTGTTCACCTGCACGTTTTGCCGGGTAAAGTCGTTTCTCGTCCAGCGCGGATCTTTCCAGTACGTTTTTGCCGACAAGGCGCCCGACGGCCGGGAGCTTTTGTTCTTCCCCTACTGGCGCTTCAAGGGAATGTTCTTTGCCTGCACGCCGGTCGGGGTCAAGCACAAATTCATGGATCTGAGCTACCAGGCGGTGGAAACCAACCGCCTCCCGGTTTCCGTGGGAGTCCGCAGCCAGGCCCTCAAACTTCGCTTTGTCACCCCCAAGACCGAAGGCCGCTTTTTACCGCCATCGGTTTCCCTGACCCAGGTGATGGAAATGTTCGACCAGCGCTTTTCCCATGCCCTGCCCAAGCCGATCGTCCACCAGACCCACATCGGCGAGTCCTTGAGCCTGATCTACACCCCTTTTTATGTCGACGGAAAACTCCACGACGCCGTATTGAACCTCCCGGTGGCCGGCATTTCAAAAGACGAAGCAGAAGCGCTGTTTGCCGACGCAGACAAGCCCCGAAAACACATCCAGTTTCTGCCCACCTTATGCCCTTCCTGCGGCTGGGACTTGACCGGGGAGCGGGATTCGCTGGTGCTGCACTGTAAAAACTGCGACACCGCGTGGCAGGGGGGCAAATCGGGCCTCCAGCAGATCCCCTTTGCCCATCTGCCCCTGGATGCCGAACCGCTGGTCTTCATGCCCTTTTGGAGAATCCGGGCCGAAGTGTCGAACGTGGCCCTGGACAGTTATGCAGACCTGGTCAAGGTGGCCAACCTGCCCCGGGCCGTACAGAATGGCTGGAAAACGATCGGCTTCCGGTTCTGGGCACCGGCGTTCAAGGTCCGCCCCCAGACCTTTGTCCGGCTGCTCACCGGCATCACCCTGGCCCAGCCCGGAGAGGAGCCGGAAAAGCGACTGCCGAAAGGAAGCATCCATCCGGTCAATCTTCCCATTACCGAAGCCATCGAAAGCCTCAAGATCAACCTGGCCAGCTTCATGAAGCCGAGACAAAGGCTTTTGAGTCTTCTTCCCGAGGTGGACATCCACGCAAAAAGCTTCATGCTGGTATACGTCCCCTTCGTGGAGAAGCACCACGACCTGGTCCACCCGGTCTTTCAGACGGCGATCAATAAGAATCAGCTCAGGCTCTCGCACAACCTTTAGGTAGACAGCGCTGGGAGGCTGGAAGGCTGGGACGCTTGGAGTCCAGTTATAGGAATCCGATGTCAGATGTCAGCCCTGCCGCTGGCGCGGCGTTCAAAGTTCGGGGTTCAAAGTTCAAGGTTGATGACATATTCGGACTTTTTACGAACACATCAAGGGTTGCCGGAAGGATGAAATTTCCCAATCCATCATTCCGGGATTGACAAGCCTGCCCCAGACTTGATCCGGAATCCAGCCCTGCCGTCCCGTTCTCGAACGAGATTTGATCAATGGTGAAACTTCTGTCGAAGCCCCTGACGGTGGAGGGACGCGCGCAGTCTAGTCCATGTTGCCAGCAATGACCCAATACCGGCTTAGACTGCGCGTGGCCCTCCAACCTCAAAACCCAAGGTGGGGGCAGGTCGGTTTTTACCGCCTGCTTCGGCCGAAGTTTCACATAAGCGGGGCCTCTGGCCGCTGGGGCGTCCAGTTTGATCAAATGTGAAACTTATCATGACGTCGGCCCCATGGTCTGGGTTTGCACCCGGTCGCGCCTTTGCAGCGAGGTAAGATGGCG
>CAYPFH010000243.1:0-6502 GCA_964409825.1 uncultured Desulfobacterales bacterium | reverse complement strand
CTGGAATTTTGAATCCCGCCGGCCGGCGGTGGGGCTGTCCTGTAATCCAAAAAAAAGCCGTGGGCAACTTTGGCTGCCCACGGCTTTGATTTTCGAGAAAAAAAGATCAATCCATGGGCGCACCCCGGCACATGGACATCATGAACATTTCAACGGCAATCCGGCGGTTCCTGGAAAACATCATTTCTTCCTTTCCTATAAGAACGCTTAAACGACTCCGGCCGTCCTGTCAAGGGGCATTTTTTGCTTTCACGCCGCGCGCTCTTCGAAAAGGATAATCTCGTCGACCTGAGGGCGAATATCGATTCTTTGCCCCACTGCATGGTTGTCATGACTGGAAACCAAAGCCATTACCCATCGTCGACAGCCAGACGAGTCCTCTCGTGACAGGATCGGGGTTCTGGCGCTGGGCTTAGTCCATCAGCACCAGCATCAGACCGCTTGCTATCCAGAGGCGGGCCATCGGCATCGCCGCCTTGATAGACGCTTTGAAGGGACTGTAGCCCAAAGCCTGGGATACCTCGAGAACGCTTTTTCCCTGGGTATGAAAAGCATTTCGGGCCAGCAGCGTTTCGGTGATATGTTTTCAGATTTCCGGTTCCGGCTGCAGAATGGTTAAATATCAACCATGATTCAGCGAAATATCGAAAAATATCTGCGCGACGCGTTGGAGGACACACCGGTCGTGCTGCTAAACGGGGCGCGGCAAACCGGCAAGACCACGCTGGTTCGGAAAATTGCAGCCGATTTTGCCGCCGCCTATCTGACCTTGGACGACGCCACGACCCTTGCCGCGGCCGCATCCGACCCTGAAGGGTTTTTGGCCGGCCGCGATGGAATGCTCGTCGTCGACGAGGTGCAGAAGGCGCCCGACCTTTTTCCGGCTATCAAGCGCGCGGTGGACAGGGATCGAAGCCCGGGCCGGTTTCTTCTGACCGGGTCCGCCAATGTGCTCATGCTGCCGCAAATTTCCGATTTCGTAAGCATCTATCATTTTCGAACAATATCGGGAAGAGAGGTGGACTTTGTCCTCGAGGACGAAGCCGGCCGCTTGGTGGCCATTGAAGTGAAGGCGGCACACCGGGCAGGCAAAAAAGACTTTTCAGGAATTCTCAGTTTTGCCGAGACCGTCCCGGACCGGTTTGTCCGCGGCATGGTTCTGTACACCGGCAGTGAGGCGGTGTCCTTCGGACCGAACCTGAGCGCCCTCCAGGTCCATGCCCTGTGGTCGTGATCGATTCGTTTTCTTCATCCACCCCCTTGCGCTTGCAAGAAAAGGCCAGCAGGTACTCGTGGCCGCATTCGTCGCAGCGGACCCGGGCGAAACCGTTTTCCAACTTACCACCCGATAGTAATACACGTTTATACAAAATTCTTTCTGTGCTATTGAAATCTTGTGAATTCATTCAGCAGCAGTGGCCATCATCGGCTCCTATATCACATCAATAGGTGCATAAGGCAGGAGATTCGGTGAGCGAGCTTGTGGGCGATCTGCTCGAATCGGCCATCGAAAACGTCCTGATCCAGGCCGGCATCAGCTTTAGGAAAACCAAACGGGCGGAGAGTGTTTCCGGTTTCGATCAGACGCCGGATTTCATCATCCCAAGCGAGTTCAATCCTCAGGTGGTCATCGAGGCGAAGCTGACCGAAGACGATTGAACAGCGCGGGACAAGATGACGCGAATACAACACCTCGGGCAATTGAGTATGGCAGGACAAACAGAAGATCAGCCAAAATACGAGGTCATTGCCTGCATCGGCGGAAGGGGGTTCGGCGTACGCAAGAAGGATATGGAAAAGATGCTTCTCGCAACTCGCGGAAAAGTTTTTACCCTCAAAACGATAAACCATCTGGTGCAATGCACACGGCTGAAAGAATTTGTATCGAAGCCGCGGTTTTCGTAGGGAAAGACCTTTGTGCCGAAACAGCTCGGCGAGTTGTTTGCCGTCCGGCGCAGACGCTACGGTTTCAAGGCCTGGATATCGGCGGACGCCACATAGTCTTCGGCGCCGCTACCCGGAAACCAGCCGCCGACCAATTCTTTGCTTCGGGGTTTGATCTCGATTGTGACATCTACAAACCCGACCTCGCCCAAAAGGCTTCGCACCCGATCGATGTGCTCGGCACCGGCAATGCATCCGGTGAGCAGTGCCGCCTGTTCGCGCAGTTCTTCCGGCATTTCCTTGGTGGCGACCACGTCTGAAATAAACAGCCGTCCTCCCGGTTTCAACACCCGGTAAGCGTCCGCAAACACCTGCCGCTTTTCGGGCGACAGATTGATCACGCAGTTGGAAATGATGGCATTGACGCTGCTGTCTGCCACCGGCAGGTGCTCGATTTCGCCCAGGCGAAATTCGACGTTGGATGTTGCCATTTTCACCGCGTTTTCCCGGGCCCTGGCGAGCATTTCCGGGGTCATGTCCACGCCGATCACACGGCCTTTTTCTCCGACCTTTTTCGCGGCGAGAAAACAGTCGAACCCGCCCCCGCTTCCCAGGTCCAGAACGATGTCGCCGGCTTTGAGCTCGCCGATGGCGGTGGGGTTGCCGCATCCCAACCCCAGGTTGGCGCCTTCGACGATGCCTCCGATTTCCTCCTGGGAGTAGCCCATGATCTGGTTTGCCGATTCGCCGATCGGCATTGAAGAGCCGCAGCAGCCGGAGGCGCTTTTCGATCCGGACCCACAGCCCGAGCCGTTGACGGCTCCTGCGTAGCGTCCTCTGACCAGTTGGCGAATGATGTCCGCATCTTTCTCTTTCATTTCAACACCTCTCTTATCATTTCGATTGGGTGACGCACCGGGTAGGGCAGGTGCTGTTGAAACTGGAGCCGGCAGCTCAGACAATCGGTCACCAGTACTTCGGGGTCCAGTTCCCGGATCTTTTCAAACAGCGGCGCTCCCATTTTCACTGAAACGTCGCGAAAGTCTTTTTTGAAGCCCATGATGCCGGCCATTCCGCAGCAGTAAAACCGCCCGTCGACGGTTTCAAGCCGGCCGCCGGTAATTTGGCCCATCATCGCTGCATAAGGCGTTCCGATTTCCTGCTCCCGCTGGTGGCAGGGGGCGAAATAGACAATTCGCTTCTGCCGGCCGGTCTCCGGAAGCACAAGCTTGCCGCTGTCGTGCAGATCGAGCAGGTACTCTCCCAGATCCCAGGTGTTTTCGGCCACCCGGATTCTTTCCAATGGGTCTATGGAAGAAAAATACCCCTCGTCTTTTAAGATCCCCCCGTAAATGGTCTTCGACAATGAAACGAAATCCTTGCCCCGGCCTTTTCCGCCCGCCGGAACCATGATGTGTTTTTCGTCTCCGCCGACCTTCTCCTGGTATCGGTCCGAGTAGTAGGCCCCTTCGGAGATGACACGGCGAAGCATAAACGCGCATGTGGGGCAGGTGCAAACAATGGCGTATCCTTCTTTTACAAGACCGGTCAGCCGCTCGATATTTTCGGAGGCAAACTTCAGGGTCAGGCTTCGGTCTCCCTCCAGAAAAGGCGGCATGCCGCAGCAGCGCTGGTCCGGGAAGTGGACGAAAACGCCGCTATGCTGAAGGACCTCGGTCGCGGCCCGGGCCACCTCCGGAAACAGAAATCGGCCGGTACATCCGGTAAAGTAGGCGACCTTTTTTTCCGGCTCGCCTTGCGGCGATTCTTGCAGATTGCGGTCGGCTGCCCATCGGTCGAAACTTTCTTTTGGAAATTTCGGCATCCGGCTGAGCGGGTGGATGCCCGCCGCCTTTTTCAGCAGCGGCCCCAGAAAGCCGGCGGCGGCCGCCAGATTGACGATTTTCGGAAACATCCCGCAGGTGCGGGCCAGCCGCTCCACGTCCTGAAGCAGCCTTGCACTGCGTGCCAGTCCGTCTCTTTCCGCAAACAGCGTTTTTGCCTCGATCAGGTCGGCCCGAATGTTCGGACACGGACACAGCGCACAGAAGTTGCAAAGATCCACCATGCGGCGGAGCGCTTCTGGGCTGATCGGCTCCCCGGATTCCTGCTCCCGGTCCCAGAGGCGGTACAGCTCGGCAAACACGGCACAGGGCGGGTCCATGGGCGGGTGGCAGCAGTCGCAGTCGGCGCAGGCATCGACGACCTCGCGGGCCTTTCCTTCAGGATCCGAACTCATGCTCATCGATCAGCTGTCCTCCGGCCTGGGCACGCCCAGTTTGTCAAAGACCGCGACAATGCTTTTCTTTCGTTTAAACGGACCATCTGAAGCTTCAGTCATAGAGGGATCAAAAAGACGGGGATTCGCACCTTTTTAAGCACTTTTCGCGAGGTGCCGCCGATAAGGGATTCTTTGATCAACCCGTGGCCACGGCTGCCCATCACCAGCACATCGTATTTGCCGCTATTTGCATGAAAGGAGATGCGTTCTTCGGCGTTGCCGGGTTCGACGCCCACTTTCTGAAAAACCAAACGGCAGTCGGGCATCCGTTCTGCGGCATCCGAACAGAACCGCTCGATCCGCGCCTTGATCTGCGCTGCCAGCTCTTCGCCGCTTTTCCGCCGGAATTCTTCCACATCCCGATACTCGAGAAACGAGGCCACGAGAAGCTCGGCATTGGGCGGCAGCTTTTCCACCACGTGGAGCACGGTAATCCTCGCTCCGTAGGCGTCTGCCAGACTCGTCGCATAGGTAAAGGCCCAGTTGGCGTTTTCCGACAAATCGGTGGCAACCAGCAGGTGTTTTACCTGAGGCCGATGGCCAGTCGTATCGCTCATGGCTTGCACGTCACATGGCAGACGCCGGTGGGGGTTTCCACCGCATAGGGAAAATACCTGCGCTTGAGCCGCAGCGCCACGTTGACCAGGGAGATGAGCACCGGCACCTCCACCAAAGGCCCGATCACCGCGGCAAAGGCCTCGCCGGAGTTGATCCCGAACACGGCCACTGCCACGGCGATGGCCAGCTCGAAATTGTTGGAGGCCGCCGTAAACGACAAGGTGGTGGTCTGCTCGTAGGTGGCCCCCAGCTTTGCCGACATGAAAAAGCTGATCAGAAACATGACCAGAAAATAGATGCACAGCGGGATGGCGATGCGCACCACGTCCAGGGGAAGCTTCACGATGTATTCGCCTTTTAAGGAAAACATCACCACGATGGTAAACAAAAGGGCGATCAGCGTGATGGGGCTGATCCTGGGGATGAAGCGCTCGTGATACCATGCTTCTC
This sequence comes from uncultured Desulfobacterales bacterium, assembly GCA_964409825.1. Classification (GTDB taxonomy): domain Bacteria; phylum Desulfobacterota; class Desulfobacteria; order Desulfobacterales; family CAFBRK01; genus JAIPEL01. The sequence goes on along the minus strand of CAYPFH010000243.1, from coordinate 1,329 downwards.
CCTTGGTCTTTAAGCCGATGATGCGGGTGATCAACCCGGCGATAAAGGGAATCCCCAAATAGATGAAGACGCTTTCGGCGATCTGGCCGATGGTGATGTCGACCACCGCCCCCTCGATGCCGAACCATCCGGGCAAAATGGTGATGAAAAACCAGGCGTAGACCGAAAAAAACAGCACCTGGAAAATGGAGTTAAACGCCACCAGCCCCGCGCAGTACTCGGCGTCGCCCTTGGCCAGGTCGTTCCAGACCAGGACCATGGCGATGCAGCGGGCCAGTCCGATCATGATCAACCCCACCATGTATTCGTGGTAGCCGGACAAAAAGGCGATGGCCAGCAAAAACATCAGGATCGGTCCGATCACCCAGTTCTGTACCAGCGACAATCCGAGAATTTTCACGTCCCGAAAGACGAATCCCAGCTTTTCGTAGCGCACCTTGGCCAGCGGCGGATACATCATCAGGATCAGTCCCACGGCGATGGGGATGTTGGTGGTGCCCACCTGGAAGATGTTGATAAAATCCCGCACGCCCGGATACAGGTAGCCGCCGAACACCCCGACCGCCATGGCCAGAAAAATCCACAGTGTGAGAAAGCGGTCCAGAACGCTCAATTGTTTGATGGTTCCATCGGTCATTTATCCCCTCCTTAGGTTGCATCGGCCTTGGACAGCTGACAGTAAACTTCGAGGAAGGTCGGCGACAAACTCCCGGATCTCATCGCGCACCCGGCGGTAATGCACCACGGCTTCTTCTTCGTTTTTTGCGTCTTCGGCCAGCCTCGGCGGGTCGTCGAAGCCCTGGTGCACCACCTTCGCATCACCCGGAAACAGAGGGCAGGACTCACGGGCGTGGCCGCACAGCGTGACCACGTAATCGAAGTGCGTTTCCGGAAGGTCGTCGATGGTCTTGGAGACCTGATCGGCGATATCCACGCCGGCTTCGGCCATCGCCTTGACTGCCAGCGGGTTTAGCCCGTGGGTTTCGATCCCGGCCGAATACGCCTCGATCGAATCGTCCTTCAGGTGTTTCGCCCACCCTTCGGCCATCTGGCTTCGGCAGGAATTGCCGGTGCATAAAAAAAGAATCTTTAAACGATCGGCCATTTCGCTCCTCATGGTCGATGGCTTCGTAAAAAGTCGCCGTTTTTTTTGTCCCTCGCTCGCAGGAGACTGTGACACAATTCAAGAAACGTCATTCCGGACGACCCCGCTTAAAGCAGGGGAGATCCGGAATCCAGCCCCGCCGCTGACCGCAAGGCGATCGGTTTGATCAAGAGTGAAACTTCCCCCGAAGCCCCTGCCGGTGGAGGGACGCGCGCAGTCTAGTC
>CAYPFH010000242.1:0-6502 GCA_964409825.1 uncultured Desulfobacterales bacterium | reverse complement strand
TGGTGCTTGTTTGAAATTTGGAATTTGGTGCTTGGGATTTTTTTAGCCCGCCGGTCCGCGGCGGGGCTCGTATGCAACCGTGATCCGATTGCCGAAAAGCCCTGGCGCGATTATTCGCGTCAGGGCTTTTTCTTTGTCTGTACGGCCGGTGAACAATCGGACAGGAACTCGATTTTGAAAAGCTGGCTTTTAGGTCGCCCGGGTTTTTCCCTTTTTGGCTTCATACAGCCGGCTGTCGGCCCGCTTGAGCAGGCTTTCCTGGGTGTCGCTTGTCCCTTCTCCAAAGGCGGCGATCCCGAATGAAAGGCTTACCGGAATCTCGGTAGAGCCTGTTTTCAGCGGCCGGCTCTGCGCCGCGGCGATCACCCGGTCCATCAGTTGCTTTGCCGAAGACAAGTCGCTTTCGGGCAGGATCACGACGAATTCATCTCCGGCAAAGCGGGCGGTGACGTCCGAGCTCCGGGTGCAGCTGTTCAGAAGCTGCGCCCAGTGGCAGAGCAGCGCGTCGCCTGTTTCATGGCCGAAGGTGTCGTTGACCTTTTTGAAATCGTCCAGATCGATGAACACGACGCTGAGGGGATGGCCGTATCGCTGGCAGCGGCGGCATTCGCGCTGGAGCACCTTTTCCATGACCCGGCGGTTGAGCAGTCCGGTCAGAGAATCGTGGTAGGCCATAAACGATAGCTTTTCATGGGCGGTTACATTGGAAAGACAAAGAGATACCTTGACGCCGAGGTGCTTGAGGAACACCGGGTCCATATTCGGTGCGAACCGCTGCGGGTTTTTGTCTCCGAGATTGAGGCTGCCGATGACGCCGCCGTCCAGAAAAAGGGGGACCACGGCAAGGGATGCCAGCCGTCCTTTGCTGTGTTCGGGGAGGAGTTCGGCAAAGGCGCCCAGATTCCGGTCGGCCAGCAGTGGGGCCTGATCGGTTCCCACCACTTGTGCAAAGCGCAGCCGGTCCACCCGGCTGAGCCGAAGCACCAGAGCCTGTTCGGTTTCCAGCAAGGGGAGCAGACGGTATGTTTCACTGTCTTCGATCAGGCTCAGCCACACATAGGGAACATCGAACACCGATTCGATTTCCGTCAGCAGGACGTTGAAAAGGTCCTTGAAATTCCGAATCGATAGAATCCGGGTCTCTACCTGGAAGAATTTTGCAGAAAGCGCCTCGTATTCCTTCAGCAGTTGAAGTGCCGCGTTCAAGTCTTGTACCATGGTTCCTCCCGGGTTGGCGGGCCTGCGGTCGATTGCTTCCGCGCCGACGAAGACTACGGCAATATCTGCGGCGGCGTCAAGTTCGGTAATGTTTTGACATCGCTCCATCGAAATTTTATATTGCTTTTCCAGAGCCCGCACCGGGCGCTTTTTGTTTTTTGCATTTTTTCTACCCTGGAGATCGGTTTGCCGGCAGAAAAACAGATGTGCCTTGACGAGGCCATAGACCGCTTCGTCGAAGATGGCAGTTCGATCGCCTTGGGAACGGGGCTGGAGACCTGCATCCCCTTTTCCGCGGCTCATGAGATGATCCGGCAGAAAAAGCAACGCCTCGTTCTGATCGGGCCGATCTCCGACATCCTCTTCGACCAGCTGATCGGCGCCGGGTGTGTCCGAAAGGTGCAGGCCGCCTGGGTGGGAAATGTCATCACCGGCTCCGGCTACAATTTTCGCAGGGCCTATGAGCAGAAGCGGCTCGAAGTCGAAGACCACTCCAATTTGACCATGACCATGGCGTTGAGGGCCGGCGCCATGGGCGTTCCTTTCATGCCCTCGAAAACAGCGCTGGGAAGCGATCTTGCCCGCAGCAATCCAGGCCTGAAGACGATCGCTTGCCCCTTTACCGGCGATCGTCTGACGGCGGTTTCCGCGATCCGGCCCGATGTATGCGTGATTGCCGTCCAGCGCGCCGACCCATTCGGAAATGCCCACGCCTGGGGGAATCTGGGGCTCAGCCGCGAGGCCTGCCTTGCCAGCGAGCATATCATTCTCACCGCCGAACGGATCGTGCCCCCGGAGGCGATCGCTTCGGATCCGAACCGGGTGCTGACGCCCGGGTTCCGGGTCAGTGCGGTGGTCCACGAGCCATGGGGGGCTCATCCGTCGCCGATGCCGGGGTTTTACAACCGGGATCATCAGGCGTTTCTCGACTATCAGGAGGCAAGCCGGACAGTGGAAGGCTACAACCGGTGGAAGGCGATCTGGATCGACGGTGTTACGGGCCGCAGGAAATACCTCGATTGCGTGGGCGCCGAACGAATGCAGGCCCTGGCCCTGGGAAAACATCTGATCTCCGAGCCGGCCGATTTCGGATACTGATGCGCCGATGAGCTCCTATACGCCGCAGGAATTGATGGTCGCCGCCGCCGCCCGCCATGTCGCAGACGGAGAAGTGGTCTTTGTCGGGATGCGGCTTCCCCTCCTTGGCTTTCTTCTGGCAAAGGGCACCCATGCACCCAACGCCGTCGGCATCTACGAGTTGGGCATCGTCAGGGACAGCGTCGCTCCGGCGCCGATTCTGACCATGGGAGACCTGCCGAACCTTTATCGGGCCAACTGGCTCGCCGACACCGGAGACGCCATGGCCCTGCTGCAGCAAGGGCGCGTCGATCTGAGCTTCATCGGGGGCGCCCAGGTCGACCTCTACGGAAACCTGAACACCACCTGCATCGGAGACCTGCAGCACCCCGAAACCCGGCTGCCGGGAAGCGGAGGCGCCTGCGACCTTGCCAGTCTCGCCGGGCGGCACATTCTGATCATGGCTCACCAACGGCGGCGGTTTGTGCCCCGGGTCGACTACATCACCTCTCCGGGCTACGGCGACGGTCCCGGCTGGCGCCGCCGCATGGGGCTGCCCGGAGGAGGCCCCAGTGCGGTGATCACTACCCTGGGCTGCTTTTCTTTCGATCCGCGAAGCCGGCAGATGCGGCTGGAAACGATCCACCCGGGCGTAGCCCCGGAAACGGTCCGGGCCGAAACCGGCTGGCCCATCGATCTATCGGAAGCACCGCCTGAAACGGCGCCTCCCACCGAAAATGAGCTGAAGGTGCTTCGCCGGTTCGATCCGGAAGGATACTGGACGGGTAGGCGGTGACGCCGGTTGCTCGATTTTGCTTGACAAAATTTCATTGTAGCTGCAAAATAGCTTCTTAAATCATCTTTGGTAACTGAACGATGTTTAGTGCCAAGAGAAGCCAGCAGACAACAGCAGGCAAAAAAGGAGGCAACGATGAGGCAAAAGAGTTTGATCATCCTGTCAGTGGTATTGGCGACCGCTTTTGTCCTGGGGGTAGGCCCGGCGATTGCGGCAGCACCGTCTCTGGATGCGTGGAAGCCCGCCTTTGATCCGTCCGGTGCCAAGTACAAGTGCATCGTGTCCAATGTTTCCCACCCGGTGCTCAAGGGCGTTTATGCCGGCTTTGCCATACGCGACGAGCTGTGGAAGCGGACAAACGGTCAGATCTACCTCGATTACAAGCCGTTTTCCATGCTCGGCGGTGAAGTGGAAGTACTCAACCAGCTGCAGATGGGCGCCATTCAGGGAATGGGGGTCAGCTCCGTTGCCTCGACCAATCTCGGGCCCCGGTTCGGCTTGATCAACCTGCCGTTTCTGGTCAACTCCTTTGAAAAGCTGGATAAGTTCGTGGCCGGCGGCAAGCTGTTCGATCATTATATGAACGCCATGGACCACCAGGGCATCATCGGCGTAGATATCACCGGCTACGGCAACTACGGCTGGGCCACCACCCGGCCGGTGAAGAACTTGGAAGCCGCCGGGAAGGTCAAGTTCAGAACGGCCGAGGCCGCGGTCAACCAGCTTCTTTACAAGCAGTGGGGCCTGAACGCAGTGGTCATGCCTTGGCCCGACGTGCCGGTGGCCCTGAAGCAGGGAGTCATCGAGGGGCTGGACCACACCCCGAGCGTCTGCCACATCACCAAGAAATTTGAAGTTGCCAAGTACTACACCTACCTCGACTACGCCCAGGGGCTTTTTATCTGGATCTTCAACAAGGCCTGGTACAACAAGCTGCCCGCAGACCTGCAGAAGATTTTTACAGAGACGGTCCATGATGTCGCCGCCGACATCCGGGAGCAGACCAAGATCCAGGAGGCAGTCGAGATCATGAAGGCCTCCAAGAGCGGCATCGAGTTTTACACTCTTCCCGGCGATGACATGGCGTGGCTGCGCAAGAAGGGCGACGCGGTCCACGAGGAATACAAGGCGGAAATCAACAAGCTCTATTCGGGAGACACCTACCGCCCGGCCGACTTTCTTAAGGAAGTTCAGGACTACATGGGATATCAGCGGCCGTAGACAGGTTTGATCGAAAAAGAGGGGGGCTTTTTCAAGCCCCCCTTCTCTAGTGATGTCAATCATACCGCCAAGAGGGACCTGCCCATGATCGGCCGATTTTTCAAGTTCACGGACCGGGTGTTGACTTTCTTCGAAGAATGGACCCTGTTCATCACCGTGATCGTGGCCCTGGTGGCCCTGTTTTTCAACGTGATTCTCCGCTACGGGTTTAACTATTCCCTGACCTGGTCCGAAGAGCTCGTCCGGGAAGTGATCATCTATACCACCTTGATCGGCTGCTCTGCGGCGGTCAAGAACCGGTCCATGATCAAGATCGATGCATCGGTGCAGCTCTTCCCGAAAATGAAGGTGCCCCTTACCTTCTTCAGCAACCTGGTCACCTTGATCTTTTCTGTGATGGTGCTCTACCTGGGGTGGAAGCTTGCCGCCCTCCAGGTGCAGACCATGCAAAAAACCATCATTTTGCAGATTCCGCTGGTCTATATTTTTGCCATCCTTCCGTTGATGGGCGGGATGATGCTGATCCGCGTCCTTCAGGTGTTCTACGAGGACATTGTCGAGCTTCGGGCCGGCAGGGAAACCGAGTAAAATCGCTAGTCATGCCGGCGGCAGGGTCGACGGCATGACCGGAGTCGGAAGCAAGGAGCCCCGTTTTATGGAAACGAGCCACGTGATCATCCTGCTGATCCTGCTGGGCTGCATGGCCTCTTACATTCCCGTCTTCATGTGCCTTTTTTTCACGGCGGTTCTGGGCTTTGTCTTTTTCACCGACCTGCCCCTTCTGCTGCTGGTTCAGACCTTACTGCGGAGCATGGACAACTTTGCCCTGGTCGTGGTCCTGTTTTTTATCCTCTGCGGCAACATCATGACCGCCGGCACCATCGTCGACAAGCTGATCAAAGTGGCCAACGTGCTCGTGAGCTGGCTGCCCGGGGGGCTTGGGATGGCCGGAGTGCTGGCCTGCGGGCTGTTTGGGGCCATCTCCGGCTCCACTGTGGCTACGGTGGTGGCCCTGGGGGGATTCATGATCCCGGCGTTGATCGACAACGGATACCCTCAGAAATATACCCTGGGGCTGATGACCACCTCTCCCAATCTGGGGGTGATCATCCCCCCCAGCATCGGCATGATCCTCTACAGCATGATCAGCAACGTCTCGCTGGAAGGGCTGTTTTTGACCGGCTTCGTACCGGGAATATTGATCATGTTCGGGGTCTGCGCATATTCATTTGTCATTTTCCGGAAGAAGACCGATATTACGCGGATGCCGTTTCCCGGATTCGGCGGCCTGATCCGGGTTATCAAGGAAGGGTTCTGGTCGCTGATGCTGCCGGTCATCATCTTCGGCGGGATCTTTTCCGGGGCCTTTACCGCAAACGAGGCGGCGGTGGTCGCCTGTATCTACGCCTTTATGGTGGAGCTGTTCATCCACCGGTCGATCCGCTTCGGCGAGGTGAAAAAAATCACCGTCAATTCCGCGGTGACTTCGGCGACCTTGCTGATCATCGTGGCCGGCGCCTCTTGCTTCGGCCGGCTGCTGACCCTTGAAAACATCCCCGGCGCCATCACCGAGACCGTGCTTTCCGCCATACACTCGCCGCTGCTTTTTTTGATCGCCATGAACATTATGCTGCTCTTTGTCGGCATGTTCATGGACATCATTTCGGCCACCCTGATCCTGGGGCCGGTATTTATCCCCATGCTAGGCGCGTTCGGCATCGATCCGATGCACTTCGGGCTGATCATGACGGTCAACCTGGCCATCGGCTACTGCACCCCGCCCATGGGGGTCAGCCTTTACATCACCGGAGCGATCGCCAACAAGGACCTGATCTACGTATCCCGGGCGGTGATTCCGTTTATCATCATTCAGCTGATCGTTCTTGGCATCATGACCTACCTGCCGAATCTGGTACTCTGGCTGCCCAGAGCCATGGGGTTTGCCGGATAAAGAAGGGTTCGGGGGTTCAGAGGTTCAGGGGTTCAGGGGTTCGGGGGTTCAAAGGTTCAGGGGTTCAGGGGTTCAGGGGTTCAGAGGTTCGGGGGTTTAAGCCAAGGTGAAAGCTTGAACCCGGAACGCAGAACGCAGAACCCAGAACGCAGAACCCCGAACCCGGAACGCAGAACCCCGAACCCGGAACCCAGAACCCAGAACCCCGAACCCCGAACCCGGAACCCAGAACCCAGAAC
>CAYPFH010000241.1:0-6524 GCA_964409825.1 uncultured Desulfobacterales bacterium | reverse complement strand
CTTTGACGGGAACCTGTCCGGCATGCCTTGACCAGGGGAATACACTGGCATCAGAAAAACGCATAAACTCATTCCCGCACACGTCATTACACAGGTGCTGCTGGAAAAGGAACATCATGAAGCCGGCAAACTTCATACGTGCGTTCTCCTCCTGAATTCGAGTCACCCCGGCCGCTTCACGATCTTCCCATCCCCCCCGCAAAGCTATCCTTTTTGGCGGTTGTCGGCGATCCGGAGCTCCTGGAGGCATCGGCGGCAGTCTTTCAGCTCCCTTTCATCGTCCCTGCAGTAGTCGGCAAAGGACTGAAGCCATTGATCTCCGGCCCGGGGACATACGTGAATGTATTCGATAAAACAGACCAGACGTTCCAGGGTCTTGGCGTCCACCGCATGCTCCATCCGGCATGCGGTCGCCTCGGCCGTTTCCGGATCGACCTGCAGGATGTTGAGCAAAAAATCCCTGAGCACCCGATGCCGATAGGCGACCTGTTCGGCGCGCCGGCGCCCCTCGGCGGTAAGGGTGATGAAACTGTAAGGCTCGTAGTGGATCAGCCCTTTTTCGGCCAGAGACTTGAGGGCACCGGTGACCGAGCCCTTCCGGATATTCAGACGCTCTGCGATGTCCTTGACCCTGGCCACCTTGCTCGCCTTTTCCAGGGCAAGGATGGCCTCCAGGTAATTCTCCATGCTCTCGGATAACTGATTTTCCGCCATAACCGCCTCCATCAGTTTTTCATCTTCTCCACTATTTCATCAAAATAGGCGCTTCCCTGTAAAGTCTTTTTTTCCAAAAAAAGTTCTTGACACATTTTTTAGTTAGTTATACCTAACTTTTCCAACACCACCAAACAACCCGATCGGAGATAGGCCATGACAAGACTCAACATGCGTAAAATGAACGAAAATCAGTCCGGCAGGATTGCATCGGTCACCGCTCAAGGGGAAATGGGTCGAAGAATCCGGGACATGGGGCTGGTGCCCGGCGCCCGGATCACCATCCGCGGGCGGGCCCCGCTTCAGGATCCGGTGGCCGTGCAGGTCATGGGATTTGTCCTGACCCTCAGAAACCGTGAAGCCGACTACATCCAAGTGGAGGTGAACTGAGCATGGAGCCGACGATCGCACTGGCCGGCAACCCCAACTCCGGCAAGACCACCCTGTTCAATGCGCTGACCGGCGCCCGCCAGCACGTGGGAAACTATCCCGGCGTCACTGTGGAAAAAAAGCAGGGCACCTATCGGCAAAACGGCGACCGGATCCGCATCGTCGATCTGCCCGGCACCTATTCATTGACCGCCTATTCCCTCGAGGAGGTGGTGGCAAGAAATTTTCTCGTCGACGAAAAGCCCGGTGTCGTCGTCAACATCGTCGATGCGTCCAACCTGGAGCGAAACTTGTACCTGACCCTTCAATTCATGGAAATGGGGGTGCCGGTCGTAATCGCCCTGAACATGATCGACGTGGCCAAAAAACGGGGAATCGCCGTCGATGCAGAAAGACTCTCCGCTCTGCTCGGCGTTCCGGTGATTCCGACCGTGGCGCGAAACGGCCTGGGAAACGCAGAGGTGATGGCAGCCGCCGGCACACTGCTGCGGTCCGGAAACAGCGCCCCGGCTTTGGAAATATCCTACGGTCCGGAAATCGATCCGGTTCTCGATGAAATGGCCCAGGAAATCGCGTCCAGCGGCTTTCTGGCCGGTCGATATCTGCCCCGCTGGACCGCGTTGAAATACCTGGAAAAAGACGAACAGGTCATGGCCCTTGGCCGAACGGAGGCGCCCGCATTTTCGCTTTCCCTGGAAGAACGGGTCTCCCGCCTTTCCAAACGATTGATCGATACCTTGGAGACGTACCCGGAAGCGGTGATCGCCGACCAGCGATACGGCTATATCCGCTCCATCGTTCGGCAGGGGGTCATCGCTCGCCGGGACGACGGACACCGGCTCCATGTCTCGGACCGGATCGACCGGGTCGTCACCCACCGTTTTGCCGGTCCGATCATCATGGCGGCCGTGCTCTTGGGCCTTTACCACTTCACCTTTGCCTACAGCGAGGTCCCGGTGGGATGGCTGGAAGGGGTTTTCGGCTGGCTCAGCGCCGCGGTGGACCGGAGCCTGACAGACGGGCTTGTCAAGTCTCTCATCGTTTCCGGGATCATCGACGGCGTCGGCGGGGTACTCGGCTTTGTGCCCCTGATATTGTTCATGTTTCTGGGAATCTCGTTTCTGGAGGACACGGGCTACCTGGCCCGGGTGGCCTTTATGCTCGACCGGGTGTTTCGGATCTTCGGGCTGCACGGCTCCTCGGTAATGCCGTTTATCGTCTCCGGCGGCATCGCCGGCGGCTGCGCCGTTCCGGGAGTGATGGCGGCCAGGACCCTGAAATCCCCCAAAGAGCGTCTGGCCACCTTGCTGACCGTACCGTTTATGAACTGCGGCGCCAAGCTGCCGGTATTCGCCCTTCTTGTGGCGGCATTCTTTTCCCGAAACGAAGCCTGGGTCATGTTTCTGGTCACCGTGATCTCCTGGACAGGGGCGCTGCTGGTGGCCAGACTCCTTCGCAGCACCGTGATCCGGGGAGAGCCCTCCCCCTTCGTCATGGAGCTTCCGCCCTACCGTTTGCCGACCTTTCGCGGGCTTCTCCTCCACACCTGGGAGCGCGCCTGGCAATACATCAAAAAGGCGGGCACCGTCATTTTGGCCATATCGGTCCTTCTGTGGGCCATGATGACGTTTCCGGGCCTGCCTGAATCCCGGATCCAGGCATTCGAACAGACCCGCGCGCGCGCTATCGCGGCCGCCCCGACCGGGCTGCTCGAACAAATCGAAGCCGCCGATGAAGAAACGCCGCTCAGCCCGCGGGCGGAAACGTTGAAAAAGCGGCTCGATTCCATTGAAGCCGACCAGGCCATGGCCGGCCTGAGACATTCGGTCGCCGGCCGGGTCGGTACCTTCATGGAGCCGATCAGCGGACTGGCCGGATTCGACTGGCGGACCAACATCGCGCTGCTGGGTGGATTCGCCGCTAAAGAGGTGGTGGTCTCCACCCTGGGAACAGCCTACTCCCTGGGCGAGGTGGACCCGGAAGAACACCGCTCCCTGGCCCGGACCCTATCCGAATCCCCGGCCTGGAATCCGCTTACCGCCTGGAGCCTGATCGTCTTTACGATCTTTTACGCCCCGTGTTTCGTGGCTGTGGTCTGCATCTCCCGGGAGGCCGGTTCATGGAAATGGGGGGCCTTTTCCATCGTTTTCAACACGTCACTGGCTTTGGCTTTGGCTATCGCCGTCTTTCAAATCGGATCGATGCTCGGGCTGTAGGAGGCAAAAATGGAAACTGTGGCGGTGGCTGTACTGATCGTTCTGGCTGCAGGGTATCTGTGGCGGCGTGCGGCCTCGGTATTCAAATCTACGGAAACGAACTGCGGCTGCTCCCGATGCAATGGCTGCAACACGGGAGGTGATCCTGCTTCCGAAAACCAACTGGACTGCACGAGTCCTTCGCGTCGGTAAGCCAATTTTGCCGACAACTGCCATTTTGATAAGTCCATCATGGGCTTTTTTCCATAATCTGGCGGCATCGGTTCCGCTTTTTGCTTCTCTTGCAGAACGGATGATCGGCAGCGAATACGGACTTGACAGAGAGTCCAGAGGGCGTTATTCCATCTTCCAAATTAAGTTTTATCTTTCTAATAGAAATGGCGCCCATGGTCTCTCAAAAAAATGTCGACAACTCGGAAAAACCACTGACGTCTGTGATGGAAGACTATCTAGAGGCGATCTTCGACCTGGACAAGGAAAAACGGGTCGTCCGGGTAAAGGACATCGCCAGGCGCATGGACGTGAAGATGCCCACGGTCACCAGCATGCTCCGAAATCTGAACGAACGGGGCCTGGTGAACTACGAAAAATACGAATACGTGGAGCTGACGAAGAACGGCGCCGACGTCGGCCAAGAAATGCGGCGGCGCCATGAGATCCTGCACCGCTTTCTGACGGAGATATTGAAGATCGACCATGATACGGCGGACGAGGAGGCCTGCAGTATGGAGCATGCCCTGAGCCCCGAAACGCTCGACAGCTTCACCGATTTTATGGAGTTCGTCCAGGCATGCCCCCGGGCCGGGGACAGCTGGCTCAAGAATTTCGAGGAGTATCGAAGCCACGGCCGCGATCCGGAAATATGCGAGGTCCGCAGGAAACAGTTTTCAAAAGACCTTGCCCGGCAGATAGAAACCCGGAAACCGTCCAACCGATAGGCAGCCCGGCAGACGCCGCCCGCTTGCCAGGACGACAAAACGCCGGCTACCGCCGGCCGCAGATCATAAAGGCAGACTTTAGATCGTCGTATGCAGGGCGGTTTTTTTTGGCCCCTGAAGTTAGAACTGCTAAACATAGAAAGAGACTTAAAATAGTGGCGGAGGAAAAAAAAGAGCTGATCCATGCGCTCAGTGCAAGCCTCCGGGAGTTGCAGCAAGGCATCAGCACCCACTGCAGCCTGATCAACGCCTTTGTTGAGGAGGAGATGGACGAACGGGCTCTCCAATCCCTGATTGAGCGGTGCCCGAAACGCACCCGTGAACATCGGCTGGAAAAGGCCCTTCAGGAGGCCATCGAAGTGCTGGAAGAAAGCCGCAAGGCGTTTAAATCCAAACGGCTCGAAGCCCTTCGCAAAAAACTCACCCGGGTGTTGATCGAGGCCGAATAACGAAAAGCGAATAGCGAAAAAGGTGGAACGTCTTACGGTCTTCGGCATTTTTCAAGCGCGGAGAAGGTGAAGGCGTAACTCGGAGCGGAAGCGAACCGGGCTGCGCCTTCTTCTTTTTCTGGGGACCGCAGCACCCACCGAAACAAAGGAAACCAAAGGAGACGACGATGTGTGCACCGATCCAAATCCGTCCCGCCGATTTTCCCGCGCCCCGGGACCGGGCGGCGGCCGAGCCCGCCGCTGAGGGGAGGCTCCGGTTCTGGGAGGTGGAACGATTTTTCAAGTGCCCCCTGGTGGGCATGTGCCTGACGCTCGCCGAGCAAAAACAGCTCCTGAAAAAGGCGGGCTTTTCGAAGGGAAAGTTCGGCCCGTTCGAACTTCACGAAGCCCTGGTGGCCAGCGCAGAAAGCGAAAACCGGCTATCGAGGCGCGTCGACGCCATGCTTGAACGCAAGTTCGGCGCAGAAGCCGCCGCGCTGCTGCCGCTCGATTCTCCGGAATTTTTGACCCGCTTCAAGACTGCCTTCGAAGAAGGCGACGTTGCGGCGGCTTTGTGGGCGGCAGCCGTTCATCTCCAGCTGCCGATCAGGTGCAGATGCGAAATCTTCGGGATGGTCCACATGGCCATGCACTGGACGGCGGAGCAGCGGATGAAAGCCAAGCGGACCATCTCCTTGAAAGAGAAAAAAATCGCCGACCTTCAGCGGAAGCTGCAGAAGGCCGGACTGCACCGACGCACGCTGGTGAAGGAAAACAAACGGATCGAAACGGAAAATGAAAAGCTGAACGCTTCGATCCAGGCGCTGACCGTCCAAAACGCACGGCTGCTTGCAGCGGCAGAACATCAGGAGGTCCGCAGCCGGTCGTCCGAACTGGAGCTGGAAAACGGCCGCCTGAAAAAGGAGCTGGCCTGCCGGAAGGAAGACCTGAAGACCCAAAAACGGCGTCTGCTTTTCTTTGAAAAGGAAAACGGCCGCTTGACGGCGGAACTGGCGCGGCAGCAGGAGACAAACGAGCATTTCCAGAAAGAGGCCCGGGAGTTTGTCGAAGAGACGGCTCGCCTGAACCGGTGCGATCCGGGCTGCCCCTCCTTTGACCTGTGCCGAAAGCGGATTTTGATCGTCGGCGGAATCACCCGGATGGCGTCGCTCTACCGGGACCTGATCGAAAAAAGCGGAGGCGTTTTCGAGTACCACGACGGATACATGAAAAAGGGGACAAGGGATCTCGAAACCCGTCTCAGGCGCGCCGACGTCGTGCTCTGCCCGGTGAGCTGCAACAGCCACGCGGCCTGTTCGTTCGTCAAGACCCTGGCCAAAAAGCACAACAAGCCGGTCCACATGCTGTCCAGCAGCAGCCTGAACGCCGTGTCCCAGGCGCTTTGCGGCGCCGATCCATACAGCGCCGGAATTCGAAACGACATGGTACCGGCCGATCAGTAACGAATCGACGTTATCCATTTGAAACGGAGGCAAAGATGAGCAGCAATTTTCAACTGAGCTTCAAGAAAAGCAGCGGCAATCTTCACGTATCTCCCAGCGGCGATTTCGACGGCAGTTCGGCGGGCGAGCTGATCCATCTTCTCGGAGAGCACTACAACGGCAGGGGCCGGGTTTTCATCAACACCCGCAAGCTGCGCCGCATCAGCCCCTTTGGCTGCAGCACCTTTCAGTGCCGCCTCGCCCAATGCCGGGTTCCGGCCGACCGCCTCTATTTCAAGGGGGAAAAGGGCTTCGAACTCGCCCCCGAAGGAAGCCGGGTCATCGTGGCGTCTCCGAAGGGTCGGTGCCGCTGCAACGGCAACTGCAAGGACTGCA
>CAYPFH010000240.1:0-6532 GCA_964409825.1 uncultured Desulfobacterales bacterium | reverse complement strand
GTTACCCCCGCGCTCAGGGGAGTTTGATCTTTTGTCCCGGATAGATCGGGTCGTTTACCTTCATATCGTTGACTTTGGCCAGTTGGTCCAGAGCGACATCGTACTTGACCGAAATCCGGAACAGATTTTCCCCTTTTTCAACGATGTGGACACGACCGCTGCCGTCATCTTTTGCTGCCGTTTTCTTTTGCTTTGCCGGCTCGGCCTTTTCCTTTGCCGTTGCCGGAGCCTTCGAAGCCGGGCGGCTTTCTATCTGCGCCATTTTGTCTTCGATCGTTTGGATCTTGCCTGAAAGGGACCTGGCGGCGCTTTGGTTTTTCCGGGCGAGGTCCGTCAGCCCGGTCAGGGAGTTCTCGATCAAGGCCAGTTGGCTTTGCACCTGCTCGAGGCCCATCGTCGGCGCCGGAACCATTTTGAATTGTTCTTCCAACCGGTCCACCCGCTTTGCCAGATTTCGGGTCTGGCTGCAGGTGTATAAGACCGACAGCAGCAGGATCGCCAGAAAAGCCAGCAGGCCGGCAAAAGCCAAGAACCGGGTGCGGGACCGCTCCGAAGCGGGGCTGTTTTTTATCCGTTCTTCCAGGGCTGCCATTTCCTCTTCCTCTTTTCCATTGTCGATGCCGCGCGACGGGTCTTGTTCCCGGCTCAGGGTTTGTGAGCCGCCGATGGCCGTTTCCGATCGAACGAAATTCACATACTGCTTTTTGGATTCCGGTGAGGCATTTTGGATCTGGCATCCGAACACGCATTGATCTACCTCATTTTCCTGCCATTTTACGACCAGTTCGATCGGTTCTGCAAATCTGACCGTTCTCGTGCCGACGATTTTCGATAAGAAAAGCGTTTCCCAGATGGAACACGAATTCTTCGCTTTTGGGGTCGTCTTGAACTTGATGCCGTTTTCGCTGGCATCCAGGGCCTGCAGATAGAAGCTCCCGCCTGACGGCTCCGGCTTGATCACAACGCATAAGACGCCGTCTTCTTCCGGAAAGGCTACCCGCTTCGAATACTTTCTCTGCTTGACCATTTTTGCCATAGGTTCGTCTCCTGCCTTTGCCCTGATTGTTGCGCAAAGGCAGCGGGCGACGGGACAAGCCGTTGTCCAACGATCCTTCTACTGGTCCTGCTGCTGCAAGCGGTCGAGCAATTCTTCCAGCTTGCCGGCCGCCTCCTGCAGGATCCGTCGGATCTCCTCGATGCTCTGAGCAATCGGACCGCTCGCAGCGGGCGCTTTGGCCGTGTCCTCGACAAGCGGGGTGACCTCTACCGCAGGCAGCTTGCCGGCCAGGGCGTCGATGCTGTCGTCCAGGGTCCTGTGCATCACCACCTGCCGGGAATCGGCCAGGATAATGCGCCGCAGCTCGGGAAAATCGAGGGTTTCCGGCTTGAGAAACACCGGCTCGGCGTACAGAATGGCCTCACCGATCGGAATCACCAACAAGATGCCCCGGGTCACCTCGGAGCCCACCTGGCCCCACAAGGTGAACTGCTCGGAGATGACCGCATCGTTGTCGATGCGGGCTTCGACCTGGTTTGGGCCGTCCACGTGCCGGCCCGAGGGGAATCGGAACAGCTCCATCTTGCCGTAGTGATCTCCGTCGCTGCGGGCGGCGATCCAGCCGACCAGATTGTGGCGGTCGGCCGGGGTAAAGGGTTGGATGAGAAGAAACTCTTCTTTTGCTTCGCCGGGCAGACGGGCCACGATGTAGTAGGGCCTCAGCGCCTCTGTCTCGCCAAAGGAGCTCTGAACGGGAATGGACCACTGATCTTCCTTGTTGTAGAAGACGACGGTGTCCTCCATGTGATATTGCAGGAGCATTTGAGACTGGATGGTAAACAGATCCAGGGGATAGCGAAGATGGCCTCTCAGGTAGTCGGGCATGTCTTCCAGGGGTTTGAACAGCCCCGGGAAAATGGCCTGGTAGGTCTGGACCATCGGATCGGATGGATCCGCCACATAGTAGTCGATGGTCCCATGGTAGGCGTCCACGACCGCCTTGACGCTGTTTCGGATGTAGTTGAAGCTGTTCTCGTAGGGCGTGGCATAGGGGTAGCGGCGGGTAGACGTGTACGCGTCCTGGATCCAGAACAGCCGGCCGTCGGCCACGACCGGATAGGCCTCCCGGTCGCGCATCAGAAAGGGGGTCACTGTGGAGAAGCGCTCGGGCACGGTGCGGCGGTACTGAATGCGGCTGTCTTGTGCGATTTCACCGGAGATCAGGATATTGATGTCCATAAACTTGATGCTGTAGATCAACCTGCGGAAAAAGCCGGTGAGCCGAACGCCGCCCTGTCCCTCGTAGCGCACGTAGACCGGACCGTCCTTTCCCGGATAATTGAACTCCTCCATGCCGCTTCGCACGATGAGAAAATCAAGGCTCTTTAGGCCGTAGTAGATATCGGGCCGGGTCAGGGGGATGTCGCCCGCCGGGGGCACATCCTTGATGAAAAAGCCGGGGCGCCCGCCCTGGTCCACCTCGGTGACCGGGGTCATGGCCACGCCATAGCCGTGGGTGAACTGGAGACGGCGGTTGACCCAGCGCTGGGCCTCTTCGGGCAGCTTTTCGGCGGAGAGTTCCCGGGTGGCCAGCATCACCTGGCGCAGCTGGTCGTCGATCTCGTAGCGGTCGGTATGAACCGCCATGAAGTCGTAGTACAGGCGGAAGAACTGGATCTGGTTGTAGCTTTGAAGCAGCGGGCCCTCGTCCCACAGCCGGATGTTCTGGATCGTGCCCTGGTTGTCGGCCACGATGTTTGCATCCACTTCGCCCCGTGCGGGATGGCTGCGCGTCTGGATGTCCGTCAGCCCGTATGCCTTTCGGGAAAAGGCGATGTTGTTGGCCAGATAGGTCTTTTCCCGGTCCAGTTCGCTGGGTTCCACGTAAAGCCGCTGAACCAGCGCGGGCGCAACGCTGCCGGCAAGCAGCGACAGCCCCACCCAGGCCCCGATGGCGTAGTAAACGATGCGGGGATTTTTGAACCGCCGGTTGAAAAAAAGGACCACCGAGCAGGCCAGGGCGACAAACGTCAGGAAAAATCGCGCAGGAAGGGTGACATGGTGGTCGGTATATCCGACCCCGTATACCGCGCCGGTGGGCGAATAGAGCAGATCGTAGCGCCCCAGCCAGTGGCCTGCGGCGACCAGCAGAAAAACAAACGTACCCAGCAGGGCCAGGTGAGAGCGGATGGCGGGCGTAAGAATGAAGCGCTCACCCCTCAGGGAACCGGAAAAATAATAGAGCGCCAGCGCGCCCAGGCCGATCACCACCAGGCTTCCCAGCAGCCACAACCGCAGAAAATCAAGCGCGGGCAGCGTAAAGATGTAAAAAGAAAAGTCCTTGTCGAAAATCGGTTCGGTTTCGTTGAACGGTACGGCATGGAAAAACCGCAGAAAGAGCTCCCATTCCCCGGCCAGGCGCGAAGCCAAAAATATCGCCCCCAGTGCGGCGGCCGCCCACCCCAGCCAGACCAGCAACGTGAGCGCAGTTTTATAGGCAGCAGGGGATATAGTGGAATCGCCGTCCGGAAGGGTCCGGGGGATGGCGCGCAGCACCACCCGCAGGTTGATGACGGCCAGGGCCAGAAACACGGCGAACCCGGCTACAAACAACCCGATCCGCGTGCTCATCACTTTCAGAAGCACGGATTGGTGTTCCAGGTTGCTGAACCACAGCCAGTCCCGGTAAAAGGACATCCCCCAGCTTGCCAGGTTCCAGAGAACAAACACGGCAATGGCCAGGACGATCCATTTGGTCAGGCGGGAAAGGTTCGAAAAATCCAGGTTTTCCGGGCGAAACTGGGAGAACGGGTTCCTGGGTAGATGATCGTCTGAATAGTTTTGCATGCGGGTGCCACCTCGGGTTTAGGAAGGTTATCGTGTTTCCGGTTTCCGCAGGGAGAAACCGGTGCCAATGGAATATCCGCCCATGGGTGTCACGGCGGTTGCGGATTCGAATCGGACAAAACAATCATGCGTCCGATGTTTATCGCACGGATCGGCCCTTTCGGTCAATCCACATCGGCAGGCGGGGCACGGCCCCGTCAAAAATGTCGATATTTTGAATTCCCGGTCAAAACCTGATATAAGTCTTCAATCTTATTGACATCATCTGCCTTTCAAGAAACAGTTCATGTCAACGATCGAAAATATGCGCCAAGCCCTCGGGCGTTTCAGGCCGTTCACCCAGTGACAAGGGGTACCCGGAATGGACTCAACGGAAAAAGCCCTGGACAAACTATCTCCCGAAGATTTCGAGCAGTTGATTTTTGCGCTTCTGCACCGGGAAGGTTACATGAACTGCACCTGGCAGGAGCGGGAAGAGGAGGACGAACGGGACATCATCGGCTACAAGTTCTCCATAGACGGCCCCCCGGAGCTGTTTCAAAAATATGTCGTGCTGTGCAAGCCCGACAAAGCCTCTTTGAGCAAATACAGCTTGGGCAAGGACCTCCTGCAAATCAAGGAATACGACCCCTATCGTGTCATCATCGCCGCCAACGTCGAGGTCAGCGATTACAAGAAAAAGGTGATCGGCGATATAGAAAAGGAAGAAGAAAATCATTTTGCCGTGCTGCTTTGGGAACAGAAGGACTTGCTGGAGCTGATCGAAAAGCATCAAGATTTGCGGCTGCGTTACTTCGGGATGGAAATTGATGACTTGTCCGGCTTTCCGGCCATGAAGAACATATTCGAACGCTACAAGCTTTCCGGCTTTTCGGAAAGACTGAAAACCCTGCTGAAACAGGTTTTTGAAAGATGCATCCATGATTCGATCGTCGTCACCAATGCGCTGCTGTTCTTATCGTACATGGCCGAAGAGGAAAGATTCATCCAAGACATCGCTGCCGGAAATAAGGCCCTTCAAAAAGAAATGCAGGAGTTTCTGGAGGAAATCGTCTCAGATCAGACGAAAATCGACTTTTCAACGGACGGCATCAGGCTTTCCGGGGCGTTTGTCAAAACGTTGATCCTGGCCAACAAGCTGTCAGAAGCGCTCCGCCGGCCGTCTATCGGTGTAAAAGTGGCTTTGTATTCGCTTTTTCGGGTTCCCGAAAGCGATACCCTATCGCTTCTGACGGAAAGATTTTCGGCCGATACCATCCGATCCATGGAAGGCACGCTGTTCGTTTACTTTGATATCGATGAGCAGGACGCGATCAAGCGATTTTTCATGTCCTATACCGACGACACGGACCCGGCGATGTCCCCGAACTGCAACCCGGCGGTGGAAGATCTGGATGTCAACGGATTGGATCTTTGCCTGGACGAGGCGTTTCTGGCAGGAAAGACGGCCAAGGAAGATCTGTTCCGGGTCGATCTGGAGAGCGATGAAGATAAGGACGGTGTGCGATCGTCCGACGGCAGCCGTCCCATGAGGGGCTGGCATGAGGAAGGGTTGGAAAAGGATTTCGATCATATTGTCATCGACGCCGACAACCGGCCGGCAGAGATAAACACCTCCCATGACGGGGGCATCGATTCAGGCCCTCCCGGAAAAAGGGCCGATGTCTCCAGGGGCGCGGAAAGCTACGGGGAAAAACTACGGTTTCAGTACATTCCCTATAAGATCGGCCGCCGTCCCTTTACCTCGTATAACTACTATTATGACATGGCCCTCGACAACTGGCTTTCCAGAACGCTGTCGTTTCTGCTTTACCAGTACAAGAAATTCTCGGACATTTTCATTTTTCCGGAAAAGCCGATCCAGATCAAATCAAACGGCAGTCTCCAGCAGGTCGAGCTCGATACCCATTCGATTTCCTTTTCTCATTTCCAGGCCGAGGCGGTCGCCTGCATGCTCTTAAACAAGGCTAGCGCAAAGGGGCTGTTGAAGAAAGCCGGCCGGGAACGATCCATTTCATTTCTGTATCAGATGAAAGGCCACCAACGTTTTCGCACGACGATCATGACCAACGCCATGGGGGTTTCCATCTCTTTGCGAAAAATACATCCGCCCCTGTGGTCCGGCGAAAATCTGTTTTTAAACGATTCACTGCTCTCCTCCCTGCTGGATTTTAGCGAAGGTATGGTCGTTGTCGCCGGAAAACCGGGCAGCGGCAAGACGACGTTTATGAATGCCATGATCAACGCCGTCAATCAGAACAAGCTTTCTACGATCGTTACGCTGGAAAATCCCATCGAGATGTTTCATGCCCAGACCTGTTCGTCCATCATGCAGCTGCAAAAAGGAATTCATTTCTTCGATTATGAGGAGGCGGCCTTGTCCGCCGTCAAAGGCGGTGCCGATTTGATCGTGGTGGATGAATTGCGGGATGAGAAAAGCTGCAGGGCGAGCCTTGAAGCGGCCAGGTGCGGGCTGCTGTCTGTTGCAACGATCAATGCGAAAAGCTGCCGGGAAGCCTTCGACCGGATTCTTTCCCTGTGCAATGCCGAGGAAGATGAAAAGCTCAGGTCCTTTCTGCTCAAAACCGTCAAGCGGATCATTTGCCTGACATTGGAACCGACTGCGGAAGAAGAACTTCAGAGATCCTGACATGTCGTAGATTCCGATGCAACAGCAGGGACGGCGAA
>CAYPFH010000239.1:0-6543 GCA_964409825.1 uncultured Desulfobacterales bacterium | reverse complement strand
ATTCTGCGTGTTGAGCCTCCGGGCCCTGGTTCACTATAAATGCTCCGACATTTACATGCCCGAAGATGAAGGCGGAATTTTATGGTCCGATGAGGACATCGGCATTCAATGGCCGGTGAAAAATCCGCTCGTATCCCCCAAGGACCGGGCCCTTCCCCTCCTGGGCCAGCTTGGCGCAAAAGACCTGCCCGCCTTGGAGATTTTTCGTTGAGGCTGCTCATTGTCGGTGCAAGAGGACAACTCGGCTCGGCGCTCCAACGGGCCAGCCGGGAAAAAGGGTGGGCTCCGGCGGCCGTCGATCTGCCCGAGGTCGACATTGCCGATCCGGAAAGTATTCGCGCGGCGCTGAAAGATGCTTCGCCGGACCTGGTGGTCAACGCCGCCGCCTATACGGCCGTGGACCGGGCCGAGGACGAACCCGAGGCCGCGTTTGCGGCAAACCGCGACGGTCCCCGGAACCTGGCCCGGGCATGTGCCCGGTCGGGGATTTTCCTCGTTCACGTTTCCACCGATTACGTGTTTGACGGCACCGCCGGTCGGCCTTACACCGAAGATGATCCGGTGTCGCCCTTGGGCGTATACGGAAAAAGCAAAGCCGCCGGAGAAGACGCCGTTCGAGACGAGCTGCCGGCCCATTTGATCGTCCGGACCTCCTGGCTGTATGCTGCCGGCGGCCGTAATTTCGTCCGGACCATGATCCGGATCGGAAAGACGGAAAAGGCGGTTCGGGTGGTCGCCGACCAGTTCGGCAGCCCGACCAACGCGGCTGACCTGGCCTCCGCCATTCTCGAGATGGCAGAGCGGGCGGTTTCGGCGCAGTCGCAAATCCTATGGGGTACCTATCACTTCTGCAATTGGGGCGTTGTCAGCTGGCACGGCTTTGCCGAAGCGATCTTTGCAAAGACCCGCGGCCGAATCCCGCTCCGGGTCGAACAGGTGGCGCCCATCACGACGGACCAGTTCAGCGCCGCCGCTCCGCGCCCCGCATATTCGGTTCTTTCCTGCGACCGGATCGGCCGCCGCTTCGGCATCGTTCCCCGTCCGTGGGAAGACGCCCTTTCCGAGACGCTGAAAGAGATCGTCGCCGAAGAAACCGCCGGCCGGGAAAGCGCGCGATGAAGAAACAACTCACCCTGGTCATCGGCGGATGCCGCAGCGGCAAAAGCAGCCATGCGCTGGAAACTGCTGAAGCCTGTCCAGGGACGCACCGGGTGTTCATCGCCACCTGCGAACCCAAAGACGAAGAAATGCGCAATCGGGTCACCAGGCACCAGGCCGAGCGCGGCGGCCGATGGCAGACCGAAGAAGCCCCACTGGATCTTGCCGGGGCCGTAACAAGACTGGGGGCTGCGGCGGACGTCCTGCTTGTCGACTGCCTCACCTTGTGGATCAGCAACCGGATCCTCCAAATGCCCGCCGATAAGGAGCTCTTGCCGGCGGCAGAGAGGCTCGTTGAAGCCTTTGCCGCCGCGAACTGCCCGATCGTGGTCGTCTCCAACGAGGTCGGCACCGGCATCGTGCCGGAAAACGCGCTGGCCAGAACCTACCGGGACGCCGTGGGAACGGTCAACCGGCTCGTGGCAAGGTCGGCGGATGCCGTGATCTGGATGGTGGCCGGAATCGCCGTTCCCATCAAAGGGGGACCGGCGCCATGAAACGGCTCATCGCCGCCATCGGCTTCATCACCTTTTTGCCCACAGGCCGGAAAACGGCTTACGATCCGGTGGGCATGATCGCATTTTTCCCGGTGGTGGGGCTGCTGCTCGGGGCGATCCTGGCAGGAATCGATGCGGCGGCCGGTTTCTTCTGGGCGATCCCTGTCGTGTCGCTCATCGACGTCGCTGCCCTGGCCCTGCTCACCGGCGCCCTTCACCTCGACGGGCTCGGCGACACGGCCGACGGGCTGTTCGGCCACCACGACCGGCCGCGGGCCCTTGCCATCATGAAGGACAGCCGGGTCGGTGCCATGGGGCTCGTCGCCGTGGTGCTGGGCCTGGCGCTCAAGTGGGCCGGGATCTGGGGGCTGGATTCTTATCGCGGTCTTTGTCTGCTGCTCGTTCCGGCCTACGCCCGGGGGGCCATGATCTTTGCCATCCGGTTTCTCCAATACGGCCGTCCGGAAGGCGGAACCGGCCACCCGCTGTTTTCAGCGCCCCTGACCGCGGCATCGTTTCTCGGCATGCTGCTTCCCGTGGGGATTTCCTTTTTGGCAGGCACCCTGGCCATCCGGCTCAACCTGGCCTTTGCCGTCTCCACGGCCGCCGTCATCCTTTTTTACCGCCGACGCATCGGCTGCGTTACCGGCGACATGCTAGGTGCCATGGTCGAGGCCACCGAGGTGTTTTTATTCCTCGTGCTTGCCGCAGGGGGGGGGCGATGATTCACGGTCACGGCGGCAATATATACCAGGCGGCCGCTCAGCTCGGATGCCGCCCCTCTGAGATCGTCGACATGAGCAGCAACGTGAACCCTTTGGGACCGCCTCCCGGCCTGCACCACCATCTGCAGAACCGGCTGGTGGATCTGCATGCACTGCCCGAGACGGACGCCGCAGGATGCTGCCGCGCGTTTGCCCGCAGAAACGCCCTGGCCGATCAATGGGTCATGGCCGGAAATGGAACCACCCAGTTCATCTACGCCCTGCCCCGGGCCCTCAACGCCCGAAAGGCGCTGATCGTCGGCCCCACCTACGCCGATTATGCCGACGCCTGCAAGGACTCGGGCGTCTCTTTTCAGATTTTTTCTGCAGAACCCGAACGCGGCTTTGCGACAGACCCCGACCGTTTGAAAGCCGCCCTGGCTGACGTTGATCTGGCGTTCTTCTGCAATCCGAACAACCCGACGGGGGTCCTGACCCCGGCAGAGTCGCTGGCGCGGATCTGCCGATCCCACCCCCAGGTGCGGTTCGTGGTGGACGAGTCGTACCTTCCTTTTGTCTCCGGTGCAGACGACAAGAGCATGATCCGGCGGCGGCTGCCCAACGTACTGGTGCTTAACTCCCTGTCCAAGGTCTTTCGGATTCCCGGGCTGCGAATCGGCTTTCTGATCGCACCGCCGGATCTTTTAAAAGCGGTGCGCCGACTTTATCAGCCCTGGAGCGTCAACAGCCTCGCCCAGGCCTCAGTGGAGTTTCTGATGCGGCCGGCGCCCGGGATCGAAGATTTCCTGGAGGAAACCCGGCGGTTTACAGCCGCCGAAACCGCCCGGTTCGCCGCACGGATGACCGCCGTTGCCGATGCGACCCTGTTTCCCGGCGCGGCCACCTTCTCTTTGCTCCGGCTTCCTGTGGGGCTGACGGCGGCCCGGACGGCGGCGCAACTTCTGCAGCAGCGGATACTGATCCGGAACTGCGAAAACTTCGCCGGTCTTTCGGATCGATATATCCGGGTTTCCCTGAAAACCCCGGCGGAAAACGACCGGCTGGCCGACGCCCTCCAGGCGGTCTTTGACCGAAAAGCGTAAAGATCCGAGCCCTGAGGACCAGGATTTCCAAACTGCATTCAACACGAACGGGCGACGCTGCGCCTCCGGAGAATCTGCCATGATCACGGCTCTTTCCGCTGCATGGATCCTGCCGGCTGCATACGCCCTGGACTTGTTGCTGGGGGATCCTGTCCGCATGCCGCATCCGGTCCGTTGGATGGGCAGGGCCATCGCCTGGGCCGAGCCGCTGTTTCGAGCGCTTTTTCCGGATCTTCGACTCAGCGGCGCCCTGATGGCGTCCGGTCTGGTGGTGCTTTGCTGGGCGGTTGTCGCAGCGGCACTTGCCGCCGTCCGAAAGCTCGACCCGACGGCCGCTGCCGCCGTGGAAGTGTTGATCCTGTATTTTTGCATTTCGACGCGGTCGTTGGCGTCTGAGTCCGAATCGATTTATCGGGCCCTTTTTTCCGGATCTTTGGCGCTGGCCCGAAACCGGCTCGGTCGAATCGTCGGCCGGGATACGGCGAACTTGTCCCGGGAGAAAATCGCCCGGGCCACCGTGGAAACCGTGGCCGAAAATCTGGTCGACGGCCTGATCGCCCCCCTGTTTTTTGCAGTCGTCGGCGGCGTCCCGCTGGCCGCGGCCTACCGGATGGTCAACACCCTCGATGCCATGATCGGATACCGCAGCGAACGCTACCGCAGGTTCGGCACCTTCGCGGCGCGGCTCGACGACGTTGCCAACTGGCTTCCGGCCCGCATGTCCGTGGTACTGATTGCGGCGGCGGCCCAGATCCTCTCCGGCCGAGGCCGGCCGGCAATGCGCACCGCAGCATGCGAGGGCAACCGGCATACCAGCCCCAATGCCGGATTTCCGGAGGCGGCATTTGCCGGCGCACTGGCCGTAAGGCTGGGGGGCCCGAGCCGCTACGGCGGCGAACTTTTCGACAAGCCGTTTCTGGGAGAGGATTACGGACCGGCTGCTGCCGGAGATATCCTGCGGGCCCGGGACCTGATGATTCTATCTTCCCTGCTCGCCCTCGCCGCCATGGCGCTGTTGTTTGTGTTGATGAACCGCCTGCTGTGATCAGAACAGTCCGGCCCCCCGCCGGCGGGCCGAGCGTCCTGCTGGATCGGAAAACGTTGCGTGACACAGCCGTCTGACACATATCCGAGATTGAGCCGATCCTATCGGGACCGTTTTGCCTTCCGCCTCGCCACGACGTCGTTTATCTATCCGGACCGCATTCTGACCAACGTGCAGGCCCTGGCCCCCTTTTTTGACGAGATCGAAATTCTCCTGTTTGAAAAAAACACGCCCCCGTCTTCCGAGGAAATCCTTCAGGTCAAAGCAGCGATCGAGGCATCGAAAACGACGGTCAACGTCCACCTGCCCCTGGATATCGATCTGGGCGCATCCGACGCCGGAAGCCGAAGGCGCGATGCCGCCCTGACCCGGCTTCGAATCGAAGAAACCCTGGCGTGGCGGCCGACCACCTACTGCCTTCATATCGGCCAGGCGCCGAAAGATCCGGACAGAGCCGCGGTGGAAAAGTGGCGCCGCCGGGCTGCCGACAGCGTCGGGGAACTTCTTCGGGCCCCGGTGGCGCCCCGACGATTCACCGTTGAAACCCTCGACTATCCGTTTTCCTGGGTCGAATCCCTGGTCGAAGAATTCGACCTGTCGGTTTGCGCCGATCTCGGGCATCTCTTCGTTCACGGCTTCGATCCCCTGGCCCTTTTCGAGCGACTGGCCCCCCGTATCGAAGTCATCACCCTGCACGGGGTGTCCGGCGGCAGAGATCACCTTCCCCTGGACCGCATGGACCCCTGTTTTCTTCCGGCGACCCGCAGCATCCTCCAATCCTTTGGCGGCGTGGTCAGCCTGGAGGGGTTTTCCTTTGATTTTCTGGAGAAATCTACGCTCTTTTTGGAGGACCTCCTGGCCGGAGTTTAGTGCTCGGCGGCGTAATTTCGGTGACGTGTTTAAGATCCAAAAAACTCACCGCAGAGACACAGAGAACGCAGAGAAAAATTTATAAATTTCCTCCGCGCAGCCTCTGCGGTGAAACCAACGTCGCCATAGTTACACCGACATTTATTTAGGAGCATCGCGGGTGGTGAGGGGAATGCCTAAAATGCCTAAAATGAGCTAAAGTTGAGGAATCGGGGGCGTGATCATATGATGCTGGTGGCGGACAATCTGCAGATTCTGCGGCCGGAGGTTCAGGAAGCAATGGCCCGGAAGGATCCGGAGCCGATTGCACGGCTGATCCGGCAAATGGAGGAAGCCGGAGCAGAAGCCGTGGATCTCAATGCCGGGCCCTGCCGCCGCAACCCGGAGAGGGAAATGGCATTTCTGGTCCAAAGCGCCGAAGCCGCCACCCGGCTGCCACTTTTTATCGACACGGCCAACCCCCGGGCCATGGCGGCGGGAGTCAGGGCCGCCGGCCTGTCCATGGCCCTGCTCAATGTCTTTCATACCGAAACGATGAACGCCGCTCGAGCCTGCCGTGCATTGGCCTCCGAAAGGGTATTTTCCTGGGCGGAACTCGGCAGTATGGCTGCCGTGAAATCAACCATATAGAAGGGTTACCCCTTTGGAACCGAGGCCCGGGCCTCGCGAAAAGCATCGGTGACCGCGGCGGTGGCCTCCGCCGCCTTGTCGAGGGCGGCCGCAGTTTCGGCAAGACCGTGGCTCCGGGCCTTTTCGGCCCATTCCCGGTAAGAGCGGATATGGTCGTCGTTGTGCTGCACCCAGTGATCCAGGAGTCGTGCGATTTTCTCGTTAAAAGGCATTTCGCCGCCTTCTCCATGGGAATGGCCTTGGTGATGGCTGTGGGTGTGGTCGTGATGATCGTGGGGGTCGTGGTGATGGCTCATGGGCGTATCTCCTCTTTCACGGATCGGTTTGTTGTCTACCGTGCCTCTATCGGCAAGCGGCCGGGAAGTCAACCGTGGTCGGCCGGCAGGGCTCCGCCAACGTCCGCCTATCGGACGAACCATTGATGGGGCGGCCGGTTGTATCGACGGGGAGGGACGCGCTCTGTCGCGTCCGAACGCGGGCTCAAGTTGGAGGGACGCGCTCTGTCGCGTCCGTCTTTCCGGCCACGACGGAGCGTG
>CAYPFH010000238.1:0-6545 GCA_964409825.1 uncultured Desulfobacterales bacterium | reverse complement strand
CCGCCGGCTTCGACCGAAGTTTCACATAAAGTAAATTCGGTCCGCCAGGGCCGAATTTACTGGCAGATGTCGCGCAGCTTCTGGTCGTAGAGCAGCCCCACTCCGTAGTCGCTTCTTCGGATGAACTTCTCTTTCGAGGGTCCTACGATCTGCATCTCCGGATTTTTTTTCTGCACGTCTATGGCGATGTTCATCTCCTTGGTGCAGCCGGTGCTGAAGGTCGCGTCTTTTCCCACCCATTCCGGCGGCACCCGGCTTTCCATCAACGCAAAGGCCCGGGCGATGTCCTCGTAGGTTTGAAAGCGCCAGATGTCGATATAGCCGCTTCTCTGGACGATCTCCCACATGTACATCAAATCGTCGGCATCCATTCCCGCTTCGAAGTATTCGGACGGGTTGATGATAAAGGTATGGGCGTATTCCTTTTTCATGTGTTCGATCAGCACCGACATGATCTTCTTGGCGGTTTCCACCTTTCCGGGAATCGATCCGACGATGCCGCTGTAGAACATCACCGTCTTGCCTCTTTCCTTGGCGGCGGCCATCTGGTTGATGATGGCCTGGGCCTTGTACTCGAGATCCCGGTAGGTGTACTTGACCACCGCCGGATGCCTCGGTTTGAGCCGGATGTCGACTTCTCCATTTTTGCCCGATGAAATATTGTAGATATCCTGGGTGAACTGAAAATGGCTTTTGAAAAACCGGCGGTGCTGGTCCGGCCCCCGGGAGATAACGGCATCGACCTCTTTGAAGATGCGGGCAAACGTGGTGCTGGCCAGCAGCAGATTGACGTTTTCCCGGGTCCCGTCCGATACGGCGATCATGTTGTGTTCGCTTCGCAGGATCTCGACCAGTTCGTTTTTGTTCAGCTTCTTTTCCCGGAGAAAGTAGGCCATGGAAAGTTCGCCCCCCAGGGCCTCGTCTCCGTGGGCGTCGTCGAAATCGACCTTCGTATAGACCGGGCCGTCCTTGAAGGCGATGACCACTTTGTGGCCCAGGCGGGCCAGAAGACGGATGATCACCAAGTCGACCATGATTTCGCCCGACTCGTCTGCCATCCAGAGGATTTTTTTCGGCACCAGGCCGGGCCTTTCTGCAGATACCTCACCCTGGATGCCGAGAAATTCGAAAAATGCCTCCGCACCGCTTCCGGTAAATCGTTTGTGAAAACATCGCAGGTAGTCTTCTTCCGTGAAGCGGACGCCGTCGTCGTCCACCCAAAGGGAGTCTTCCACGGCCAGGGAAAGGAGGCGTTTAAGCTCGATGAAGCGGAGCCGCTCCCGCGCGCCGATGAGGGTCCGGTCTCTTCCGCCGATGTCACTGGAATCCAGGCGGTTGAGTGCGGTCCTGCACGCCCGGGAGGCCAGGGCGTTGGCCGCCCGGAGGTTTCTCATCCCTTTCTCGCACAGATAGGGATCGGCGATCTGGGTCCGGTTCAAAAAGATGTTGACCAGGCGTTTTTCCAGCCGGGAAGGGACCATGATATCATCCCGGGTTTCGTGGTTGAACTTGATCCGGATCAAAGATTCCAGGTAGGTCCTTTCCCGCAGGTCGTCGATCAGCCGGTCGATCAGTTGAAGCACCCGTTCAAGAACCTGTGCATATTTTTCCTGGAGAAAGGCCGAGCCATCCCGGTTCATGATCGCCTCGAACATTTCGTCGGAACAGGGATAGTAGCGCTCTTCGTTTTCCGTGTAGACCATGAACCGGACCTGCTCGGGGGTGCCGACATGGTCCGGATAGGCGAAATAGTCCATGTGGTTTTCGATGAAAAACACCGTGTACCAGGCGTCGCGCTTCGCATCCACGTAAGGGATATACGGCTCGGAGCCACGGATGCGGCCGGCGGCCTTCTTTTTTTTGACCATAATCTACTCCCTTGTTTTTTTTTCTGACATCATCGCATGAAACTATACCGAAGGCGTCAGGGCAGAAAATTTCCAAATAATCCTCACTCTTTCGACCATCGGACCTCCGACATCTGCAGTGGAAGCATCCCAGCTTCCAAGCATCCCGGCCTCCCAGCCTCCCATCATCGGCAGAAGGCCGACTATAGATATCTTAAAATTTGCTTCAGTTCCGTCACCACCAGATCCGGCCGAAAATCCCGGCATTCGGGATCATCCTCCCTCATCCTCAGGGAGCGGGCGTCTCCGGCAAACAGGGCGGTCTGAAATCCGGCTTTTTGCGCGCCTGCCACGTCGTTTTTCATGTCGTTTCCCACCATCAGGGCCTGGCCGGGCGAAACACCAAGGGCCCGGAGGCGTTCGGCCGCGGCATGGAAAAGCGTCGGAGACGGCTTGGCGTGCCCGAATCGATACGAGTAAATTAGAAGACCGGAATCGAATCCGAGCCCCTCGGATGATTTGCCGAAAAACCAGGAAAAGAGCCAGGGAGTAAAAAACTGGGCGTTGGAGACCACCCCCAGGAAAAGTTCCCTTTTGCGCAGGCCGGACAGGGTTTCTTCAGCCCCGGGCATGGGATAGACCGGGTTGACGATCAGTTCGTATTCCACGGCAAAACGGCGAGCCAGGCGCCGGTCGTCGATCCCGAGGACCGCCATCCAGATCCGGTCGATCTCCACCTCGGGCGCTTCGATGCCTTCCTTCTTTTTTTCCCGGTGCGCCGTTTCGATCTGTTCGAAAAATGCCTCGGTCAGTTCCTCAGGCGGCAGGGTCAGCCTGTATTTTCGAACCAGCCTTTCGATTTTTTGGCTCCGGTTCTGCTGCCGCATTGTTCCGATATCTCCGGAGCCGCTGATGAACAGGGTGCCGTAGATGTCGAACAGGACCGCCTGCACGCTTTGTTGCAGGCGGCCGGCAGGTTTCAGGTCCGTAGGAAGGGGGGAGAGGGGAGCAAGATAGTCCTCGACTTCTCTTCTACCGATCATACGGGCACCACTTGAGCAGGCTGAAGGTCTCCGGTTGCAGGAAAAACGAAAGAAGCACGGTCTTTTTAACCGTATGGCGGACGCTTCGGGAAGCGACCCCGCGGTAGATTTCCAGCAGCCGCTCCCGGTAAACGGACAGGGCATATCGGGAAAGGACGACCCGTCGATTGTCGGCGATGAGGGCCGCCGGGTTTTCTACCTGCCCGCAGCGATCCAGAAAGGGGTTCAGCTCGACAAGCCTCCGGCGATAGTCGGGCGCTTCGACCACCGCCCGGATCACCTCTTTTTGGGCGGATTCATCCAGAAGGCCGAAATCGACGGTGCCGTCTGCCGAGGCCGCTTCCCAGGCGCGCCGGATTTCTTCGTCGGAGGCAAGCTGCTGAAATTGCCGGCAGACCGCGCAAAAGCACGCCTTCCAGCGCTGCGGAAACCCGTTTTCTTCGATCCAGGATACCGGAACGGCCAGCCGGTCGTAAAGGTGGTCGAGCCGAACGCCGTCTTCTTCGAAGTCCCGGCAGATGTCGGCAATCCTTCGCCCCGCAAGAAGCTTGCCGGCCGTCCAGGGCTCCAGGAAGGAAAACCCGAATCCCTCGGTGATGCTGGTGCTGAGAAGAAACCGGCTTTCTTCCACCAGTTTTTCAAAGTCGCGGCAAAGCCCTGCTTCGAATTCCACAGAAAGGCCGTGCTGTCTAACGAAATCCTTCCAATCCCGGTAGCTGTCCATATCGGCGGCGCTGTTGGGGGGCCGGGTGATGCTCAACGCGGCAGGCGGGGCAAAGAACAGGGAAAGCAGCACGGCTTCGCCGATGTTTTTGCGGCGGATGGCCCGAACCGGATAAAGAACCCTTTTGGCGTCGGCGCCGCTGTCTTTGCCTGCAGGAAGGGGTCTGACGGTGTTGGGAATCCAATGAAGTCCTTCGGGCTTGAGGCCGGCCTGCTGCAGGAGACGAAAATCCCGGGAGTTGATGACGGCCCAGTGGCAGTTTTCGGGATAGGGTTCTTTGAAATAGGCCTGGGGCCGGCCGTCTTCGGCAAAGTCGTGGACCTGGCAAAGGAGCCGGACCCCGGCTTTTTGCAGATGATGCAGGATTTTGAGAAGATTTCGGTTCTTGGCCAGGGTGGGATTGTGGACGTGAAGCAGGTCGCATCCTTCCGGCCATTGCCGGTTGAGGACCTCCAGAACGGCTGCGGCAACCGCTTCCGGCCGGTACGGGCGGTCTGTCTCGCTGTCGTAGCCCAGGCCGTCCACGGAAATCTCCTTTGCCGAAAAATTCGATTCCGGCAGACTTCCGGTCAGCACCAGGGTATCGCAGTCGTTCTTGACCGCCTCGACCTGCTGCCGGATGACGGTGGTGACACCGCCGGTTTTCAGGTGATAGTGGAGGTAGGCGATGCGCATGGGTATGGTTGATTGGTTGAATCGTCGATTGGTCAAAAGGTCAAGTGGTAGATCGAGTGCCTAAAGTGCCTAGAATGCCTAAAATGCCTAAAGTTGATGGAGTCGCTTCGCTCCATCAATTTTTATTGAAATATCAATGTCATCAAATGGCTATTTTTTCAAGAAAAACGGAAGAAATCCGTGATCAACGCGATGCGGTTATCCGTTTTCCCCCTTCAACGAATCGACCAATCAACCCGTGAACCGGATCTGGTCCCATTTCACCGATCAACCAATGAACCGATCGACCATCTTGTTCCTACTTGACCAATCGTGCAATAGACTATTCCTCCCCAATCAACCATTCAACGAATCAACCAATCAACCCGCCTTCCCGCTGACAGGCGCTGACAGGCCTTGAACATTTCAATCCCCAAGCATACACTGCCATCTCCACGCCATTGAAACGCCAACGAAAAGGGGAGGCGCAGATGCTAAACGTCATCAATACGCTGCTTGCCGTGGTGGATGTCCAGGGAAAGCTGGCCCACCTGATGCACAACCGCGAATCGCTGTTCAAAAACCTGAAAAGCGCCATACAGGGCGCACAAATCCTGGATCTGCCGATCCTGCTGACCGAGCAGTACCCGGAAGGAATGGGCGGGACTACTCCGGAGATTTCCGCCCTGCTCAAGGACGTCATGCCGATCAGCAAGACCAGCTTCAGCTGCTGCGGAAGCGAAGCCTTCATGGCCGCTTTGAAGCAGATCGGGCGCTACCAGGTGCTTCTGGCCGGCATCGAGGCCCATGTCTGCGTGCAGCAGACCGCCCTGGATCTGCTCGACGACGGCTACGAAGTGCAGGTGCTGGCGGACGCCGTCTCTTCCCGGAATCCGGAAAACCGGTCCATCGCCTTTGACAGGATCCGCGACGCCGGCGCGGTCGTCACCAGTACCGAGGCCGCCCTGTTCGAGCTTATGCGCAAATCCGAAGGCCCGGCCTTCAAGCAGATCCTGTCGCTGGTGAAGTAGGAAAGGGAGGGTTGGAGGCCTGGTGGGTTCAAAGATTTTCGAAAATCGTGGAGACGAGGCCGTCGATTTTGTAAAAATGCTGATCGAAGGTGAGCAATTCCGCGCCGTGTTCCATCGTCTGGGCTGCAATCCATATGTCATTGCTGGGAATCGGCGCACCCTTCTGTCGGAGTTGGGCGGCGATTCTCGAATAGCGGTCTGCGGTGATTGCACCGATTTCCACGAAGGATACTGCTTCGTGGAACAGAAATCGGTTCAAATCCTCCATGTTTTCCTTGAATCGACTTCCATTTCGAAATCCAAACATCAGTTCGCCGAGGACGATCGGCGAAAATAATACCTCCCACGCCTGCGTGATCATCTCCACAACATTGCTGCGGTTTCGTTTGAAGGCCACATAGGCGGAAGTGTCGAGCATGATTTTCACATCCACATCTCCTCTTCGATCTGCCTGGAGGATTTGATCGAATCCAAAAATTCCTTGGCGTCGCGTTCGCTCCAGCCCCCTGCCAGCGTTTTCAAGGAATGCGCCGGTGGCTTGTCATTTTTTTTGGACCCGTCGGTATTTTCATCGATCATTTCCAAGACCACGCGGTTGAGCGATTTGCCGGTTTTTTTGGCCCGGTTGCGAATCTTTTTTTCAACCTCGGGTTTGATGCCGCGAAGCGTGATTTGTGCCATGCCTCACCTCCTGAATCGTTTTGAATCACTATATGCCTCTTTTATGTAACCGTCAATGAATATTGAAGGGATTGCAGATGGCGATGCCTTCGATCTGCTGGCCGTCGTTCAGGTCCTCGGTGAATAACACAGCGGCATTGAGATTGTACGCCGCCGCCACGATCATGGCATCCCAAAAAGATAGGTTGTTTCGTTCTTCGATTTCGCTGGCCTGAAGAACGACGGCGCCGTCGTTGACGGCGACTTCCCAGTTCAGGTAGTTGGAGACGATTCTTCTCGTGAGGGGTTTTTTCAGGGGGAACGGAATTTTTCGGGTCAACGTGACATAGAGTTCCTGGAGCACCTGGGTGCTGACGGCACCGCGGCGGGTTTCCCACAGACCTTCGACGACCTCCCTGGCCGTCCGATTTTTGATGCCGGCATCCCGGTCGTGGGCATACACCAGAACGTTTGTGTCCACGAAGATCTTATCGTTCATGGAGTTCATCTCTTGTCCAGGATATCCGGCCGCCAAGATGATATCCTTTTTCCAGAATCTCCCGGGCGTTTCGATTGGCCGCCTGAT
>CAYPFH010000237.1:0-6550 GCA_964409825.1 uncultured Desulfobacterales bacterium | reverse complement strand
AGCATGAGAAACAGCAGCCCGGTTTTGGCTTCCATCGCCGGGTTTTTCGACCTGGCCCACGGGGCGTCATGGGCCCGGCGGGATCCGATCGTTTTCGATCTGAACGGAGATGATATCCAGACCATACCGCTGGAAGATTCCAACGCCTATTTCGACCTGGACGGCGACGGCTTTCGGGAAAGAACGGAATGGGTATCCGGGGATGACGGATTTCTGGCGATCGATTCCAATGGAAACGGAGCCATCGATGACATCGCCGAGCTGTTCGGTGACGAAGATCCCGCCTTCGACGACGGATTTGCCAAGCTCCAAACTTATGACAGCAACGGAGACGGCCGGATCGATTCGGCCGATTCCGTATTTTCCGAAT
This sequence comes from uncultured Desulfobacterales bacterium, assembly GCA_964409825.1. GTDB lineage: Bacteria > Desulfobacterota > Desulfobacteria > Desulfobacterales > CAFBRK01 > JAIPEL01. Next base: position 6,180 of record CAYPFH010000237.1, on the reverse strand, counting down.
TGAAACTTTGGCAGGATGTGAACGAAAACGGCGTCACCGACAACGGAGAACTGAAAAGCCTTGCCGAAGCGGGAATCCGTTTTATTCGGTTGAATCCGGTTGAGGGGCTTTCTTCTTTCGGGTTTGACAACGGATCCCAGGGCATCGTGGGAGACCAATTTTTTGCCGTCGACCAGGCGGATTCCTTGTATTCGGGAGGGGCGGGCGATCCTTTGGGGGAGATTGCATATCAACTGGATGAAGCAAACCTCTTCATTCCCTGGGCGCGCGGCTATGGAAATGTAAAAGACCTCCCGGTCGCTGTGAAAGACAATCCGGCGCTTGGGCAATTCGCCACCGAACTGGCCCGGGAGACCGATATCGTCGACATCTACAACCGGATCGATGAGATGCTGGCGCTGTGGGCGGAACAAGACCACATCCAGGAAGATGAAATGCGGGGGGCATTCAGCGCCCAAAAGCTTGCCGTTCTTGAAAAATTCATGGGCCGGGATTTTACCATGCGGATCAACGGCGTCTGGTCCTTCAACGCCATGGGAAGAGGCGCCGACTATTTGGGGCAGGCCTACGACCGGCTGAAGGACCACGTGTTTGCCAACATCGCGGTTCAGACCGTGTTTTCCGATTTGCTGCCGAACTCACGATATGATTTTTTCAAGGATAAAATCGTTTTTCCCGCTCAAGGAGCGGATCTGACCGCCTACCTTGCCGCCTCGGCGAATTCAGCTTCCACGGAGGAAAAGATTTTTCTGGGCTATATCTACCGATCCATCGAGCCCGATACCGGTATTACGCTCGAAGCCTTGAATCACCATCTGAATGACGATACCCGGATCCTTTTCCAGAACCTTGACCGGATGATCCTTGGCACCACCGGAGACGACAGCCTCAGTTCCGGCAAAGAAGGCCGGATCTTGGTCGGATTTTCAGGATCCGACGCCCTCAGCGGCGGCCGGGGAAGCGACAGGCTCTACGGCGGCGCCGGAAACGATGCGATCAACGCCGGCGACGGCAGCGACGTGGTGGAGGGCGGCCCGGGCGACGACACCATCACCGACAGCAACGGCAACGACATTTATCTATACAACGCCGGCGACGGGGCAGACACGATCTACGACCGGGGGACAAACAGAAGCAGCCTTTATTCGGGTATGATGGCCGACGGCGGCGACGACACGATCCGCTTCGGGGACGGAATCGAACCGGGCAATGTCTTTTTCATGCTCGAAGGAAACAATCTCGAAATTACGTTTCGGGATGCCCCGGCGGACCGGATTACCGTGACCAATTGGAAAAAGGGCTACGACTATTATTCGGAACCCTACACGCAGATCGAGCACATCGAATTTTCCGACGGCACGGTTTTCGAGGTAAATGACATGCTGTCGCGGCTGGGGACCGACGGCAGCGATACCATCACATTGAACGATCGGCCGGCAAATCTGTTGAACACCGGTTCGGGGGACGACATCGTTGCTACCGGCAAATACAGCGACTATGTGAACGGAGGCCCTGGAAACGATATTATCAACGCCGGCGACGGCAGCGACGTGGTGGAGGGCGGCCCGGGCGACGACACCATCACCGACAGCAACGGCAACGACATTTATCTATACAACGCCGGCGACGGGGCAGACACGATCTACGACCGGGGGACAAACAGAAGCAGCCTCTATTCGGGCATGATGGCCGACGGCGGCGACGACACGATCCGCTTCGGCGAGGGAATCGCCCCGGACGACGTTTTTTTCATGCTCGAAGGAAACCACCTCGAGATCATGTTTCGGGATGCCCCGGATGACCGGATCACCGTGATCGACTGGAAAAAAGGCTACGACTACTATTCGGAGCCGTACACGCAGATCGAGCACATCGAATTTGCCGACGGAACCGTGCTTGAGGTGCGTGATATGCTGTCGCGCCTCGGCACCGACGGCAGCGACGCGATCGCCCTGACCGACAGAAGCGCAAACCTGCTCGATACAGGAGCAGGGGACGACACCATCTCCACCGGCAAATACAACGACTATGTAAACGGCGGCAGCGGCGACGATGTCATCTCCACGGGAAACGGCAGCGATATCCTTGTGGGCGGCACCGGAAACGACATCCTGCGGGGAGGCGGCGGCAATGACATTTATGTATACAACGCCGGCGACGGCACTGACAGTGTATACGACCGGGGCACCAACAAGTACGGGTCCATCGCCAACGGCGGCAACGACACGATTCGCTTCGGCAAGGGGATCGGGTCTGGAGATGTCTTTTTTGCACTCGAAGGATACAACCTCGTTGCAACGTTTATCGATAATCCAGCCGATAAAATTACGATGAGCAACTGGAAAAGAACCTATGACTACGGATCGTTTCCCTACACGCGGATCGAAAACATCGAATTTTCCGGTGGTACGGTTTTTTCAATTGCCGATGTCTACTCATGGAGAATGGGAAGCGAGGAAAACGACACGATATCGGGCGGCAGCCGTGTAGACTACATCAATGCCGGAGGCGGCAACGACATTATTTCCGGGGGCTCCGGAAATGATATTTTACTCGGCGGTCCCGGCAGCGACTCCATCGAGGCAGACTCCGGCGCCGATACGCTGTGGGGAGGACCCGGCATCGATATCCTGGAAGGCGGAATCGGAGACGACACATACATCGTGCAGCCCGGAGACGAAATCACCACCATATACGATGAAGACGGAATCGACACCCTGAAGCTGGAGGGTTTTTCCCCTGATGATCTTACTCTCGACGTTGCCGGCGGAGATCTTTTCGCATTCATAAACGACGGAACCACGATCATCATCGAAGACTGGGAATTGCTTCAAAACCGGGTCGAATACATCGTATTTTCCGACGGAGAGCCGCGTTCGATGGAGGCGCTTTTTGGCCCGGCCGCAAAAGACTACGATCTCTTCTTGCCAGAAGATTCGCAAATCCAGGGCCGTATCGAACTGGAAAACAGTCATGGAGATGCCGCCTATTGCATCGAGCGCAGCAGTGTCAATGGGACGTTTCTGCTGAATGCAGACGGCACGTTTTCGTATCAGCCCCATGAAAACTTTTTCGGCGGGGATATCGTCGAAGTATCGGTAGAAAATGCTTTCGGCCGTTCTGATATCTCAACGCTTCACTTCACCATAACCCCGGTCAACGACGCACCTGAGATCGAAGACCCGAATCAGTTTTTCACCTTGCAGGATGTTCGGGAGGCTTCCGGTCGGTTGGTTGCCGCAGACGTGGACGGCGATTCGCTTTTCTTTTCAGTCAAGCAGGCGCCGTTGAACGGGGGGTTGGAAGTCAGTGAAGATGGAAGCTGGACATACACCGCCGCCAATCTGTTCATCGGGACCGACAGCGCGATCGTAGCGGTTTCCGATGGAGAGGGAGGCACCGCCGAGGCTAAGCTAGATTTCAACATCCGGGTGTCCCCGCCGGATATCGAAGACATCGCCGTGTCTCTGCTTGAAGACGGAGTGGCTTCCGGGCAAATGACTGCAGAAAGTCCGGCCGGTGGATCGCTGTTCTTCGAAGTAGAAAAAAGGGCAACCATAGGCGATTTCGTGCTGAGTGATGGCAACAGTTTCATCTATATTCCGCATGCGGACTGCAACGGCGCAGACACCGTCACGCTGACGGTCACGAACGCATACGGACTGAGCGACACGGCAATACTGACTTTTGACATCGAGGCGGTCAATGACGCCCCGGCGGCCGCAGACGATACCTACAGCGTGGATGAAGACAATCCACTGTCCGTTTTCTTGCCGGGACTGTTGGCAAACGACAGCGACGTGGACGGCGACAGCCTTTCGGTCGACCCTGTGCCTGTAAACGGCCCGGCAGACGGGATGCTTTCCCTTTCCCCCGACGGGTCGTTTGTCTACACGCCGAATGAGAATTTCAATGGAACCGACCGCTTCACCTACGCGGTGGACGACGGAACCGGCCTTTCCGCCACCGGGGAGGTTGCGATCACCGTGAACCCGGTCAACGACGCGCCGGTGGTGTCCGACCCGAGCCAGTCTTACACGTTAAAAGAGGTCCGCAAGGCCGAGGGGCAGATCGAGGCCTCAGATGTGGAGAATGATGCGCTTGCCTTTTCGGTGGCAGAAGGACCGGCGCACGGGACCCTCCTTCTCGATGAAAACGGAAGCTGGTCCTATACGCCCCACGACCGGTTTGTCGGCGACGACCGTGTGGTGGTGAGCGTCTCCGATTCAGGCGAAGCTTATGCCGAAGCCGAGCTGTTGTTCGGGGTGCTGGCCGCCCCGCCGGTGGTGGAAGACTTCACGGCCGATTTGGACGAAGATACCGTTAAAAAGGGCACGCTTTCGGTGATTAACCTGGGAGGCGGAGACCTGACCTACGAGATCACCCAGGCGCCCGGAAAAGGACTTCTGGAGATCGACGAATCCGGCAACTGGACCTATACTCCCGAGGCGAACTTCAGCGGTGCAGATCAGGCGGAAATCAATGTCACCAACCAATACGGTTTCAGCGACACCGCCAAGATCGATTTTTCGGTGGCACCGGTCAACGACGCGCCGGTGGCCCCTGAAGTACTCCAATACGTTTTGTTTGCCGCCGCGGAGCAGTCGGGCAGCGTGCCGGCCGAAGACGTGGACGACGGAGACACCCTGGGCTTTGCCGCAGTGCTGTCACCCAGCCACGGCACCTTCGACATCGACGAAAACGGACGTTGGACTTACGCTCCCGAAGAAAAGTTTGCCGGTGAAGACCGGGTGCAGGTGGAGGTTTCCGACGGAAACGGCGGCAACGTCAAAACCGACCTGCTTTTCAAGGTCAACGTGTTCGAAGGCGGCACCGCGGTGGTGGGCGAAGGCGGCACCGGTGCGGTCCTCATGGACGGCATCAGCAAGGACGACCTGACCCTGAGCCGGGAACAAAACGACCTGCTCATCGCGGTGCGGGACCGGGGCAGTATCACGATCACGGGATATTTTGCCGCACCGGAAAACGGGCTCGAGGTACTGCATACCCTGGAGGGGCCCCTGCATCTGGACAAGGACCGGATCGCCCATGTCGGGTCCGGAGGCTGGTGGCGGCGCTGGACGGATCAATTCGGCCGCTGGGGCATAAAAAACCTGATCTACGGCTCTGCGAGAAGCGAGACCTTGTTCGGGGCCAATGAAGACGATGTTCTGTTCGGTGCCGGCGGAAACGACCGGCTCTTTGGTGCCGGCGGCGACGATACGCTGATCGGCGGCAGCGGCCGTGACCACTTGTGGGGGAGAGGGGGAGACGACACCCTTTACGGCGGCGGCGGCCGGGATTATTTGGGCGGCGGTACCGGAGACGATGTCCTGATCGGCGGCGCAGGAAATGACCGGCTGCGGGGAGCCGGCGGCAGCGACTGGCTATACGGCGATAGCGGAAATGACAGGCTGGAGGCGGGCGGCGGCAGCGACGTTCTGGTAGGCGGAGAAGGAAGCGACCGATTGGAGGGAGGGGCAGGTCCAGACACTTACCTCTTTGACGCCGGAGACGGAGAAGATAAGATATACGACAGAGACAGTGTCTTTTCATGGCGGGAAAAAGACCAGGGCGCGGATATGGTGAAATTTGGAAGCGGCATTTCGCGCAGGGACGTGGCGGTGTACTCCATGAGGGGAGACCTTTACCTGCAGTACGGCGATCGGGACACCGTCGAAATCAAGCGCCAGGCGCATCGCAATTATGGGATCGAGCGCGTCGAGTTGGCCGACGGCAGCTATCTGACCGATGCCGATATCGACGGCATCGTTCAGCAGATGGCCGCTTATGCCGTCAAGGAAGGACTATGTCTGCAGTCGGTCCAGGACGTGAGAAACAGCGAAGAGCTGATGACCCTGATCGCCGGCTCGTGGAATGGCGTTTAATGAATATTGCGGCTAAAATGCGAGGCGGCAAATAAAAATCAAATCACAAATTCCAAGCACCAGTTTTCAAACAAGCTCCAAGCACCAAATCCCAAACCTGGATGGCGTCATTCAATTTTTTTGAAAAGTTTCCTCAGGGGCCTCCTGTTTGGACATTGTCTTTTTGGAAATTGGATATGCGCTTATCCGGAATCCTCCAGATAGGGTCCGCCGGATGCCGATGGGCGTGGGCTTGGAGGGCCACGCTCCGTCGTGGCCGGCTTTTGTTTATTACCGGCAACACGGTCTAGAC
>CAYPFH010000236.1:0-6554 GCA_964409825.1 uncultured Desulfobacterales bacterium | reverse complement strand
TAATTGCTTTGTTGGGAGAACAAAAAAGTCTGAGGCCTGATAATATTGAGGCAAATCATCCTCTGAAATGTGTCCAAGGAATTTTATGGAGAAATCAAGGTTGTTCTTTTTTACCTTGGCCCGAAGGCTGTCCTTTAAAAAGCCCTCCCCTCCAATCAATAAAATTCCTTTTTGTCCTAAAATGTGGCTTGTATTGAAAGCTTCAATTAAATCTTCAATTCCCATTCTTGGCACTAAGTTCCGGATCGTGATAAAAATTGTTTTATTTTCAGACAGCCCTAACTTTTTCTTAATATATAATTTTCCTTCCTTAGGGGGTTTGAAAACTTCAAGGTCTATTCCACCCGGTAGTAAAATAATTTTTTCATGTGGTATTTGATGGATCTCTGAAATTTGTTTTGCCGAATAGCGGCTCATAACAAAAATTTTTTTGGCTTTGGAAAGAATACGTTTTTCAATATATTTAAGAAAGATAGCAACAATCCTTGTAGACCACGCAGTATTTCCTCTCATGTTCGTTTTTTTTATCATGTTCGTTTTTTTTATGAGGTATTCTTTATGCCAGGGGGAATGAAAGAAATATGCAAATGGCATTCTGCGAAAAGCCTTGCTGTTAATCGGTCCTACAGCAACAAAACTCTGATGAGCGCATATGAAATTAAACTCCTTTTTTTTCTTAATTCCGATCGCAGTCTTATATGTATTTTTTATTTCATTGATAAAAAACCATACCCCTTCCTTTTCAGGCAATTCGAATCTGTGAACAATAAAATCAAAATTTAATTTTTCTATGCTTGGAAGCCTTCCCCCCTTGTTCCTTGATAGTATGTGGACCCTATAATCTCTCTGGGAAAGTTCCCTAGATAGATGATAAGCGACCCTCCCTGACCCACCTACAGTGTCCGGGTAAAATACGTCCGCCAACATCAATACATTAATTTTCATAATCAATTAGATATAATTGGCTGTTGCGAAATTAACTTTTTGAAATAATTCATAATTTGAACCTATAATCTCAGTTAAAATGAACCACATTTTCTATCTATATCCTTTAAATGCTCTAACAATGTATTTCCGCAGACGTCAGGCTATGTTCACTACGATTGCGAAAAATCGATTAAATTGCTGGTATCGACAAGCGGCTTTCAATATCGCAAAGGGGCTGAGGATCTTAAACCATGTTGAATTATATCGATAACACCACCCCTAAAGGGGTTTGGGCTGCCAAAAGCACCGGCCATAGCGGATCGGTACGTACCGGAAAGATGCCCCAAATAGATGTTTCGCAATATTCGACAGAGAGTCTGATCTGAAAAGTTTTTCAACTCTTTTAAAATCGGAAGAATCCCGAATTATTCAAAGCTCTCGCGGTTTCAAAACCTCGTATCTGGCCGAAGTTCAAGGAGCGGGCCGATCAAACAAGCGGAGCATACCGGGCGTATCTGAGCATTTTTCGGAGGTCCGCAACGCCGAAATACGGTTCGAGAGGGGGTTTTGAAACCGCTTATAGTAACTTTCGAGCAAACCCATTGCAGCAACGTATACATCTTCAGGTTTTATCTGGTTCATGTAATGCGAGGAGCTCATATCCGACGGGTGGAAACCGGAAACACCAAAGCGGCGGGTTACCACGGTAGAGCGCTCTGACCAAGGCCGCCACTTAGTTGGACTGTCATACGGATGTGTCAATCCGAAAATTGCAACGACAGGAATTCCTAATGCGGCTGCAATATGCATAGGCCCCGTGCTATTTCCGATAAAGAGCGAACAATTTTTCAGCAGGCCGACCAGTTCGGAAAGAGTGAAGCTGTTGGCAATATGGACTCGATCTTTCCTCCAGATTCGGGAATAAACACTACGAATCAACTCTCGTTCTTCACGACTTCCGATAAGGATGATTTGGATCGCTGCATCCTTTAAAAGAAGGTTGGATGTCTTGGCAAAGCCATCAGCGCTCCAGCGGAGGTGCACCTGCCGCGAACCGGGATGTACTGCAATCAATATGTCCGTTTCAAGAATAGCATGTTTTTCAAAATATCTTTTGGCTGCTTGCTCCCCTTCTGTCGACACGGACACGGAAAGGCCCGTCGAGATAACCGGAATTCCGACCACTTCGATCACGGCAAGGGTTCGCTTGACTTCATGGCAGACCTGATCGGGAAGCTGCGGGGGCAGCTTGTGGGTCATCCAGAAGCCTCCGCCGTTTTCACGATAACCAACCCGAATCGGTGACCGGCAAAAATATGCGAGCATTCCGATCCAAAATGTAGTATAAAAAACCAACGTGAGGTTGCATCTTTTTTTTCGCAGCTGCCGAATGAGCCTGAGCTTCCCCAGAACCCCACGGTACCGGTCGACACAAACGATGTCGTCGAACAGATTCAAGCCGTCAACCAGCGGCTTGGTGTAACTTTTGCATACAAGAGTGATCTCGGCGGTCGGGACCCGCTTTCTCACTGCTCGAAATGCTGGGGTGGATAGAACAACGTCTCCAATCCGGTCTGTACGGAAAATAAGCAATTTTTTGATTTCCGCCGGATCGAGAAGCGGCGTTACCTCACTGTTGCCGGACCGCTCTGTCCACATGAAAAACCTTTCTCCAGTGCATTCCAATAGCCTGAAAATCGCCTCTCGATACATGCGCAGACGGCGTTTCCATGAAATGTTGAGCCTGTTTTTGACGGTTTCTCTCAGATTCCCCATTGAAAGCTTTACCCGCTGTGGCACTGACCGGGACTCAGATTCCAAACGATTCGCCCTTGATTGCCAATAGATGAGGGCCTGCGCGAGGCGCGACTCTCTTTCATCTGAGATGCTCGATCAGCGATACGATCTGTTCACATGTTCGCGCCACACCTTCGGAGTGCACCTGTCGGGCCTCGTATATCTGGGCGACCTCCGTCAGCCGATTCAGATATGAGCGCCTTGTCTCTCGATCATATTCATCTTTTCTTCGCATGATTTCATCTTCATCAGCGTGAAGCCATATTAATAGGTCAGGATTCGGATACAGCTTTTCCAACAAAATCTTGGAAAAAGGGACCGTATTGCCATCAAGGTACATGTCGTAAGCGTACCGATCGCATAGCACGACCACACCCTTTATCTTCAAAGGCAGTATTCTGGTGACATACCTTGCTAGATAATCAAGATAGTAGGCCAAGCTACGAATCGTAAGGTATAAGCGAGAAGGGCGGCGTTTACCCCGCTTCTGCTGCATCCCGAAGGATTTAGAAACCGATGCCATAGGAAGAGCGTGGGCTCGCGTTCGCCCCATATAGACGTACCGGGATTTCACCCTGCTAGCTTGGAGGCGCTTTTTTACCCCCTTGGCCGCAGTGGTCTTTCCCGCTCCATCCAAACCGATGAAAGCCACCACCAACCCTATTCTTGTTGCGCGCATGGATTCTCTCCCAAGCATAAAGGCCCACTGCTGGAACCGAGAAAGGGTTGCGAACCAGATGGCACCATAAATGCCGCCATTTTTGTTTCTCAAGGAATCCAAAATTTTGTTTGTGCAAGGCCTGCAAAATGGTCTGGGTCCTGCGCCTGCCAAAACTGCCCCTGAGCATTGCAGCGAGCAGCGTTGAATCGTATTTATCGAGTATGTGCCGGATCTCTTCTATGTATTCATTCTTGAACGCCCCTTTGGCCAAAACCGAATGAACTATCAGATGAAATGCCAGGACCTGACCGGAAAGCACCGGAATCCCATCGATTATCTTGCTATGCTGCTCCGCAAGAGAGAAAGGTACAAAGCATATATGCTTCTCTCGAATGCAGCCCATCTGACAATCTAAAGCAATTGCATCGGATTTCGAAATAAACTTCGCATCAATACGCCCATGCTTGCGGATTATAGGAATATTTTTCTCATCCAAAATCTGGCACAGGCGCGCCTGATCGCCGGCAGCAAACAAGATGTCAAGATCTTTAGGGAGCCTCTGCGACGGATCAAAAAGCTTTCTGGAGCTACGGATTACGATATAGCGAAGTTGACGCGCTGCGAACAAATGAAGCAAATCCAACAATTTCGAGCGCAAATCATGCGAGGAAGGCGTTGTCATTTTACCACCGGAAACCCGCGACCTTCGATAGAGTCAGCAACCTGGTTCCATCCTCCCACGAGATCTGTCGGAACCTTCGCTTGCTGCATTATGCATAAAAGGGAAGCGATTCTATTCGGAAAAAACCATGAATTGATCTAATCTGTGTTTCAGACGACCCGGGTCCCAGTCGAGAACTCCGTCCACTAAAAATGGAAAAAGGCAATACCTGAGGCACTCGTCCGGGGGCTCGGCGACAGCCAGACGGGTGAACAGCCGAAACGTTTCATTGCGAACCCATGGAACGGCTAAAGTCTCGCGGAGAGCTGTCAACGCATGCTCATCGGAAAAAAAGCGATGGTAAGTTATTCCTGACCATGCAGTTCGGATCAGAAAATCGAACCAGTTTTCAAAAACATCACCGAGTCGCCAGTGTTCCCAGTCAATGAATCGAATGGATCCATGTTTGACAATGATATTGCTCGGGTTGAGATCGCCGTGAACGATGGCGCGTACCCCATCCCGACCTCTTGCCCCGTAATAACGATCCCGCAGCACGAAGCACTTTGGCGTCAACATGTCCAGATAGTGTCTCACCTTCTCTTTCGGAGGCGGCGTCACCTTGCACAACGCCTCGATCTTCTTCCTCACACCAACCAACAATCTGTAGAGCCTCCGGTCAGGAGATCTAAACGATGCCTTTGAAACATACAGGGTATGCCCCTCCAGGGGCGGCAGCATAAGTACGGACCGCTTTCCCGAAATGCACCGGAAAGATGGCAGCCAGTCCCGCGAGCTTTCGGCGCTGATCCACGACATAATGAACTGTTCTTTTTCAGGGAAATCGCCTCGTGCGTTTTCCCTCGATATTTTCAGATACAAAAAAGGTGTCTTCTCGGGGTTCCGCGACATCGCCGCAAAAATCGACCTTTCTGATATTTTGAGAAAAACACGGTCGGCAACCGGTCGGGTAGACCAGGCTGCTATAATGAATGTTCCCGGAAAAAGAAATGCCAGCTGGCGAATCATTGGCAGATTTAAGATTTGCTCCCAGCGAAAGCGGCCGGAAAATCTTCCAGGCCCCACATAGACTAGAAAGGCTCCCTTTCGGATCAGTCGATAGATGTGAAAGCCGGCCGTGGTTTTGGGAAGAAAGCGCTGAGCACTCGGATACCACCCCTGGAAGAAAGTCCACCAGGCTTTTGCCGTGCTGTCGGATTCCACCCAGCGGCTGCAAAGAAAAAAGCCGCTCTTTCTTCTGAGGCGAATTTTTCGAGTCGTTTGGTCGGGCATCGAATCCAGGCAATCTGCAGCCTGGAAGTCGTTGGCAATCGCAAGCGCTTCCATGATTTCAACGGGGTGGGTCATGATACAGAGTAGGGTCCGATCAACTCCTGGTAAACATTTTGAATTCTGGTGACATTGGCTTCGATGGAGAAGTGCTTTTCCACCCGTCTCCGACCCTCAATTCCACACATCCTTGACCGTTCGGGATCTTCCAACAATGTTTCAATCGCAAGACACAGCTCCGTAGGCCTGTTAGCAGGGACCAGAATCCCGGTATGGCCATCTACGACAGCCTCTGAAACACCGCCTACGTCGGTGGCGACAACAGGAAGGCCGCAAGCCATAGCCTCGATCACCGTCCTTGGAAACCCCTCCCTGTGCGATGCAAGGACGAAAACATCCGACACCCTCAGTAACTGTTCGATATGTCGTCTATAACCGATCAATTCAACTTTTCCGCTCAAACCGTTTTCAGTGATCCATCGCAGCGCCCGGTCGACGATAGCATTGTCTCCTTCCCCGGCGATGATGAACTGAAAGTCATCTCTTCGATTGTTCAATAACTTTGCCGCATCAAGAAGATCAAAGATTCCCTTGCTCTCCTCAAGGCGGCATGCCGTTACAATGCGCTTTTTGGCTGGGGTTGCGATAGGCGGAATCGTTTCGTCCTCACGGTTCAACGGCCTGAAGGTGTGACAATCGACACCATTGTGTATGGTGACAACTTTTCCTTTTGCCCGGCTGTACGGGTGAAATCGCCGCGACACAGCGTCCGAGACACAGATGATCCTGTCAACCATTGCAGCGTTAAAGCGATCTAATCGACTGTGCTCGCTAACCCGCGCATGCCAAATGATAGGAATCGAAAGAATCCGGCAGCAAGCCGCCAGGTATGAAGTGTCGATAGGGTGGTCGGTATGAACCAAATCTATATTATACCTCCACAGTATCCGACCTGCCTTTACGAGGCAAAAAGGAAATTGAAGCAGGTGCCTTGCATGTACTCGCGGAAATGCCATAAACATAGACTGAATTCCGATTCGCTTGAACGCCGCGCTTATTTCCCCCGGACCTGGGCAGACCAGAAAGGGGCGGAAATGGCTTCGATCGATCCGTTTGGCCAAGTGAAACAGACTGATCTGCCCGCCGTGGCGCATTGTCTCGGTATGGCTCGAGTACAGCACCTGATGCCTTCTTGGCGGTACGGATATCCTTGCCGAT
>CAYPFH010000235.1:0-6576 GCA_964409825.1 uncultured Desulfobacterales bacterium | reverse complement strand
GCCCAGGCCCTGGAAGTCCAGAAGGTTCAGAAACGCCGGATCGGACAGATTCTCATGGAAATGGGGGCGGCAGACGATGCGGCCATCGCAGGCGCCCTGGCCCGGCAGCTCCGGATTCCTTTGACCCGGCTAAAGAATTTAACAGTCCCCGCAGAGGTCCTTGCCCTGGTTCCCCAGGAGATGGCCGAAAACTACCTCCTCCTGCCCCTGGAGTTGAAAAATCGTCAGCTCACCGTGGCGATGGTCAACCCGATGGAGTTTTACGCCATAGACGACCTGCGTTTTGCCACCGGTTTGGACATCGCGGCGGCCGTGGCCCCGGAAAACGAGATGATCGCAGCCCTGGAGCGGCATTATCCCAAGCTGGATCTGGAGCGGGATTTCGGGTCCAGCGCAATCGTGGACGGGAACCTTGAGGTAGTAAAAACCGCCGAAACCGAAGAAAAGGATGAACAGGAGCTGCTCAAGTTGACCAAAATGCCGCCGGTGGTCCGGTTTGCCAACGCCATCCTGGCCGACGCCATCAAGCTGCGCGCCAGCGATGTCCACATCGAACCCCATAAGACCGCGGTCATCGTCCGATACCGGGTCGACGGCATCCTGAGCGAAACCATGAAGACGGATCGGCATGTCCACACCTCCTTGGTCTCTCGCATCAAGATCATGGCCGGCATGGACATCTCCATCCGCCGCAAGCCTCAGGACGGCCGCGCGCGGGTGCGGTACAACGAAAAGCCTTACGACCTGCGGGTCTCGACCATTCCCACCGCCTACGGGGAAAAGGTGACGATCCGGATTCTCGATTCGGGTTCGGGCAAGGTCCGGATCGAGGATCTGGGGTTTTCCAACGGCGCCCTTTCGACGATCATAGAGGCGATCGGCCGGCCCCAAGGGATCGTTCTGGTCACCGGACCTACGGGCAGCGGGAAATCGAGCACCTTGTATGCCTGCCTGAATCGTGTGAACGCTCCGGGCGTCAACATCATTACCGTCGAAGATCCGGTGGAGTTCGAGATCGACGGCATCACCCAGGTGCAGATCAACATCAAGGCCGGGATCACCTTTGCTGCCGGGCTGCGGTCCATCCTGCGCCAGGATCCGGACATCATCATGGTCGGCGAGATTCGGGATTCGGAAACCGCCCGCATCGCCTTTCAGGCTGCCCAGACCGGCCACCTGGTCCTTTCGACCCTGCACACCAACGATGCGCCGGCAGCAGTGGTGCGCTTGCTGGATCTGGAGGTGGAAGACTATATCATCTCCGGGAGCCTGCTGGCCGTGATCGGCCAGCGGCTGGTGCGCAAAATCTGTCCCGCGTGCAAGACGCCGGATCCGGTCGGATCGCAAATGCTCGATCATATTCGTGCCTACTTGCCCGGCGAACCCGATCCGGTTTTTTTCAAGGGGAAAGGCTGTGACGAGTGCCGGTACAGCGGTTATGCGGGCCGTATCGGCCTTTTCGAGGTCCTGCGGTCTTCTCCGGCGCTCAAGGCGGCCATCTCTTCTAAGGTGTCGGAGGCCGCCATCCGGCGGGTCGCAGCACAGGAGGGCTACCGCCCCCTGACCGCCGACGGCATCGAAAAGGCCCTTGCCGGGCTGACCACCCTGGCCGAAATCTTCCGGGTGGCCCCTCCGGAACCGGTGGCCGGGGCCGAGGCGCCGACCCAACAGGCGGCGGACGAGCCGGTCCCGGCTCCGGACGAGGTCTTTCCGGTCGAGTCGCCGGCATCGGTTGCCAGCATCCGACCCAAGACAATTCTGCTGGCCGACGACAGCGAGATCGTGCTCAAGGTGCTGGCCAACATCCTGGAGAGCGAGAACTACCGTGTCGTTACCGCCGCCGACGGGGAAAAAGCCTTAGAAGAGGCGCGCCGGAAGCGGCCGGACCTGATCATCACGGACCTGGCGATGCCCCGGATAAACGGGATCGAACTGGTCAGCCGGCTCAAAGCCCAGCTTGCCACCCGTTATATTCCGATCATCATGCTCACCGCAAAAAAAGAGCTGGAGTCCGAAGTTGCGGTCATGGAGGCCGGGGCCGACGACTATCTGACCAAGCCGGTCAACCCCAAGCGCTTGCTGGCCCGGGTGGGGCGCTTTTTAAAGTGCTCGTAAGCAGTCGAAAATAGGAGACCGATCAATGCGACGTCATTTCCATTATGACAAGAATGCCGTTCAAAAGTGCGCCCGCTTTGCGCATGTCGGTGTTGGCGGCTTGACGGAGAACAGGCCATGAAACTGCGAACGATCCTGGCCGTGATGGCCCTGGTGACCCTGCTGTCCGTCAGTCTGGGCGGCATCCTCTTTTATCGGTCCTTAAAAGCATCGGCCATGGAAGCGGCCGCCTTCGATGCCCGCCGGCACGCCGACAGCATTCGCGCGCACATCTCCGGATTTTGCCGGGAGCACCTCCGTTCGGCAGGCGCCCTGGCCGGACGCGAAGCGCTCCGGTCCTTGCTGATCGATCCGTCCGAACCCCGTCGTCGGGCGGCCAACGACCTGCTCGACCTTTACGTGCAGGCCATCGATGCCGAAGTCTGCTATGTGCTCGACGCCCGGGGGGTCACGGTCGCTTCCAGCAACCGCAGCGCCCCGGACAGTTTCATGGGGAAAAACTACAGCTTCCGGCCTTACTTCCGGGAGGCGATGGACGGCGGTGCCGCCGTCTATCTGGCCAAGGGCGTCACATCGGGCAGGCGGGGGGGCTATTTCAGCGCGCCGATTTACGGCAGGGCGGCGGACAAGCCCATCGGTGCGGCGGTCATCAAGATCTCTGCCCAGAGTATCGTCGAGGACCTGGCCCTGATCGGCAGCGGGCGCTTGGGGGCCGGCCTGCTGGTGGACGAGAACGGGATCGTCTTTGCCAGCGACCATTCGCCCTGGAATTTCGGCTCCCTGGCGCCGATTGCGCCGGAAAAAGCCGCGCGCATCGAGGCCGACCGCCAGTTCGGCAAGGGGCCCTGGCCGTGGATCGGTCTGCGGCCCGCCGCAGAAGGCCGGCTGATGGATGAAGACGGGGCCGTTTACCGGTCCTACGAAGAGCGCATCGTCGAGCTGCCGGGATGGCGGGCGGTTTATCTCAGCAACCTGAGCGGCGTCGAGCAACGGATCTCCGAACCCATGATCCAGTCGGCGGGCCGGACTTTTCTGGCCCTCATTATCGTGATCGGGCTCTCGGTTTTTTTTCTCTTCCACATGGCCGGCCGGGAAATCGCCGCCCGCAAGGCCGTTGAAGAGGCCCTGCGAACGGAAAAGGAACGGGCCGAGACCTACCTGGAAGTCGCCGGGGTCGTGTTCCTAACCCTGGACCTGGACGGGAACGTGACCCTGATCAACACCAAGGGGTGCGAACTGCTCGAAGGCACCGCCGGCGACATCGTGGGGGCAAACTGGTTCGAGACGTTTTTGCCCCCCGATCAGCGGGCAGAAGTCGAGACGGTGTTTCGGAAAATCGTTTCCGGAAACCTTGCGTCCTACGAATATCAGGAAAACCGGATTCGGACCCGCAACGGCAGGGAACGGCAGATTGCCTGGCACAATGTTCTGCTCAAAGATTCGGACGGCCGCATCGTCGGCATCCTGAGCAGCGGGCAGGACATCACCGAACAGCGGGAATCCAAGCGTCGACTGCAAGATTCCGAGCAGCGGCTCCAGGCCATTTTCGATGCGGTCCAGGCCGGGATCGTGATCGTGGATGTCGGCTCGCGGACCATCGTGGATGTGAATCCGGCGGCGACGGCCATGATCGGTCTGCCCCGAGAAGAGATTTTGGGAAAGGTCTGCCACCGGTTCATCTGTCCTGCCGAAGTCGGCCAATGCCCCATCTGCGACCTGGGCCAGACCATCGACAATTCCGAACGGACTTTGCTGACCGCCGACGGCCGTGAAGTGCCGATTCTCAAAACGGTCACGCCGTTTTTATTGGAAGAACGACCCCACCTGTTGGACAGCTTTGTCGATATCGGGGAGCTCAAACGGGCCCGGGAATCGGCGCATCGGCAAAACGCCAGGCTGTCGGCCATGATTTCGGGCATGGAAGAGGGAGTGGTCTTTGCCGATGCCGGCGACGACATCGTCGAGGCCAACGAATTTTTTTGCCGGTTTGTCGGAAAAAAGCGAGAGGAGCTTGTCGGGCAAAACATCGCCGATCTTCACACCGGCGATATTCGCGACCGCGTTCTGGCCCATATCGCCGCTTTTCGAAGCCACCTGGCATCTGTTCCTTTTGTGATGCAAAGGCCGCTAGGCGGCGCCGAAGTGGTCCTGCGGGTTCAGCCGATCTATCGGGACGATACCTACGACGGGGTGCTGCTCAACGTGATCGATGTGACGGACCTGGTGCAGGCGCGGCGGCAGGCCGAGGAGGCCAGCCGGGCCAAGAGCGAGTTTCTGGCCAACATGAGCCATGAAATCCGCACCCCCATGAACGGCATCATCGGAATGACGGAGCTTGCCCTGGATACGGCGCTGAGCACCGAGCAGCGAGACTACCTGGAAACCGTCAAGAAATCGGCCGATGCGCTGTTGAGCCTGATCAACAGCATCCTGGACCTTTCCAAAATCGATGCGGGCCACATGGAACTGGAGCGGATCGATTTCTTGCTGCAGGATGCGGTGGAAAACGCCCTGGTCGTTTCGGCCGTCATGGCGGCCGAAAAAGGGCTGGAACTGCAGTGCCGGGTTGCGCCGGAGATTCCGCCGGTGCTGGTCGGAGACCCGGGGCGGCTGCGCCAGGTGCTGGTCAACCTGGTGGGAAACGCGATCAAGTTCACCGAACAGGGAGAGATTCTCGTCCGCTGCGACCTGCACGCTCAGGATGATCAGGGGGTGCTGCTCGAATTTTCGGTGTCAGACACCGGCATCGGGATTCCGGAAGAAAAGCGCGATCTGGTCTTCGAAAGCTTCCGCCAGGTGGACGGATCCACCACCCGGCGCTACGGGGGCACCGGCCTGGGGCTGACCATCTGCAAGCAGCTTGTGGCGCTGATGGGCGGGACCATCCGGGTGGAAAGCACGCCGGGACAGGGGAGCATTTTTGCCTTCACGGCCCGGATGGGAGTCAGCCCCGACATCCGTCTGCCTGCATGGGCCCTGCCGCCCGTGCGCCTGGCGGGCCGGCGGGTGCTCATCGTCGACGACAATGCCACCAACCGCATGGTGCTGCGGGAAATGTTCGGCTCGTGGGCAATGGCGCCCCTGACGGCCGCCGACGGTCCCGGCGCCCTGGCGCTGCTTAAAGACCAGGAGGCCCGGGGCGCCACCGTGGATCTGGCCGTATTGGACGTACAGATGCCCGGCATGGATGGGTTTACCCTGGCCCGCCGCATCCGGGAAAGCCGCGCATTCAAAGACGTGAAGATCCTGATCCTCACCTCCATCGGCGAGCGCGGGGAGGCGGCCCTGTGCCGGGAGATCGGCATCTCCGCCTACCTGCTCAAACCCATCAAGAAGGCCGAACTTTTCGATGCGATAGGCTTAATCCTGGGCGATGAAGAAGCGGCCCGGGGAGATGTCCCGGCCCCCGGCTTGGTGACGCGCCATTACCTGCGGGAGAAACAGGCGGGAAAGAAGCTGCAGGTGCTACTGGCCGAAGACGATGACATCAACCGGAAGGTGGCGGTCAACATGCTGGAAAAATCCGGCCACCGGGTGGCCGTGGCAGTCAATGGCCGTGAGGTCCTGGAAAAGCTGGCGGGCGAATCCTTCGACGTGGTTCTCATGGACGTCCAGATGCCGGAGATGGACGGCCTGACCGCCGCCCGCAGGATCCGGGAATCCGACGCGGCCTGCCGGGACGTGCCGATCGTTGCCATGACCGCCCATGCCCTCAAGGGAGACCGGGAAAAGTGCCTGGCCGCGGGGATGGACGATTACCTGTCCAAGCCGATCCGCATTCAGGAGCTGTTGGCCAAGATTGCGCAGGCTACCGATTCCCGAACGAGGCCGGAGCCGGCCGGTACCTTGAAAACAGCCGAATTCGACACGGGTCGCGCGCCGGTGGATCTGGTGCGCGCCCTGGAGCAGACCATGGGAAACCGTGAATTGCTCGATAGCCTGCTCGAAGAGTTCGAGGCGATGCTGGCCGATCAGATCGCGGCTTTCCGGGAGATGGTCGATGCCGGCCGAACCGAGGCGCTCGGCCGGGATGCCCACCGGCTCAAGGGGGCGGCGGCCAATTTGTACGTCGAAATCGTGCGCAGCACCGCCGAAGAACTCGAAAAAATGGGAAAGCGCACAGAGCTGGGCGCCGCCGCCTCCTTGCTGGATGTTCTGGCCGCCGAACTCGAACGGCTGCGCGTCTTTCGCCGGAACCTGGACTGGGATTCCCTCGACGGCCGATAGGGTTTTTCGGAGTCATGGGGCAATTGCCATTGGCGCTGTTGACTGGCCAGCCACTGTTGACCGATGATGGGACGAAAGCCGCAAAAGAATGGTGACCAATGACCCATACGAGCGCTGCCGCTGACCGCCGGGGCGGTCAGTTTGATCAATACTGAAACTTCCCCCGAAGCCTCTGCCGGTGTAGTGAACGGCCTCCGTGCCGTTCATGCAGGCACGACACGGAGGTCGTGCCCT
>CAYPFH010000234.1:0-6614 GCA_964409825.1 uncultured Desulfobacterales bacterium | reverse complement strand
TGAGTTCGGTGCGACGATCCGAGCCTTCCGGTTCCGGTTCACTTTCGTTCATGGGCCGCACCCTTTCGTTGTCTGCGGCGCCGGGCCGCCTTGCCGGTCAGCGGACCTTTCCGAAAATACCGCTCGCAATCAGCAGCACGCCGCCGGAAACAAGAAGCAGCGCATAAAGCGGCGCTGCCAGGATATAAATGGCCGCTTTCCTCAGAAAAGACCAGGAAAGCGATTGGAACCATTCAACCTGTTCGGGCTTCATCAGCCCGTCGAGGGTAATCTCCTGCCACGCGATCTCGACTTGCATGAGAGCCTGCAGCGATTGGAAGCCGAGCAGCAGCAGCCCGGCAACGATCACGATCAGGCTGAAGACCGTCAATCTCGACATGCACCGATCTCCCCGGGTGCCCGAAGGCACCATTTTGGTGACGTATTTCAGCTCAAAGAAAACTCACGGCCGAGAGTGCAGAGAAAACCTTCACCATCTTCTCTGCGCATCCTCTGCGGCCTCGGCGCCTCGGCGGTGAAGGCGCCAAACTGCCGGTCCGGCTCCTGACAAATGCCGGAACGTTTCGATTAAGTCAATGCAATTGCTTGAATATATCACGAAAATGATTTAATTTTCAACACACTTAATGAAATCGCTGCCGCGATTTCATTAAGGTTTGTATTCTAACTGCTTAAAAAGGAAAAGGGATAGAATTGAAAAAGTCAACGCCACTGCAGGCCGACCTGCATTTTCCCCGGGTAAACGGGCCGATCGACGATATGATCGATGCATTGATCGAAAAAACCGGCGTGCAACGCGGAGAAATCGTCCGGGAGATGATCATCGCAGCACTCAAGGCAGGCCAGGAATCGAACGATCCGGCCGATCTCAAGCTGATGAACACGACCTTGAAAGAAATGCGCTTTACCGGAAAGATTTTCGGCCCCTACCGCTCGACCCGCAAGGTGACGGTCTTCGGATCGGCACGGCTCGCGCCTGACCGTCCGGTCTACCTGACTGCCAGAAGGCTGGGCCGGGCCCTGGCCGAAAAAGGATATATGGTCATCACCGGGGGCGGTGCCGGAATCATGCAAGCCGTGAACGAAGGCGCCGGGCCCGACGCCTCTTTCGGGGTCAACATCCGCCTTCCCTTTGAACAGCGGCCCAATCCGATCATCGACGGAGGACCGCGCACGATCAACTACAAGTACTTTTTCAACCGGAAGGTGGCGTTTCTCAAGGAAGCCGATGCGGTGGTGCTCTTTCCCGGCGGCTTCGGCACCATGGATGAAGCCATGGAAACCCTGACCCTTGTGCAGACCGGCAAGCACCCCCCGCTGCCGCTCATCCTGGTGGAAGAACCGGGGGATTCCTACTGGAAGCGCTGGCGGCAGTTTCTGCGCAAGGAGCTCGAGATCCCCGGATACATCGGACCCAACGATCTTGAGCTGTTCGATGTCGTCGAATCCGTCGACGCCGCCGTGGACATCATCGATCGGTTTTACAGCGGCTTTCACAGCCTTCGCTATGTGCGTGAAAAGCTGGTTCTCAGGTTTCTAAAGCCCGCCCCCGAAGAGTTCATCCGGACCCTGGGCGACGAGTTTTCAGACATCCTCATTCCGGGCGGGACAATCCGGCAGACAGGCCCGCTTCCGGAAGAAGACGAAGAACCGGACCTGGCATCCTTTCCGCGGCTGGTGATCGACTTCGACCGCCGCAGCTTCGCCCGCCTGCGCCGGCTGATCGATGCAGTCACCGACCGCCTCAGGAGAAAAACCCGGGCAGATCTGCGACCTGCCTCAAAAATACCTGGCACCACCCAATGAGAAGATCAGGGAAAAGGGCGTGATGGCTTGGCGCCTGCCGGCGGCGAATCGCCTGCGCCCTCTTCTTCTGCCCTGGTGATTCGCATAGAGAGGCGGGCGTATGCTTCCAGCTTTTGTTGTGCGCGGCCGTAGAGGGTATCCGAATCGTAGACTCCCGCTGCATCCGGTGTGCCGACCGTTTCTCCGGTCAGAATCTCCAGCCCCTCCTCGATGGTCTCCACCCGGTAGATGTGAAATTTTCCATCCCGGACCGCTTCGACCACATCCCGACGGAGCATCAGGTTGTTTTCGTTGGCCCTGGGAATGATGACTCCCTGCCGCCCGGTCAGGCTGCGAGCCGTGCAGACATCGAAATAGCCCTCGATCTTCCGGTTCACGCCTCCGATGGCCTGAATTTTCCCCTTCTGGTTGACCGACCCGGTAACGGCGATGCCCTGTCGTATCGGAGCCTCTGCCAGGCTCGACACAATGGCGTACAGCTCCGTGGATGAGGCGCTGTCGCCGTCAATCTCGTCGTAGCTCTGCTCGAAGGTCAGGCTGATAGACAGCGCCAGGGGAAACCGCCTGGCGAAGATGCGGCCCAGGCAGCCGGAAAGGATCATTACGCCCTTGTCATGGGTGCTTCCGCTAAGATCCACCTCTCTTTCGATATTGATCATTCCCCTTCGACCCATGAACACTTCTGCGGTCACGCGGGCCGGGCGGCCAAAGGAGAAGCCGCCGACCTGGTAGACGGTAAGGGCATTGACCTGCCCGACCTCTTCACCGTCGACGTCCACCAACAAAGTGCCGTCTGCAAAGGCCTCCTGGACCTTTTCCTCGACCAGGTTGTATCGGAAACGATGCTCCTTGAAGGCCCGGAACACGTCCCGGTCGGTGACCGCCCGTCCATTGCGCTTTCGGGCCCAGTGGTCCGCCTCCTCGAGCAGGCCCATGATCGGACCGAAGCGCAGAGACAGCTTCCGGGTGTCGGCCACCGCTTTTTGACCGAACTCTATGATGGCGGCAACTCCTCGGTTGGTGAAGGCAAGGAGCCCTTCCTGGGCACAAACCCGGGCAATAAAGCCGGCGTACTGCTGCTCTGTCTGATCGCTTCTGGCCACCTCGTCGTCGAAATCGGCCCGCACCTTGAAAATCTTGCTCATCTTGGAGTCGGTCTCCTGGAGCATCTGAAACGGCCACGGGCTGCCGATCAGGATCACCTTGACATCGACGGGAATCGGCTCCGGCCGCAAAAAGGCGGAAATATATCCGAGTTCGGAGGCCATGTCCTCGATGGCAAGGCATCCGTTTTGCAAAGTCCGTTTGAGGGCGTCCCAGACGAAGTTGTTTGTCAGCACCGGTTCGATCTCCAGGATCAGGTATCCGCCGTCGGCCTTGAGCAGCGACCCGGCCTGGACCATGGTAAAATCGGCGGCCATCGAGCCCATCGCCGCCCGCTTTTCGATCTGCCCGAAAAGATTGGTGTAGGTCGGATTGGCCTCGTAGATCACCGGCGCCCCTTTTTGCCCCCTTCTGTCCACAAGAACGTTGACTTCGTATTTCTTCAGAGCCGAATCGATGCCGGAGGCTCCGTTCTTTCCGTCTTCGCCGGGTCCGTCGTTTTGCGGCACAAAATCCTGTATGTTTTCGACGATGTTTTGCTCCACAGCGTCCAGATAGGCCAGAACCGGCGACAGCGCCAGGAACTCCTCTCGAAGCGGCGCAAACTGCTGTCGCAGAAGCATGCGGGTTTCGGCATCGACCAGTTTTTCGATTTCTTCGTGAAGGGACTGCCCGATCCGGCCGATCTTTCGTGCGGCCCCCTCCAGTTCATGATTGATGAGGCGGAGATTTTTTTCGATTCTTTTCCGCTCTTCAGCCGCAAGCGCTTCGAACTGCTCCCGGGACATCGGTTCGCCCTCTTTTAAGACCACCGTGCCCAGTCCGCTGTCGCTCTGAGACACATGGATGTCTTTTTCGGCAGCCATGGCCTCGATCCGGGAAAGGAGGCGGGATCGACGACGGCTATACTTTTTCTGGATCTCGGCCTTTTTTTTCAGAAAGGTCTCGCCGGCAAAGGCTTCGGGAATGGCTTTTTTGAGTTCTTCGATGATCTTGGCCATTTTCCGGCTGAAGTGACTGGCCCTGCCGGTGGGAACGGCCACGGCGACCGGGCGATATTCGTCCCTGAAGTTGTGGACCAGGCACCA
The DNA here is from genome assembly GCA_964409825.1 of uncultured Desulfobacterales bacterium. Lineage (GTDB taxonomy): Bacteria > Desulfobacterota > Desulfobacteria > Desulfobacterales > CAFBRK01 > JAIPEL01. The sequence continues at coordinate 2,616 of CAYPFH010000234.1, read as the reverse complement.
GTCCACGGGAGCTTTGCGCCGCTTGGCATATTCGCCGGCAATCTGGCTGACGATGGTTTTTTTGCCGGTTCCCTCCGCCCCGGTCACACAGATGTTATATCCGGCGCTGTTCATCTCCAGGCCGAATTCGATCGCCTGAACGGCCCGCTTCTGTCCGATGACCCCTTCCAGGGGTTGGATCTCGGCGGTGCTGCGAAAGGAAAACTTCTTCGGATCGCAGATCGATCTCAGAGCGTCGGCGGGCAGCTCGTATTTTTTGGAGGTCATGGGAGGTTCCTTGTTCGGCTGTGGCCGAGTTGGATACAATAGAGGAAAATCACAAGCACCAAATTCCAAATTACAAACAATATCCAATTTCCAAAAAGACAATGTCCAAACGAGGGGCTTTTTGAACCGAAGGAGCCGGGCAGATGACCTCTGAACCGAAGACTTCCCGGTGGCATCGCCCATCTATACCTTTTTTTCTTCCTGCTGCAGTTCTTTTCGCAGGGCGCCAAGCTTTTCAATGTGCCGCTGTTCTTCCTCGATGATCCGGTCCAGGGCCTCGATCGCTTCCGGATCCTCTAAAAAGGGCCTCATCATCCGGTAAAAGGCCACGGTGTCCTCCTCGAATTCGATGGACATGGCCAGCACCCGGTCGGCCTCGTCGGCCCGGGACAAGTCGGCTTCGTCGAGGGAAAAGGACTGATCCTGCACCGAAGATCGAAGCATGATCCTTCCCATCTTCTCCAGGGTCCCTTCGACAGGTTCGGGGGCCGTCTTCCGGCCCATCTCCTCGAACCATTCCCCGTGCCGGGCCTCTTCTTCAGCGATCCAGGAAAGCAGCTCGGCCAGCTCCCCCGATGGGTTGCGCCGAAGGGCCCGGCGGTAGATCTCTTCTCCATTGCTTTCGATCTGCACCGCCAATGCGAGGATGTCTTTTACTGTGAACAAGGAGCGGCTCCTTTTCGATCCGTATGGGGATTTGTGTAAAACTCAGTAGCCGGTAGTCAGAAGTCAGAATAAAATCCTTCCACGATTGGATGAAACCCATTTTGCAGGGATGACTTTCACTATTCTTCCAGAAAGGACTTCCGGCGTTTGGCTGCTGCACTTTCCTGTCTCCCTATGTGAAACTTCGGTCGAAGCCGGGGTTTTTGTAGGGCACGACCTCCGTGTCGTGCCTTTATGAACGGCACGGAGGCCGTTGACTACACCGGCAGAGGCTCCGGAGGAAGTTTCACATTTGATCAAACTGGACGCCTTGGCGGCCAGAGACTCCGCTTATGTGAAACTTCGACCGAGGCCGGCGGCAATAACCGACCTGCCCCCACCTTGGGTTTTGGAGGTTGGAGGGCCACGCTCCGTCGTGGCCGGTATTGGGGCATTTCTGGCAACACGGACTAGACTGCGCGCGTCCCTCCACCGTCAGGGGCTTCGACATAAGTTTCAGGTTTGATCAACCTGACCGCCCCGGCGGCCAGCGGCGGAGCTGTCTCCTGTCTACTGTCTCCTGTCTACTGTCTCCTTACTTGGGTTCGATCCCCTTTGCGCTGATTCCCTTGACGTAGAAGCGTTCGTCATTGAGGAAACTTAAGAAAATCGTGATAAAGGCGATGGACGCTTCGATCATCAGCGGCTTGTTCTGATACAGCAGATCGAGCCTTTGGCCGAGCTCTTTTTTGCCCGCAACGGCAAAGTACGTGGAAAAAAGCCCGTCGAGCAGATAGCGGCTGTCCGGCTTGGTCACCAGGTCGATCCGCCCCCCGTGGCAGTACTCCATGGCTTCGAAAAAGAGCGTTCTCTGCCGGCCGATGTCGGTCTGATGATGGCGGATCAGGTGGAGAAGGGTTCGCTGGGCTTCTCTGAGACTGGCGGTGGCCACCGCATCGAAAAGAGTGCGAAACCTTCGGGCGGAGCGGCGGTCGATCCTGCGGCGGACAATGGACAGCAGCACCGCGTTTTTAAAAAGCTGGTGAAGCCGCCGGGCCCCGTTGAGCACCGTGGATGTGGTGGGATGCGGTTCGTTGCTTCTCGGCCGGTAGTTGGCAACGAACAGAATCTGAAAGATGGTCTGGAAAAAGTCGATCCCCTCCAGAGGGTCCCGCAGATCGATCCGCATGTCCAGCGTATTGTCGAGGCGGTCTGCCAGTTTGATCCGAACCAACTCCGTCGAATCTGCGCAGTGCTCAAGTAAACGGCCGATATACTCGTAGTAGGACTCTTCTTCCAGCTTGGTCAGGTGGAGCAGATTCTCGGTCAGCCGCTGCTCGTTTCGAGGGCCCAACCGTTTGAGAATTGCGAAAAGCTCCGACTCCATCTCTTTCCAGAGGCTGTTTTCGAACTTGCCAGGGTGAATGTCCTCGAGCACATCGTGAAACAGCGCTGTCAGAAGATCGACGGCGCCGACCCGGGACACGGCTCTGCAGTAAAGCGCGGCCGACCGGATCGGATGGATCACCGCCATGGGGCCTAGTCTGCGCCGCTTCTGGCTGTACGCCCCGAAGAGAAATCCGAGGGCTTCCATGACAATGCTCTTGTATTGCCGGTCCTGTTTTTCCTTGGAGTGCAGACGCTTGTCTTGGAGGATGAACAGCAGTACGTTATAACGGTTTAAAGAGGCGGCGCTCAGGTTGT
>CAYPFH010000233.1:1920-6615 GCA_964409825.1 uncultured Desulfobacterales bacterium | reverse complement strand
AAATAGCGGGACATCTTAAGTTCCTCAGTTTTCCAATCAACCTCTCGTTTTCATTATGCCCCTCGCATTTTTTGCATAATCGCCATTACGACCTGCATAGCCATTAAAGCCGTTATGGTCAAGCGGAGCATTGAGAGACATTTTATCGCCCCGTGTCAAGCCCTTGAGGACTTGCACATGTGGTGCCGGAAAGGCGGATGGAGACGCGGAGCCATGATGCTGCGGGGCTGAGAGGCTGTGCTTGCTATGAAGTTTCCGGCTCTGGGGCTGCTCGGCTTTTCCGGACTGTTATGGGTGTTCAGCCCTCCGTGAGTTTCGGCTGTCACAGTCGCCGCGCCTGGGCTATGTCCCGTCGCCGGAACATTTGCACTTGCTCCCCTGTCTCCATCCGCCGTTTCCGAGTTTGCACCATGAGCAGAATACCTCGGCCATTCCGCTGCGAGACCGCTACTCTTCTTTGAAATCTACGACGACCTCGTAAGCCGCTTTTCGAATTTCACGGTTCAAGGTTCGGAACGAACGCCTTGCCGCTTCGAGCTGCCGAACGGATTCCTCGTGGGAAACCTCGTTTTCTTCCACGATGTCGCGCCCTTCTTTGTAAATGACCCGCTCGTAGGCGGAGCTGGTCACCTGGGTGTGCAGCTCGCCGATGCGCTCGTTGAGGGCCTTGCGCAGTTCGAGGGCTTCATTCAAATTGACGCTGTCTTCCTCGAATGCCATGCTGTGGCCGAAATTGGCTTTCTGGATGGCGCTGTTGAGCTTGCGACGCTTGAACTCGATCGTCCGCAGAGACTCGCGGGCCTTGGCAACATCGAAGTCCGCGCTGGGGCGCCGATGGCTGTCGTCGTCTCGTGCGAAGGACAGGCGGCTTCGGTTGCGCCGGGTCTCCGGCAGGCAATCCTTGATCGTCTTGATGCGTGCATCGTATTCGGCACGCAGTTCGATGGCCTCGTACAGGTAGAGTTTGTTGTCTGGGGTCGGCATGGTCGCCTCCTATTGGCTCAACGTGCCTGAATAGATAGAGGCTGTCAATCGCAATCCGTGTAATCCTTGCATTCTGTCGGGATAAAAGGGACGCGGGATAAAAGGGACGTTCTCAACATTTAAACATTTGGATTCACATTTTACAGTCTCTCGCAGGGTTGACATCCCGGCACAACCTTTTTAAAGGCATGGCATGGATTTCGGTTGATGGCCGCAGTCGGTTCCACCGTCCGTCTTCCTCTTCTTTTTTCAAACAGCAATTGTCCGACAGGATGACAGGATTGGACGGACGGAACGGCAACGGTCCGCTTCAAGGAATCGCGCTATTTATTCGCGAAGCTGCTTCTTAATTATGCCCGCTACATACTCCTGGTCCTCCAAGGTGAGTCCCTGAAATTCCGTAAGCGTTCACAGGGTGCCGCATCTGCTGCGTTACCGGGCACTTGAAGTACGACCAGTACGTCTGCGCGCCCGAAGCCTTGCATCTGCGGCACCCTGTAAACGCTTACCGGGCACGGATATGGTGAACATGGGGCGCCTTACCCCCGTGAATGGTTACGAAATTCCTTTACTATATTGCTAATGTTTGCGGTCATGTAGTGCTCCGATCGAATAGATGATCTAAAATCCACCGCATCGGTTCATGCAGCAAAAAAATGGCCAACAGAATCCATGCTTTTTGTAGACGTTACCACCGATACCACCGTTTCGAAAGCTCACTACCCTCCGGATGGCCGCTTAATGGGTTTCTGTTCGATGTTGACACTATCGGCGACAAGGCATATGGTTGGTCAATGCAGACCAACAAGGAGGGTCCCTATGCCGGACGCTGTCTACAATCTTTACGACGCCAAGACCCATCTTTCCAAGCTTGTGGAGCGAGCCGCCAACGGCGAGGTGATCCTGATTGCAAAGGCCGGCAAGCCGCTTGCCCGTCTTGTCCCGTTGCACAAGGTGAAGATTAAGCGCCAACCCGGTGGATGGGAGGGAAAGGTTCGCATCGCCGACAACTTTGACGATCCGCTGCCTGCCGAGCTGCTCGATGCCTTCAGTGGAGAATGCGTTGAGGACTGACAAGCTTCTTTTGGACACACATGCCTTTCTCTGGTGGCGAACCGACGATGCTCGGCTGCCCCGAGCGGCCCGTTCGGCCATCTCGGATGCCGATGTGGTTTTCGTCAGTGCGGCAACGGCATGGGAAGCTGCCATAAAAGTTTCCCTGGGCCGGCTCGAACTGCCCGATACCATCGAAACCGGAGTTGAAGACAGCGGCTTTGAAAAGCTGCCGATCACCTTTTCCCACGCTGAAGCGGCGGCGAAACTGCCGCCCCGCCATCGCGACCCTTTCGACCGCATGCTGATCGCTCAGGCGATTGCCGAAAACCTGACCCTGGTCAGTCACGACCAAAAGATCGCGCAATATCCTGTCGCCGTATTGTGGGGTTGAAACCGGCCCTTGGCACGGATTTCGCGGATGACACGGAGTAAACACTCAATTCGCTTCGCTCATGGAAACACCATCTCGCGCAGAGGCGCAGAGAAAAAACATATGGCTTTTCAAGCGGCGAAGCCGCGTTTAATAAATCCGCGTCAGCGGATTTATGCTTTCGCCACCTTCTCCAAGTTCCGACCGTACACCCCCCGCGTATCCACGATCAGCTGCGCATGATCGAGAATGTGATCGTAGTCGAACCCATCGTGGTTCGTGGCCAGAACCACGCAGTCGAAGGCGGCCAGGTTGTCGGCGGTCAGCTCCACGGAGGCAAGGTCGAAGTCGTACTTTCTCATCTTCTTGAACTTCGGGATAAACGGGTCCGAGTAGGCGATCTTGGCCCCTTTTTTTTCCAGCAGGGTCATGATCTCCATGGAGGGCGATTCCCGGTCGTCGTCCACATTCTTTTTGTAGGCGATTCCGAGGATCAGGACCTTGGATCCTTTAAGCGCCTTTCCCCGGTCGTTTAGCGCCTCCATGGCCTTGGTCACCACGAACTGGGGCATGGCGGTGTTGATCTCGCCGGCAAGCTCGATGAACCGCGTGTTGACCCCGTATTCGCGGGCCTTCCAGGTCAGGTAGAACGGATCGATCGGGATGCAGTGGCCGCCCAGGCCCGGGCCCGGGTAAAAGGGGGTAAAGCCGAACGGCTTGGTGGAGGCGGCCTGGATCACCTCGTAGATGTCGATGCCCATCCGGTCGGCCACGATCTTAAGTTCGTTGACCAGGCCGATGTTCACCGATCGGTAGATGTTTTCCAGAAGCTTGGTCATCTCCGCGGCCATGGTGGACGAAACCGGCACCACCTGTTCGATCACCGACTCGTAGAGGCGCTTTCCGGCTGCAAGGCACCTTTCGGTCTCCCCGCCGCAGACCTTGGGAATGGTGCTGGTGGTAAAGTTGGGGTTGCCCGGGTCCTCCCGCTCGGGCGAGTAGACGATGAAAAAGTCTTCGCCGACGGAAAACCCGGCTTTTTCCACCGGCGGCCGCATGACCTCGGTGGTCGTGCCCGGGTAGGTGGTGCTCTCCAGCGAAAGAAGCTGGCCCTTGCGAAGGTGCGGCAATATGGTCTGAAGGCTCGACACCACGTAGGTGAGGTCCGGCTCGCGGTGCTCGTTTAGCGGCGTGGGCACGCACAGCAAAATGGCGTCGGCATCTGCGGCCTTGGAAAAATCGGTGAAGGCCGAAAGCAGCCCGCTGTCGACGGCCTGTTTGACCCGCTTCTGGCCGATGTGGCGGATGTAGCTTATGCCGGCGTTTAAGGCCTCGGTCTTTTTCGGATCAATGTCCAGGCCGATCACCGGAAAACCGACTTCTGCGAACCTCAGCGCCAGGGGAAGCCCGACGTAGCCCAGGCCGACGATGCCAATGACGGCATTGCGGGCGTCGATTTTCTCGATGAGTGATTCGAAGGTTGATTGGGTCATACGCTCTGTTATCCTTTCTTTTTATCCACGGATATAGCCGGTTACACCGATTAAAAAACCATTCGCACCAGGGTATTCAGCTTAGATCTGTGTAGTCGGTGGATTGATGTTTGACAAATACAGTAAATTGTATTACAAATTCATTTAATGTTAAACTTTCTTGGAGCGCAACGATGCAAAAAGTCAAGGTGCTGGCAAAGGGGCAGGTGGTGATACCGGCTGCCATCCGAAAAAAATACAACATCGAGCCGGGGGCCGAACTGCAGGTCTTCGAATACGGCAGCATCATTTATTTCGTACCGCCGTCGAAAAACCCTGTATCCGAGGCCAGAGGCTGTCTTCCCGCAGCTCCTTCCCTCTCCGATGAACTCCTCGACGAACGCCGGAAGGATTTCAGAGAGTGACGGAGCGCTATCTTTTCGACAGCCACGCGCTGCTGGCCTTTTTCCAAAACGAGGCTGGTGCGAAGACCGTAGCAAAGATCCTCGATCGGGGCATCGGGGAAGGAAGCGTCCGCCTGATGTGCGCGATCAACCTCGGAGAAATTCTCTATATCACCAAAAGGCGCTTCGGCGAAGTCAAGAAAATGGAGGTGCTGAGCCGGGTGCATCAGCTTGGCATCCAAATTTTGCCGGTCCCGGACGCCCTCGTTTTCGAAGCGGCCGAAATCAAGGCCGATTATCCGATTTCCTATGCCGACTGCTTTGCCCTTGCCTGCGCCGTCCGCCATTCCGCCGCCATCGTCACCGGCGATCCCGATTTCAAAAAAGCGGCCCACCTGGCTGAGATCAT
>CAYPFH010000233.1:0-1820 GCA_964409825.1 uncultured Desulfobacterales bacterium | reverse complement strand
TCAAACAAGGGGACGGGGATGATTTCATGCGTTTCCTGAACCCAATCGTCGAAAGCCGCCGACGAAGTCCTCGATAACCCGCTTACGCGCTTCACGCACATAGCGCGTAGGTTGGGCTGAACTTGTGAAGCCCAACATTCTCAGCTGAGTTCCTTTCTCGGTACCCTCGAGGCGGATCCGTTCAGGACCTGGAGGGCTTCGGACATCTGGGAAAGCGCCGCTTGAAAAGCCAAATGGTGATTCGTTTTTTCTCTGCGTCTCTGCGTCTCTGCGCCTTTGCGCGAGATGGTGTTTCAAGGAGCGAAGCGGATTGAGTTTTTAAATGGCATTTTTTTCAATGTATTTCGTGAATAAAACCACATTTTTCCAACGAATAATTGACATTTTTTCACAAAATTCTTATGAATGTAGCATGAAACGAGAAGCCTACAACCGACTGATCGAGTGGAAAAGCGCCGAAAAGTGCAAGCCGCTGCTGATGATCGGCGCTCGCCAAACCGGGAAGACGCATCTTCTCAAGGCTTTCGGCAATACCGAATACGACGGATTGGCGTATTTCAACTTCGAGGAGGACCCGGGTCTCAAAGCTTTTTTTGAAGACCGTGTGCGGCCGGCCGACATCATTCGAAATCTGTCGCTATATTCCGGTCGTCGGATCCGACCGGAGGCGGATCTTGTTGTATTCGACGAAATCCAGGCTTCCAACGGCGCCCTGAAGTCCTTGAAATATTTCAACGAGGACATGCCGGAGCTCGACATCGCCGCCGCCGGCTCCCTGCTGGGCATCACCTTGTCCCGGCCGGGTTCATTTCCGGTGGGCAAGGTCGCGTTTTTGCACCTCCATCCGATGACATTCATCGAATTTCTGGATGCCGTCGGCGAATCCGACCTGGCACATTATGTGTCGGGCGTTCAAGAATGCACCCCTCTTCCGGAACCGATACACCGGAAGCTGATCGATCATCTCAGGACGTACTATGTGACGGGGGGAATGCCCGAGGCAATCTCCCGGTATGTAAAAACCCGAGACCTTCTCGCGGTGCGAAAGATTCAAAAGGACATTCTCCTTTCATACACGTTGGATTTTGCCAAGTATGCAAACGCCCCGGATATACCCAAACTCTCCATGGTGTGGGAAGCGATTCCGGGCCAGCTTGCCAGGGAAAACAAGAAATTCGTTCTCTCCAATGTGAAAAAAAGCGCCCGTCTGAGGGATTTTTCAAACGCGATCGCCTGGTTGGAGCAATCCGGCCTCATATTCAAGTCACACCGCATAAAAACTGCCAGACAGCCGCTTCGAGCGTATCGTGAAACCGGCATCTTCAAAATCTATCTTCTCGATGTGGGATTGCTGGGGGCAATGACCGACCTGGACCCTGCCGTCATGGTAAACGGCGAGATGATTTTCCGCCAGTTTGAAGGGGCGCTCGTCGAGAATTATGTGGCGCAGCAACTGAAGTCGCACCACCACCCGGAGCTGTATTATTGGCAAAGCGCCGGTACAGCGGAAGTCGACTTTGTCTTCGAGCACGGCGATCTGATTATTCCGATAGAGGCAAAGGCCGGCATCAACCCGAAAAGCAAAAGCCTGGCGTTTTACATCAAGAAATTCAAACCGGAGATCGCCGCAAGGACAACGCTCCTGAACTTGAAAAAAGAAGCAGGCCTGCTGAATATCCCTCTATACGCGATATCCCTTTTTCCCGGCATCTGCCGCTTCGTTCATTGAAAAACCATCTCGCGCAGAAAGTAACAAGGGGACGTAACAAGGGGACGGGGATGATTTCATGCGTTTCCTGAACCCCATCGTCGAAAGCACG
>CAYPFH010000232.1:0-6660 GCA_964409825.1 uncultured Desulfobacterales bacterium | reverse complement strand
TGCCGGTAACGACCAAATCCCGGCCACGACGGAGCGTGGCCCTCCAAACCCAAATCCTTCGGCCTCCGGCGGCCCCAAGCTGGAGGATTCCGGATAAGCGCAAATTATTTTTACACCGGCGGCGAAGCCGCCTTTTGTAAATACGCGTCAGCGAATTTGCCAAGCGAAGCAATGGACGAGAAACTGAAAAAAAGGCTCACCGAGACCGTCAGCGGCTCCGGCTGAGCGTCGAAGCTGCCGCCGGGGGACCTGGAGCGGACGCTTTGCGGGCTTGATTTTCCCACCGACCCCAACGTGATCGTGGGGCTTTTGCGTGCGGACGACGCCGGGGTCTATCGCGTGTCAGACGATCTTGCCCTGATCCAGACGGTCGATTTTTTCACTCCGGTCGTAGACGACCCGTACATGTTCGGCCAGATCGCCGCGGCCAACGCCTTGAGCGACGTTTATGCCATGGGCGGGGTCCCCAAGACCGCCATGAACCTGGTCGCCTTTCCGGCCAAAGAGATGGACCTTTCCGTTTTGCGGGAGATCGTCCAGGGCGGCATCGACAAGCTCAAAGAGGCCGATTGCGTCCTGATCGGCGGTCACAGCGTCGAGGACAAGGAGCTCAAATACGGGCTGTCCGTCACCGGCTTCATTCACCCGGACCGGGTCTTGACCAAGAAAACCCTTCAGCCGGGGGACCGGCTGGTGATCACCAAGCCCCTGGGCACCGGCATCGTCAACACCGCTGTCAAGGCGGGTCTGGCCTCGGAAAAGATCACGGATTTTGTCACCCGGCTGATGGCCGGACTGAACCGGGATGCGGCCCGGGTCATGGCAGATTTTCCGGTGCATGCCTGCACCGACGTGACCGGCTTCGGCCTGATCGGGCACCTTGCCGAGATGGTGGAAAAAAGCGGGTACAGCGTCCGGATCGAGGCTTCGGCCGTACCCTTGATTGCCGAGGCCTTCGACTACGCGGCCATGGGACTGATTCCGGCCGGCGCTTACAAAAACCGTGAATTTCGGCAGAATATGGTCGAGCGCGGAGCCGAGGTGAAACAGGCGGTCGAAGATCTTCTATACGATCCCCAGACCTCCGGAGGGCTGCTTATCTGTGTGGCCGATGAAAAAGCGGGCGAACTTGTGGATGCCCTGAAGAACGCCGGCGTCGACGCCGCCGCCGTCATCGGAAAGGTTTTGGAAGGGCCGGAAGAAAGAATTTTTGTTAGATAATTTTTTATTATAGAAAATTTTGGGTTATCGGTTCGGGGTTCAGGGTTCAAAGGTTGGAAGGTTCAGTGGTTTAGAAAACATTCATCCTATAGCCTCCCGAGCCTTTGAACATACAACCCCGAACCCCGAACCTCTGAACCCAGAACCCAGAACCTCTGAACACAGAACCCTGAACCTGGTTCATTGCGGAGCAAGGAAAATGAAAGAAATCGACGCCCGGGGGCTGGCCTGTCCGGCACCGGTTCTTCAGACCAAGGCCGCCATAGAGCAGGAGGGGGCGGGGAAGGTCAAGGTCGTCCTGGACAACGAAGCCTCCCAGCAGAACGTGAAGCGGTTTCTGGAATCGAAGGGATTTGCCGTTTCCCTGGCACGGGAAGGAGATGATTTTTCGATCATCGGCGCCGGCGGGAATGAACCGCTTTCCGAACCGGCCGTCGCGCCCGTATCCGAAGCGGCAGCAAAGAAAATTCTGGTCATGTGCAGTGCCGACCGGCTCGGCACCGGAGACGACGATCTGGGCCGGGCACTGATGGTCAACTTCATCAAGACGTTGGAAGAGATGGGGCCGGAGCTGTGGCGGCTGGTTTTCGTCAACAGCGGGGTGAAGCTGACCATCGACGATTCGGCCGTGCTCGACGTGCTGCAGCGCTACGAAAAACAGGGGCTGAGCATTCTGGTCTGCGGCACCTGCCTGACCCACTTTGATCTTCTGTCAAAAAAGCAGGTGGGCCAGACCACCAACATGCTCGACATCGTCACGGCCATGCAGCTGGCCGACAAGGTGGTCAACTTATAAAATCGCTGAGGCGATTTTATAAGGAGAAAATAGGGATATTCCCAACATTTACACATTTTGCAACCGGCGCCGAATCCGGCCCTCAAGTTCTTTGGCGACCAAAGAAAGGGCGCGGATTTCCTGCACCGGGCCGGAGTTGTTCCAACCGTCGGCCAGCGCCTTTTTCTTGAGTTCCCGAAACCGAGCCACGGATTCTACCGTGGCGGCCCATGCAAATAATTTCTGGACAATATGCCGTTGCTCCGGCCCCAAGTCCTTGACTGTATCAATGGACGTGCCGCCGCTGATGTCGATAATCATTGCATCACCTTTTCCATTTATCGACGATTCGGCCGGTCAACCGGCGCCCCTGCCCAGCCGCTTTACCGCGTCGACGACCACTTCCAGGGCCCGGTCGATTTCTTCTTCTGTGGTCATCCGGCCGGTGGTAAAGCGAAGGGTTCCCTTGGCCCATTCTACAGGGATGTTCATCGCCGCCAGCACGTGGGAGATTTCAACCCGGTCCGAATGGCAGGCGGCACCGGCCGATGCCGCCACCTCCAGGCCGATTTCCTCCAGGATCCGGTTGGCCTCCAGTCCGAAAAAAGAGACGCTGCAGGTATTGGGAAGCCGTTTTTCCGGGTGGCCGTTGAACCGGACGTCGGAAAGCGCAGACTGGATCCCCGCCTCCAGGCGATCGCGCATGGCTGCCAGGTGGGCGCTGGTTTTAAAAAGGTCTCTTTCGGCGATTTCACAGGCTTTTCCCAATCCCACGATTTCCATTACGTTTTCGGTGCCGGCGCGGATGCCGCGTTCCTGGCCGGCACCGTGGCAGAAAATCTTCGGCTCGATCCCGTTTCGCAGATACAGCGCCCCCACTCCCTTGGGGGCGTAAAGCTTGTGGCCGGCCACCGAGAGCAGGCCGGCGCCGAGTTCGTCCACCTTGGCCGGGATCTTTCCCAGAGACTGGGCCGCGTCGGTGTGAAAGAGAATTCCATGGCGGTTGGCGATTTCGGCAATTTCCTCGATCGGCTGGATCGTGCCGACCTCATTGTTGGCATGCATGATGGTGATCAAGACGGTGGCATCGGTGACGGCTGCGGCGACGTCGGATGGGCTCACAAGCCCGGTTTCGTCCACCGGCAGGTAGGTGACCGAAAAGCCGTGGTCCTCCATGAACCGGCACACCTCGAGAATCGCCGGGTGCTCGATTCGGCTGGTGATGATGTGGGTCCCCTCGGCGTAGCGGGCGCCGGCCATGCTCTTGATTACGTGATTGTTGGCTTCGGTGCCCCCGCCGGTGAAGATCACTTCTTCGGGCATGCAGCCGAGCAGCGCCGCCACCTGCCGGCGGGCGGCTTCCACGGCCCGCTTCGGGGCGATGCCGTACCAGTGACTGCTGGAAGGGTTGCCGAATTCGGTTTCGAAAAACGGCCGCATGGCCTCGATTACCGCCGGGTCGTGGGGGGTGGTGCCGTTGTAGTCCAGATAGATTGGTTGTGGCATTGTAAAGATTCCCTCCGTGAATATTTTTTATTTACTCAACTTTCAGGATTCATGATACCGCCAAAAGGATAATGCGGTTATCCAGAAAGGTCCCGGGTGGCCGCCGGCTGGATGCAACTGGAGTTTGATGGAAAACTGCTTAAAAATAAACCAGCATTCATCCTAAAACAAGCAAGCCGCTCTTTGTACTTTTCCCCGCGTATGAAACTAGCCCAAAACGGCCGCACTCGCAACTGGCCTTCAGTTTCGTTGTCTGGTATAAATTAAGAACACGACGGCGGTTTTATCTGGAATGCAGGGCCGATGCGAATTCCAACCCAAAGAGAGTGCTGCGACCTGATCTGCGAGATGGAGATGATGGAGCACATCGTCGCCCACTCCATACAGGTGTGCCGGGTCGCGCTTTTTCTGGTCGACCGGCTTCGAGAAACGGGTCTCGATATGGACCGCGGCATGGTGGAGGCTGCCTCCCTGCTCCACGACATCACCAAGACCCGCAGCTTTCAGACCGGAGAGATGCACACCGAAACCGGCGGCAGGCTCCTTGCCGACCGGGGCTTTTTCGAGGTGGGTGAAATCATCCGCCAGCATGTGAAGCTGGACGCCTATTTTGCCTGCGAGTCGCCCGACGAGGCCGAAATCGTCAATTACGCAGACAAACGGGTGCTTCACGACCGGATCGTTTCCATGGCGGAGCGGATGGCTTACATCCTGGAACGATATGGCCGGCGGGAGGACTACCGCCAAAGGCTTGCATGGCTCTGGGAAAAATCCGAAGAAATGGAGCGGCGGATATTTGTCAAGCTTCCTTTCGGCCCGGAGCGGATTGAATCGATGGACCTCGGCAGCGGCATCGATGAAGATTTAGACGAGTACCGGGCGCTATTGGAGGCCAAAGCAAAACTCGACAAGAGACAGGTTCTCAAAAAAGGATAGAGTCGGAAAAAAAGTGCCTAGAGTTCATAGAGTGCCTAAAAGTGCCTAGAGTAAAGGAGTCGCTTTGCTCCAGCTTTAAAAAAAGATGGAATTTCTAAACTCTAACACTCTCTGCACTTTCTTACCCCTTGCCCAAAAACAGCACAGAACCATCAACCCCCAACAATGGAGGTTCCCGTGGCAGAACTGCCCCCCGCAACCCTGGACAGAAAGCGCATCGCCGTCCGGCTGCTGTACACGATTTTTTACCTGGTGGCCCTGGAGATTCTCAAACTGGTCCTTCAGGTAGTGGTGGTCTTTCAGTACATCCACCTGCTGATCACCCGGCGGACCAGCGAGCCGGTTCGCCGATTCGGCAACAAGGTGGCCACCTATGCCTACCGGATCATGCGCTATGTGACGGTGGTGGAAAACCCCCTGCCGTTTCCGTTCAGCGATTTTCCCCAGGAAGTCGAACCCCCCGAGGATCCCCCCGTGTTCTGAGAAAATCGCTGGCGTGGTTTTCTAATGATTTCGCGTTCCGCGAAATGGGAAAATCTTCTAAAGGATTCTTAACCGCGTTTAACTGGCAACTGGCTCAACTGGCTAAACCGGCATAACTTTTTGTATCACTCCCAGCGCCTGTCTGACCAGATCCTCGTCAGCCTGAGATCCCATGTGCCCCATCCGGAAAACCCTGCCGGCCATGGGGCCATAGCTGCCGCCGACCGCCAGGCCTTCGGTTCTCAACCGGGCGTCAAAATTCTCCCATGAGATGTCTTCCGGGACCCTGGCCGCCGTCACGGTGGGAGAACAGACCGCTTCGGCGGCGGGAAAAAGGTCGATGCCGATTTTTTTCAATCCTTTTCGACAGAGATCGGCCGCCGCTTCGTGGCGCGCAAAACACTCTGCCAGCCCCTCGTTCAATATCAGCTCGGCCCCGGTGTTCAGAGCGGAGATGCCCTGCCAGTTCGGGGTGTATGGGAAAAAGCGGTCGGCCTGGGCCGAGCGAAAGGAGCCCAGCGCGTCGTAACCGGCGTAGCCGACTTGCTCGATGATTTTCCAGGCTGCATTGCTTACGGCGATGAACGACAGATCCGGCAGAGAGGAAAGGCATTTTTGGGAGCCGCCCAGGCAAAGGTCGATGTGCCACTCGTCGGTGAGCACCGGTGTTCCGCCGATGCTCGACACCGCATCCACATAAAACAGCGGGACCTTCGACTCGTTTTTGAGGGCGCCGAGTTCGGACAGGGGATTCAGCGTCCCGGAAGGCGTCTCGCAGTGGACGGCAGTGATCATCTTGGGTTGAAACCCGCGGATCGCGGTTTTCAATTCGTTCATGTCGGAAAGGGTTCGGTCATAGGAAAAAGAGACCTTTTTCACCTCGGCCCCGACCTGGCTTGCCATGTCGCCGATGCTGTCGCCGAAGACGCCGGTGGCGATGGAAAGCACGCGGTCTCCTGGCACCAGGCAGCTCTTCAACGCGCCCCACAGCGCCAGCATGCCCTCTCCGGAGGCGATGACCACCCGGTTTTTCGTGGCCATAATCCGCTGCAGATTCGCCTCTAAGCGGTCGTACAGGTCGAAGAACTCCGGCTCCAGATCCGCGGACCCGAAGTTGACCTGGTACGCCGTCAAAACAGGCTCGGGGACCTTTACCGGTCCCGGCACCATCGGAATCGGATAGACTTGCATATCACCCCCTATTTTCGCTTCGGGCGTAAATAGTAATATAAAAAGAAGAAAAAAAACCGGTTTGAAATGGGTTGTAAGAACCTGTTTCCGGCAACGATCGCCGATACAGGAGAAGGTCAGCCAGACGTCCTTGACACTTATTGATTACCAATACCCAATGGGCAGCAGAGTGTCAATTCGGTAGCGGCTTTGTTCTTGACGGCGATGCCTGAATTTTCTACGATTTTTACCGTTATTCTTTCTTCCTCGATTCAAACCCGGCTTCTCCCGCAAGGGCGGGCATGCGATGGCACATACAAATCACTCCGTTTCTTCGGCATACCGGCTGTTTCCCTTCCTTGAATGGCTCAAGGGTTATGATGCGCCGACGTTTCGCAGCGATGCCGTCGCCGGCCTCACCGTAGCAGTGGTACTCATCCCCCAGGCCATGGCCTACGCCATGTTGGCGGGGCTCCCTCCGGTCTATGGGCTGTACGCCGCATCGGTAACGCCTTGGATCGCCGCACTTTGGGGAAGCCTTCGCCAGATGGGCACCGGCCCCATCGCTA
>CAYPFH010000231.1:0-6675 GCA_964409825.1 uncultured Desulfobacterales bacterium | reverse complement strand
CTGGCCGGTTAAGACCAAAAGATTCGTATAAATCTCCCGCCGGAGAATCTTGAATTTGGAATCTTGAATCCCGCCGCGGCCAACGGCGGGGCTCTTATGAAACTTCAAGGTAATAGGTAAGGATGCCGGGGTGGGGATGCAAGGTTGGAGGCGTTGGCACCGGGGCTCATTCTGCCAGGATGAGCTGCTCGAGCCGGTCTGCGGAGTCGGCAAAGGGGATGCCGGCCTCTTTGCAGGCGCCGGCGGTTTCCGGATATTTGCCGCTTCCGGCAAACCCGATGGCCCGGATCGTCGATTTCCGGGCCACCGGGAGCAGATTGGCCGGCTTGTCATCCACGAAACAGATGCGGCCCAAGACCTCTACGCCGATATCTGCGGCAAACCGCCGGATGCACGACAACTTGTCGCTGCCGCTGCTGGAAAAAACGTATTCCCCGAAATAGGTTTTCAGGTCCCCCAGCCGCTCTTCGAGCAGGTGGGCAGGAAACCGGCTCACCACGGCGAGCCGGATACCTTTCTGCTGCAAACACTTCAGCAGCGCCACCATTTCGGGAAACGCCCGGTCGGTGCGATGATCGACCAGGGTGCCGCGGTAGTCGAAACAAACCGCTGCGGGAGTCATTTGGCACTCTTCCTGGAAGCATGTTTCTAAAGCACGAAATTCGAATATCGATATTCGTGCTTCGGATTTCGAATTTATGGCAGCTATCCACCACCCTTCTTCCGAGATGCCTCATGGGCCCTCCCGTTTTGAGAGGGTATGCTCTCCTACTCCGCCGATTCTCCGCCCTCACGGGCGACAAACCCCTGGGTATTCAAGCCGGTGGCCGACGAGGTGCCCGCGATCTTTGCCAGATACACCTGCCCGAGGTTTGCGATGTGGTTGTCGACGGCGTCGAAGTAGTTGAAGTGCTCCTGTTCTTCGTCGATGATGACCTCAAAGAGCTTCATGGTCGTGCTGTCCCCGTTCTGGCGGCAGACCTCCAGAAATCCGTTGTAGACGTCTACGGTGTTGTCTTCCAGGCCGGCGTCGAAGGGGAACATCTGCTCGACCTTCTGCCCCTTCTGCACCTTGTCGGCCAGGTCGGAGGTGGGCTCGCCGCCTAGCTCCTTGATCCGCTCGGCGAACATCTCCGCATGGCGCATCTCGTCGATGGCGATCAGCTTGATCTTGGCGGCCAGCTCGCCGTAGTCCATGTCGTCGAGGTTGTAATGCTGGTTCATGTACTGTCCGATGGCGTGAAGCTCCATGGCGCGCGCCTTGTTCAGCACCTCGACGACCTTTTTTCTGCGTTCTTCCCGTTCTTCCTTGCTCATGTGCTTTTCTCCTTTTTTTCGCGTTCTTTTTTTTCGGCCACACAATAGATGCCGCCTTCTTCCCGGCCCGGCCTGAAGCATCGGTTGCAGGATATGCACGCGGCAGGACGCCGGTCTCCGTTCTGCCATCGGCGGACAAGGTCCGGCTCCCGGATGAGCGGGCGCGCCATGGACACGTAGTCCACGCCCTTTGCGCCGACCGCCTTTTGCGCCGTCTCAAAGGAGCGGATCCCGCCCACGGCCATGACCGGGCAACCGACTGCTTCTTTGATGCCGCGGGCCAGGGAGAGATTGTAAGCCTCCCGTTCGGGACGGTCGATTCTCGTGCGCACCGGCCCCTTTGCGCCGGAGGCAGGGGTGCCGGAGGAGACCTCGATGGCGTCGATGCCGGCCCGATCCAATTCGGACGCGGCAAACAGCGCGTCTTTAACGGACAGGCCGCCCTCGATGTTGTCTGCGGCATTGAGTTTGATCATCACGGGAAAGTCGCTGCCCACCGTCTTTCGGACGCTTTCATAGACCGCCAGCAAAAACCGGCTCCGGTTTTCGATGCCGCCGCCGTAGTCGTCGTCTCGCCGGTTGGTCAGCGGCGAGAGAAACTGGTTGATCAAATAGCCGTGGGCGCCGTGGAGCTGCACCGCATCGAAGCCCCATGCCCTGGCCCTGCCGGCGGCGGCGGCAAAGGCCGAAACGACGTCCTCGATCTGTTCCCGGGTCATGGCTTCCGGCTCTTCGGGGAACTGGTCGACCTTCACCGCAGACGACGCCAGGGGGCGACCTGCGATTTCGGCAGGGGCCTGACCGCCGGCATGCACGAGCTGGACGGCGATTTTGCCGCCAGCGTCATGAACGACATCGGTCAGCCGCTGAAAATCGCCTGCAAATTCATCGGTATGAATGCCCATCTTGAACGGAAGCTGTTTTCCGTCGGGCCTGACGTAGGTAAAGCCGGTGACGATCAGGCCGACCCTGCCAAAGGCAAGACCGCGGTAAAGTTCAATCAGCTTATCGGAAGGTCTTCCGTCCGGGGCGCACATCCCCTCCCAGGTGGCGGAGCGAACGATCCGGTTTGCCAGCGTCATGCCGTTGATGGAAGTTTCTTCAAACAAATCGGTCATTGGGTCCCTTTCGAAAAAGTGTCCATTTTTTCAATGTCAGCAGTTCTCGCAGGAAGGCCGGGGAACGGTACCAACAGTCATTGGGCATCGGCCATTTACGGAAACGGTGGCGAACTCTTTTCGCTCATCGTCATGGACGATGCGATGATCCAGTTAACGTAAGGCATCGAAAGGGGATTTTCAACGGATCCGACTCGTAGATCGCTGTGCCGAGATACAGGAAGGTCTTTTTTTTCTTTTTGGGTTATGGCGCTTGGAGGGCCACGCTCCGTCGTGGCCGGTATTTGTGCATTACCGGCAACACGGACTAGACTGCGCGCGGCCCTCCACCGGGAGAGAGGCTTCGGGGGAAGTTTCAGTATTGATCAAATCCCGTTCAGAGAACGGTACGGCTGGGCTGGATTCCGGATCTCATTTCGCTTCGCTTCACTCGTCCGGAATGACGGACAATCACGTGCGAAGGGATCTCTCTATTCCTTTCCCGTCAGGCGGCCGCCGGCTTCCAGCTGCCGTCCAGAGTTCCCCGGACAGAGGCCCTTTCCTCGTCAAAATCGAAGCCGGTCCAGATGCCGATCGACTTGAGCACCGAATCCTGGGGATGAAATCGGCGGAAGATCTGAAAGTAATAGGCGGCTTCCTTGCTGTTGATCGCGGCTTCCGGGTGCCGGGCGCGGATGCGTTCGAACTCGTCGTCTGAGATTTCGGCTTCGGCCAGCCGCTCGCCGAGGTCTTCGCAGCCGGCCCCCTGGGTATACTGCACCTTGTAGCGCCACAGGATCTCCTCGGGCAGGAGGCCGGTGCCGGAAAAGGCCTTCCGGAGAATCCATTTTTCGATCGGATGGCCGTCATGCTCGCGGATCTTCAATGCCGGGGAAACAGCCATCCCCAGATCGATCATGGCCGTGTCGAAAAACGGCACCCGCAGCTCCAAGCTGAAGAGCATCCCCATCCGGTCGGCCCGCTGCAGATTGATGTTGTGCACGCCGGAGACCAGCCGCCGTCCTTCTTCATTGAGCCGGTCTTCGGAAAAATGTTTCATGTAGTGGTATCCGGCGAAGATTTCGTCGGCGCCCTCGCCGGTCAGCACCACGGTCACGTATTTTGCGGCCAGCTTGCAGGTGAAATAGCAGGGCACCGCGCAGCGCACCAGAGATGGATCATAGGTTTCCAGCTTTTCGATCACTTTTGGCAGGGCCTCGTAGTAGTCGTCTTCCGTGAACACCAGTTCATGGTGGGTCGAACCGATATGGGCCGCTGTGATTCGGGAGGCCTTCAGGTCGTCGCTTTCGACGCCGGCGGCATCTTTCATCCCCACGGCGAAGGTGTGCAGGTGGGGGATTCTTTGTGCGGCAATGGCCGAGATCAGGCTGCTGTCCAAGCCCCCGCTGCAAAACGACCCCACATGAATCTGCCGGTCTGCAAGAAGCCGCTTGGTCACGGCTTCGATCAGGGCCTGGCGGATGCGCACGGCCGCTTCGGCGGCCTCGGTGATCATCGTTTCAGGCGCCCGTGGCACGTCATAATACCGGACAAATCCGGTTTTCGGGGTATAGTAGTGGCCGCTTGGAAACTCCTGGACCTCTTTTACGCCTGCCAGGGACATGGCGCCCAGCTCCGAGCTGAAATAGAGGTGGCCGTCGACGGTTCCGTAATAGAGGGGCTTGATCCCTACGGGGTCCCGGGCCAGCATGAAATCGTCGTCATCGAAGATGGCAAAGGCGAACATACCGTCGAGGTCCGCCACGCAGTCGGGCCCTTTTTCCCGGTACAGATGCAGGATGACCTCCGAATCCGAATGGGTGGAAAAGTCATAGCGGGTCGACAGCCGATCCCGGATCTTCTGGAAATTGTAGATTTCACCGTTGCAGATGATGCCGGTTTTCCCGCCGTCGGCCAGAATCGGCTGGTGTCCCTTGGCCACATCGACAATGGAAAGACGGGTATGGCCGAAAACCGTCCTGCCGTGGGTGTGGATGCCCCGATCGTCCGGCCCCCGGTGGGGGAGCGCATCGAGCATCCGATTGATGGTATCGATGTCACGTGTTCCGAAACATCCTGCAATGCCGCACATACTTGTTGTCTCCTTCCGTTGAGGGTCTTCGTTGAAACCGGTTCGAAAAATCGAAAGCCGCCGTGCCTTCCTTTTGGAATCGGGTCTGTTAGCTCAACTAATTAAATGTCTTTATGATAAATAAATATAATATTTATAGTTACATATTTACTTAAGCAGCCGGAACGGGATTTGTCAAGAAGGAGGAGGAAAAAAACGGATGTCAGCGGGCCGCTTCGCCGTCGGCCCCCGGGGCGGTTAGTTTGATCAAGGGTGAAACTTTTGTCGAAGCCTCTGCCGGTGGAGGGACGCGCGCAGTCTAGTCCGTGTTGCCGGTAATGAACAAAAGCCGGCTTAGACTGCGCGTGGCCCTCCAACCGCCAAAACCCAAGGCGGGGGCAGATCGGTTTTTACCGCTTGCCTCGGTCGAAGTTTCATACGAGAGATCGAAGGGCGGAAAAACCCAAAGCCCTGTTGCGTCATTTCGGACGAGCGAAGCGAGAACCGTTATTGTTTGCTGCAGCCGTTCAGCGCAGGGCGTCTCTGAGCATGAGCCAGTCCTGAAGTTCGAGGATGTTTTGAGAAAGCTGGTACCGGCCGTCGGCAAACACGCCGTAGTCGCCTCCCCCGCCCATGGCCGAGGCAAACCGGGTCGTGTTGGCATAAAAGAGCCAGTTGTCGCTCCACAGCCGCTCCACGGCTTCGTCGAAGGGATTTTGCGGATCGGCCAGCTTCTTTGTCCAGATCTCCTGCATGATTTGGGTGGCGGCTTTCGTGGACGCGTTGGTTTTCTCGATGGTGTTTTCAAACCGGCGCCAGAACCCGGAAACCCAGGAAGTGTCGTGGCAGGCCAGGCAGGTCTGCTGGAAGGTGGCCGTGCGCCGCTGCCGTTCTTCTTTGTCGATAAGAAATTCATCGGCGAAGCCCCCGGCAAAATCGGTGGGAAGGGGCTGGCCGTCGCGGTTTTTGATGATCGTGGTATCCGGGCTTTCGGGATGGGGATGGGCGTAGATCAGCCCGAACAGCCGCCAGGGAAGGCGGTCGTTCATCTGGTGAGTGCGGGAGGCGACCTCGCCTCCCCAGGTGTCCACCAGGAGGCTGACATGGCAGGCAGCGCAGGTCGGGGCGGTGAAGTCTTTGCCCACGGTCCAGGGGACAGGGGTAAAATCCCATTCTTTTTCGTGGGTTGAAAACAGGTTGCCGTGCTTGCTGGCCGAATAAACCTTGAATGCCGGCACATCCGGCCCGACATGGCATTCCTTGCAGGTATACGGTTTTCTGGCCATCTCGATGGAAAAGCGATGGCGGGTGTGGCAGGCCGAGCAGGCGCCGCGGCTGCCGTCGAGGTTGATCCGGCCGACTCCCTGGTTGGGCCATCCTTCGATTACCGGAAATTCGAGCTCGCCGGCGGCCATGGTATCCCGGATTTCGGTGCCGCCCATTTTGAGCTGCGTGCCGTGGCAGTAGTAGCAAGCTTCCGCCCGGGTGCCGGCATCCGATGGGGCCACTGTGACCCGTCCGGCTTCCACCTTCGGCTCGCCGATGATGTTTTCCTGGAGCATATGGTAAACGGCGTTGTCCGCCAGGTTGCGGTGGGCGTGGGACATGAGGTTTTTGGCAAACTGATCCGCCTCTTGCAAATGGCAGGTCCGGCAGTCATTTGGGCTGACGACCACGTGGATGTCATATCCAAGGTGGTCGAAGGTGTCGGCATGGGCGTCGGGGCGGAGCATGTGGCATTCGGCACACCCGACCGCAATGCCTTGCAGCTCTTCGGGGATGTTTTCGCTGGAAACCTTCCTGGAAAGGCCTTTGACCTTCATGGCTTCACCGGGGGTCATCGCCGCATGTCGGCTTTGTTTCCAGTCTTCTACAATGCCCGGCTGAAAAGAGCCGTGGCAGTCGATGCATTCGGCCGTGATGTCGCTGACGGGCACCTCGGCGCAGAGCGCCGGGGCCGCGGTGAAAAACATAATCAGGGCGGCGGCGAATAGGTCGTGTCTCATGTCCGGCTCCTTGGGATGGAGAAAGGTGGGCGATGAAAAATAAATACCACAGGCGGTGCGGGAGGATCAACACGATTGCAGCCATGCCCACGAACCCGGCTGCCGGGTCCTTCAGGCGGCCGCAGCGAGGCCCCGCATCAAAGCCTGCCCCGGACTTGATCCGGGGTGCGGGATAAACTCCGAG
>CAYPFH010000230.1:0-6701 GCA_964409825.1 uncultured Desulfobacterales bacterium | reverse complement strand
TTCGCCCCGGAGCGACATCGTCGCGTCAAATAAAATCGTTTCACGATTTTATTCAGGTTGAAAATTTTGTAGTTGACTACAATATTTGCAATGTAATATTTGTACCCAATGGTGCCATTTCAACGAATAATCGATACTCCCCTGATCTCCCGGGATATTTTGCCTTCCATTTTGCCATGGATTCCGGAGCGGGAGGCCATTTTTCTTGTCGGCACCCGACAGGCAGGCAAAACCTCCCTACTTTATTTGATTTGCCAGCATTTGCACCAACAGAATCTGGCTTCGGATCAAAATCTGTGCTTTCTGGATCTTGAGGATCCCCAAGATCTGGAACTGGCTCGGCTGTCTCCTCAAAACCTGATCAATGCGCTCAAGCTCAAGGGAAAACGATGGGATGCCCAGAATCGGCTTTACCTGTTTCTCGACGAGATTCATCTGCACGATGATCCATCAAGATTCGTGAAACTTCTCGTAGATCACCATCCTGACATATCGTTGATTGCCACAGGGTCATCCTCAACCTCCATCCGGGAAAAATTCAAGGATTCTCTACCTGGAAGAAAGCAGGAGTTTCTTCTCTCCCCATTGAACTTCGGGGAATATCTCGAATTTGTCGGCAAAAAGGAATCCAGGGCGGCCTTAACCACTTTAAAGATGCTTTTCGAAAAGCCGGACGATCTGCTTTCGGATTCGTTGGGAGAAGCCTTCGTTCGAGAAATCGAAAGAGATTACTGGGATTATGCGGTTTTCAGCGGTTATCCAGCCGTCGCTCTTACGCAAAGCGAGGAGATGAAACGCAGGCGTCTTGGAGCCATATTCAACGACTACGTTCGAAAAGATCTGGGAACGCTTTTTTCGGTTTCTTATCTGGAAGAATTTACCCGTCTGGTTAGAATGCTGGCGGGACAAATCGGCGGCATCCTCAATTATTCGCATCTGTCATCCAATCTCCGCCTGAACCAAAGAACCGTTCAGCGATATCTGTCTATTCTGGAGGAAACCTACATCGTCTCCAGGGTTCAGGCGCTTCAAAAAAATGTGAAAAAGCGGCTGGTCAAGTCCCCGAAAGTCTATTTCCATGACACAGGGATTCGCAATATGGCGCTGGGTGATTTTTCCGCTTTCGACCACCGAACCGACCGGGGAAGCCTCGTTGAGAACACCGTTTTTCAATCCCTGGTCCGGAATCTTTTTTCCGCTGATTTTTCTTCGATCTGCTTTTGGAGAACTTCGGCAGGAGCAGAAGTAGACTTTGTTCCGGACGATATCCTCGTTGAAGTAAAAAGCGGTGATTTTGCCGGCAATCCCCCACGGGGGCTTCTAAATTGCATGGATGCCTTGAAAAGGGAAAAAGCTGTCATTCTCAACAAAAGCAGGATCGGGCGTTGGACCGGAAATGATCAGGAGGTGATTTTTTATCCCTATGTGCTGCTTCAATAGGGAAAGAAAATCACCGCTTATGTGTCCATTTCATTCAAGGACCTACTTGGTGAAATCAACAACAGCCCGACTACGTCATTCCGAGCGAAGCGAAGGGGTTGATTCATATGGCTGCACACGGCAGCATCATGGCGAATGCCGCTGGTTCCTTTGACAGGCCGTTGAAAAACTCTTCTACTGTGTCATTCCCGCAGAGAAGGATGTGTCTCAATCAGGCATCCCCCGGCCGGGTCGGGATCTGCGACAGGCCAAGCCGATTGCAGCGAGGCGCGAGCCGGGATCCAGAAATTCTTGAATTTCCTGGATTCCGGATTTCGCTTCGCTCGTCCGGAATGACGAATAGGGCAATTAAGACACAGCCTAGCAGGCGAAAATCCTCAAGAATCGGATATCTTTCGATTCTCGCCGGAGCCTGTCCCGTACTTCGATCCGGGGCGGGAATGACAACCAAAAAAATACAGCGATTTTTTCATCAGCCCGACAAGATCCTTTGTGGACTGGCTCGGTTTCTCGCCTATTTTTTTCTGATATTCCTGCTGACCATTCCCGGTGCACAGGCCCAGATCACCCAGACCGTGGAGATCGCCTCGTCTCCGAATCCGGTGGGCTCCGGTGCCCGGGCCATCGGCATGGGAGGGGCCTTTATCGGGGTGGCAGACGACGCCACCGCCGCTTCCTGGAACCCCGGGGGGCTGATCCAATTAGAAACGCCGGAAATTTCCATCGTCGGTGCCTATGACTACAGAAGAGAAGACACCACCTACCAGGCCTTTCCCGAGGCATCCGGCCCCCAGAGCGTGTCGACCACGGAGATCAACTACTTTTCCGGCGCCTATCCGTTTTCTTCCTGGGGCCGGAACATGATCGTCTCCCTCAACTACCAACACCTATACGATTTTAACAAAGAAGTTCATTTTGCTTACCGCTTCTTCGATCCGGTTGCCCCGCAGCTAAGCCTGGACAACCAGGTGGACTACGAGCAGGAAGGGGCCTGGAAGGCACTGTCGCCGGCCTTTGCCGTGCAGGTCACCCCGAAGATCTCGGTCGGGGCGGCGGTCAACTTCTGGGATTCAGGGGTTTACGACAATCAGTGGAAGTCCCGCTACCGCTCCGATGGAAGCGGCCTTCTCGGGGCGGCCCCCGGCGTGCCTTTCGATGTGAAGACGCACATTGACGAGCGCTATGAGATGGACGGGACAAAGATTGATTTCGCCGATCCTCTTCGATGGCAAAACGTCAACTATCACCTGGGTTTGATGTGGAACATCGACAGCCGCTGGACTCTGGGTGCCGTGTTCAAGGCCCCGTTTCAGGCCCATCTGAAGCACGACTACCACTTTTCCTCCGTGGTTCAGTTTCCGGCGCCGAACCCGCCCCAGCAAAACCAGATCGATTTTTCCGAACACGTCCGGCTCGACATGCCGATGTCCTACGGCCTGGGCTTTGGCCTGCGGGTGACCGACGCCCTGACCTTCGACCTGGACCTGTACCGGACCGAATGGGGCGACTTTGTTCTCCACGATGAGGCCGGAAACAAATCCAATCCGATCACCGGAAAACCGGCGGACGAATCGAGCTCCGATGCCACCACCCAGATCCGGTTCGGGGGAGAATACCTCTTAATCGGGGAAAAGTTCGTGGTGCCCTTGCGGGCCGGGGTGTTCTACGATCCCGAGCCGGCCGAGGGAAGCCCGGACGATTTTTTCGGATTCAGCCTCGGTTCGGGCGTCGTCTGGAAAAACATCGTCTACGATGCCGCATACCAGTTCCGGTTCGGCAGCGATGTGCGCTCTACCCAGGTGGGAAACGCCGATTCGAGCCAGGATGTGCAGCAGCATACACTCTATATGTCCATAATCTACCACTTTTAAATTGGGCGCATTCCGTTACAGCACGGAATGCGCCCAATTTAAAAGTAATGGAAGCACTAAAACATACGGCAGCAAAACCGAGCAAGAACGCTTCTTATGAAACTTCGTTCGAAGCCGGTTCTCTTTGTAGGGTACAGCGTCCGTGTGCCCTGTGCGTAGTCACGCCGCAGTATGAGGAAGCCGGGTGCCGTGCCGATTACATTACGGACAAGGGAACTGCCCAGATATCTCTGCGAAGCTTCTTGATTTCGGTGCCGTTGTAGATGACGAGACCGCCGTTCCAGGAGGGAAGCAGGCTCTGAAGATGCACCATATTTTCTGCATCCTTGAGTCCGGCTGTATGCGAAGATTTTACCTCGACGGCGATCAACCCCTTGCTCGACTCGAGGATAAAGTCGATTTCCCGTTCCAGGCCGCCCTGTTTCCGGAGGTAATAAAGGTGCCCACCCCCGGCGCCTGCAACGGCACACAAATTTTGAAACGCCAGCGTTTCGAACAATTGGCCACGGTACGACGATTCGATGTTTTTCGGCATGCCGATCCGGCTCAAACTGCACGCAAGCCCGGTATCCAGAGAGAATATTTTGGGTGATTTGACCACGCGCTTTGCTACGTTCCGGCTGAAAGGTTGAAGTTTTGCAAACAGACCGCTCGTTTCCAGCAGACTGATGTAGCGGCCGGCGGTTGCCTGTGAAATTTTGACCGAGCGCGCGATATCCGCAGCGTTCAGTATCTGAGCTGTTCGCGCCGCCAGCAGAGTCATGACTTTGCGAAAATCCGGCAGGTTGGAAACATTGGAAAGGTCCCGCAGATCTCTTTCAAGATAGGTTCGAACGTATCCTTCCCACCATGCGGCTGCCTGGTGGGGTTTGTTCAGAAAGGTGACCGGTGGAAGACTGCCCCGGAACAGATTTTCGGCTGTCACGGCATCGACTGTGTTGTCAGACGGCGAAGGAATTTTATCGAAACGCCCTTCAAGGAGCCATCCCGGCAGGGGCCGCCCCGTCTCTTCGCCCAGGGTAAACGGAAGCAGTTCGAAATAGAGGGCGCGTCCGGCAAGGGTCTCTGAAACAGCCTTCATCAAAAGCAGATGGGCAGAGCCGGACAATACGTAGCGGCGATCCCGGTTCTCGTCGATCCGAAGTTTGATTGCCGGAAGGAGTTGAGGGGCTTTTTGCATTTCATCGATGACCATGCGTTCATGGAGCGCGGCCAGTTCTTTAGGGGCTTTTTCCGCCATTTCAAGGACATCCAGATCGTCCAGGGTGTAATAGGGCCAATCCTTGAAAGGGGCTTCGTTTCGCAGCAGGGTGCTTTTTCCGGTCTGGCGTGCGCCGGTTAAAACGATGATTGGGGAGAATTCAACGGCATCGACCAGCTGCGGCGTGATCCATCTCGTTTTGTAGGTCCAGGACATGAAAGCTCGATTCATGGTATAGGTTTTTTACAGCTTTAAATCTGATTGAAATTATATCATCAAGTGAAACATTGTCAATCAGCATTGAATCGAGATTTTATCTTTATGCGATTTTCTCCGGGAATTTTGATGGAATCGTAAAAAGTCCCGAAACGTCAAGTTTGATACGAGCCCTGCCGCTGGCATGGCAGAATTCAAAATTCCAGATTCCAGATTCAAGATTCTTCGGCGGGAGATTTATACGAATCTTTTTGATCAAAGGTGAAACTTTTGCCGAAGCCTCTGCCGGTGTAGTGAACGGTCTCCGTGCCGTTCATGAAGGCACGACATCCAGCTTCGCCTCCGGCTACGCCCGGAAAGGTGCAGGTCGTGCCCTACAAAAACCGCGGCTTCGACCGAAGCTTCACATAAGATTCTTTTCGGTTTTATATGAAAGAAAACTCCAATATCTGCCGGAATCGCCGGATCCAAAAAACGCTTTTGATATTGATGATCCTTTTGGTGGTATGCGTTTTTTCCGTTGATGATGCCTTTTCGGAGGGCCCGGAAAATCAGGACGCCGGATCGATCCGGATCGACTTTCAAAACGGCACCGTTTCGGCCGACATCCGCAATGCACCGCTTTCGAAAGTGCTGGCGGCGCTGGCAAAAAAGACAGGTATTCTGATCGATGGCGCTGCCGACCTGGAACAGACCGTCAACATTTCGGTTTCAAAAATTTCCTTGGAGGATTTTCTGGCACTGCTTTGTCAAAACCGCGCACTGGTGTTCGAGCGTATTCCGGCAACCGACATCTTTCGGGTAATCGGCGCGGGAACGTACAAGAGCCGCGAGGATACATCAAAGGGTTTTGCGGCGGCGAGGCGAGCCGATGATGCGGCATCTTCTGCCGGAACCACCGAGCGCCGGAATGCGGCGGTTGAAAGAACCGGTGCTCGAATTTCGGCACCCCTCTCCAAGGAAACAGACAGCCAGGGTCGCCCGCTCTACAAGGCCGGAGAAATCCTTGTGCGCTTCAAATCCGATGCCTCATCAGTTGATATTGTGGCCCTTCACCGGCGCCTGGAAAGCCGCGTGCTGGATCGACTGCCAGCACGGCGGCTGGAAAAGATCGCCGTGGCAAAGGACATGAGCGAAGACGAGGCGGTGGCGCGATATCTGGCGTCGGATCTCGTTGAAAACGCCGAGCGCCATGCGCTGCGATATCCCATGAAGGTGCCCGACGACCCGCTGTTCGATCAGCAGTGGGGGCTGTCGCAGATCCGGGCCCCGGGGGCCTGGCAGTTTACCACCGGCGATTCGGCCGTGGTCGTCGCCGTGATCGACTCAGGGGTCGATTACCTGCATCCGGATCTGGATGACAACATCTGGGTCAATCTTGGTTGGGATTTCGGCGGGGCACTGTCAGGCGATACCTCGGACGGCGATGGCTATCCCACGGACAGCGCCGCCAGCGGGCACGGCACCCACGTGGCGGGAATCATCGCCGCAAAGGGAAACAACGGCGAGGGGGTTTCCGGCACCGCGTGGCAGCTCCAAATCATGGCGCTGAAGGTCAAGGCCGACGACAGCGAGTATTTCGAACTCTTCCACGTCATCGAAGCCCTTGACTATGCCCGGCTCAACGGAGCGAAGATCGTCAACTGCAGCTTCGGCGGTGAGACCAACTCCACCGACGAGCAGAATGCGTTCCAGGATTTGGAAGAGGCCGGCATACTGGCCGTGTGTGCTGCGGGAAACGGCGGCGTGGATCTCGACGCCCCCGGAAACGAGCTTTATCCAGCCGAATACGATCTTGACAACATTCTCACCGTGGCTGCGACAACCCAGACCGACTCCCTGGCCTATTTTTCCAACTACGGCCTGACCGCAGTGGACGCAGCGGCTCCCGGCGTTTCGATCAAGACGACCACGCCGGTGGAAACTGTGACCGAGGCTTCCGTAATTGCCGGCGACAGCACATTTACCGCCAT
>CAYPFH010000229.1:0-6705 GCA_964409825.1 uncultured Desulfobacterales bacterium | reverse complement strand
CTTAGACTGCGCGTGGCCCTCCAACCGCCAAAACCCAAGGCGGGGGCAGGTCGGTGATATCCGCTGGCTTCGAACGAAGTTTCACATAAGTCGGCATCCGAACCGACATTCCTATGCCCCCCTTCGGGGGAACTATACCATTCCAGAGATCCGGATTCTTGAAATATTCGGGACAAAGGGAGAAACGGTTGCCGATAAAAGAAGCCAAGTGGAGAGTCGTCAATCCCGAGGGCGCCCGACGGGTGGTCGTCACAAAGGACCTTCCCGGAAAACGGTGGCTGAAGTACCTGCTTGACGCCGGGTGCCGGGTTGAAATCTGCACATCGAGCCGTGTGCTCACCGAAAAACAGATCGCCGAAGCCATCGGCAACCGGTGCGACGGGGTCATCGGGCAGTTGACCGAGATCTGGGGCGAGCCGCTTTTTTCGAAGCTTTCGGCCGCAGGCGGCAGGGTCTACAGCAACTACGCCGTTGGCTACGACAACGTCGATGTGGCGGCGGCCACCCGCTGCGGCATTGCCGTGGGAAACACCCCGGGGGTGCTCACCGAGGCCACCGCAGAGATGGCCGCGGCGCTGACCCTTGCCGCCGCCCGCCGCACCGGCGAGGCGGAGCGGTTTTTGCGGGCCGGAAATTATAAAGGCTGGCTTCCGGCCCTGTTTCTGGGAGAACTTCTCCGGCAAAAGACCGTCGGGGTGATCGGCGCCGGCAGGATCGGAGCGGCCTATGCCCGAATCATGGTCGAGGGACACAAGATGAACCTGGTCTACCTCGATCCGCACCCCAATCCGGAACTGGAAGCGTTCGTTGACGCCTACAGCCGTTTTCTGGACTCCCGCGGGGAAGCTCCGGTGAGCTGGGAAAAGGCCGAAACCCTGGAAGCGCTTCTTGAAAAAGCGGACTGCGTCAGCATCCACACCGTGTTGAACGATTCCACCCGCCACATGATCGATGCCAAACGGCTGCGCCGGATGAAAAAAAACGCGATCCTGGTCAACACCAGCCGGGGTCCGGTGATCGACGAGGCGGCCCTGGTGGCCCATTGCAGGAAGAATCCGGATTTCAGGGCGGGGCTGGACGTGTTTGAAAACGAGCCGAGCCTAACTGCCGGCCTCGCCGATCTGGAAAATGTGGTGGTCGTTCCCCACATCGCCTCTGCCACGAACTGGAGCCGGCAGGGAATGGCAACCCTGGCGGCCGCCAACATCGCCGGCGTGCTCAAGCAGTACCCGACCTGGCAGCGAACCGGCATTTCCGCCTTTTTAGAAGACGACCCGCCCGGGACGGCACCGAGCATCATCAACGCCGAAGCGCTGGGCATCGCCCGTTTCAGGGAATAGCAGGGTCATTTCCCCCGATACAGGTTGTCTCTATTTGCCGCTGAAGGCATCTTCTTTACCGATTACGGGATTCGGCTCGCGGATGTTTGGCGGATCTTCTCGTAGGTTCCGTCTTTTCTGATCTCCTCGAATACCTTCTGCCAAAGAGAGACGACATGGGAAGACGTTTTTCGGGAAAAGGCGATATAGTTGTTCACCGTCAAAAGCGGAAACACCCTTTCGACAGAAGAAGGGTCCACCCCGGCCTGGCGGAGTTGGTGGTTCACGTTGAAATCGGAGGTCACCCACAGATCGATGTTGCCCAGAATCAGATGCCTGATATTGTTGGTATTATCGTTGGTAGGCACCAGATTGAGGAATCCGTTTTTCTCCAGGTACTGCATCTTGGCATCCCGCCGGTAGACGCCGATTCTGGCGACCTTCGCCGCGTCTTGGAGGGAATCGATCCGGAGGCCGTTATCTTTCAGGGCATAAAACCCCCAGGTCTGGGAATAAAGGGGACCGACCCAGGAAAACAGTCCCTCGCGCTGGGGCAGGCGGGTGGTGGAAAACAGAACCACCCCGGGCTGGTTCAAGGCCAGCTCGTAGCCCCTTGCCCACGGAACCAATTCGACGACGTCGGGATGGTTCACCCGGTGCAGGATTTCCCGCACGATTTCTGCCGAAAGCCCTGAAATCCTGCCGCTTTCCATGTAGGTCGAAGGCGGCGCGTTTTCAGTATAGATGGAAAGGCGCACCGGACGGAGCTCTTCGCCTTCCTGACCGGTTCGAGGCAGGAGAGCGTCGTCCGGCATCCATTTCCGGCAGATCCACCAGTAAGTGCCGTCTTCCTTCATTTCATCGAGAATCGCCTGCCAACCCTCCACCACATCGTCGGCAATGCCCTTGGAAAAGGCGATGTAGGAATGGTTCTTCTGGTAGGTGAAGACCTCTTTAAGGCTGTTCCAATCCACCCCCGCTTCCTGGGCCGCCTTTGGCGCGCCGAGATTATCGAAAAACCAGAGGTCGACCCGTCCAAAGGCCAGTTTGCGCAGGCCGCTGTGGGGAGATGCCGCGCTGTCGAGGTTGTCAAACCCCAAGGAAAGAAGCAGCTGCTCCCGAAAATCGCCCCGGTATATGGCAATGGATCCGACCTTTCTGGCTTCATCCAGGGAAGATACCTTGATTCCGGCATCTTTTCGGGCATAGAAAGCCAGACGGAATTCGTAGAGAGGCCCCACCCAGCGAAACTTCTTCTCGCGCTCCTCGGTCCGGGCAGTGGTAAAGAGAATCACATTCGGCTCTGTCTGGAGCCGTTTGTACCCTCTTGCCCATGGAACGGTCTGAATCGGAAACGCCACCCCCTGCCGGCGCATGATTTCTTGAACCAATTCGACGGTCGCCCCGGTCAGCTCTCCTTGACGGGTAAAGTTATAAGGCGGGTTTTCCTCGGTAAGCAGCACCAGGGGCTCGGCGCCTGCCGGATGAGAAAGAAAAAAGAACAGACCGGCCAGCACCGTGAAAAAAACGGCGATGACGACACCTGCCCCGCTCTTTCCGGTGGGCCTCCGCTCCGGCTTCCTTGCGCGAATCCGCTTCAGGAGTATCTTCATCGCGGCTTTTCCTTTGTGTAAATGTTTTAGACGAACATCATTTATACGGACCATTTTTTACCATAAGCACGTTTTTGCCGCAAAGCTTGTGATCCGAAACCAATTGTGGCAACAATAGATGCAATTTCAGACGGTTCGACCCCTCCCTGCAGGGCGGCCCGAAATTGGGTCTCCTGCTTTTCTCCGGCGGCCCGGTGAAAGGCAGTGCATGCCCGGATGGTTTCATCCGAACGTAAAGGAGAATCGCTTGCCCAGGACACAGGTGTTGATTATCGGAGGCGGCATCACCGGTGCGGGTCTTGCCCGGGATCTGGCCCTGCGGGGCGTGCACTGCACCTTGGCCGAGCAAGAGGATCTGAACGCCGGCGCCTCCGGGGCAAACCACGGGCTATTGCACAGCGGCGCGCGCTATGTGTCCGACGATCCGGCCAACGCCCGGGAATGCTTCGAAGAAAACCAGGTACTGAAGAAGGTGGCCGCCCACTGCATCGAGGATACCGGCGGGCTTTTCGTGGCGGTCGAAGGAGACGACGAAGGATATGTCGCTCGCTTTCCGGAGCTGTGTGCCAAAAGCGGCGTTCCTGCCGAGCCTGTGGATGGCCAAGAGGCCCGGGAGATGGAACCCGTTCTTTCCGAACGGCTCATCGCCGCCTTTCGGGTGCCGGATGCGGCCGTCGATCCGTTTCAGCTCACCTTGGACAACGTGATTCACGCGCGGGAAATGGGCTGCCGACTGCTTCGCCACGCGAAAGTGATCGGTTTTGAAGCCGGAGACGGCCGAATCCAGAAAACCCGCCTGCTGAACACCCTTACCGGCAAGGTCTTTTCCGTCGAAGCCGACCATGTGGTCAACGCCACAGGCGCCTGGGCCGGGCAGGTGGCCTCCCTGGCCGGCATCGACATTGCCATGGTCTATTCCAAGGGAAGCCTGTTGGTCACCCACAGCCGGCTGGGCGAACGCGTCATCAACCGGCTTCGGCCCTCCTCCAACGCAGACATCCTGGTGCCGGGAGGAACGGTGTCGATTCTGGGAACCACTTCGGTCCGAATCGACGATCCGGACGGGATTCGGCCCACCGTGGAAGAAATCGACTTCATCGTGGAGGAAGGTGCCCAGATGATCCCCAGCCTGGAGACAACGCGTTATATCCGCGCCTATTCCGGGGTCCGGCCCCTGGTCGGCGCTCAAAAAAGCGGGGATGGTCGCGGCATGAGCCGGGGTTTTGCGCTGTTGGACCATGGCGAGCAGGGTTTCGACAACTTCACGACCATCACCGGAGGAAAGCTGACCACCTACCGGTTGATGGCGGAAAAAACCGCCGACCTGGTCTGCCGGCGGCTGGGCGTTGTTGCCCCCTGCACCACGAAAACCGCGCGGCTTCCTTCTGCCGCCGCCGCCAGGTTCACCCAGCCCGGATTTACGCCCAAGCTGTGGCTCCAGGGTCGAGAGCCGGGCGATGTTCTTCTGTGCGAATGCGAAATGGTCTCCTCGAGCGTGGTGGACCAGATCATCGATTCGGTCAATAGGCAGGGCGGCCGAGCGGATTTGAATACTGTGGGAATGCGCAGCCGCATCGGAAAAGGCGCCTGCCAGGGGACCATGTGCGGGCTTCGGCTGGCCGCCTACCTCTATGATCGCGAGACGCTGTCCTCGACTGCGGGCACCGCCTCGTTGAAAGCCTTTCTCAACGAGCGCTGGCGGGGGGTCAGGCCGCTGCTGTGGGACATCTCGCTGATCCAATCCGAATTCCAGGAGGCGCTGTACTGCGGTCTCTTCGGGCTGGAGTTGTAGATGGAAACCCGCTTTGAAACGACCGTCATCGGCACCGGCATGGCGGGTTTGGCCGCCGCCTTGTTTGCCGCCCGGCAGGGAATCGCTGCCGCCGTCGTCGGTTCGTCTGCGGAGATCATCTTTGCCAGCGGTTTTTTCGATGTGCTCGGCGTCCATCCGATCGAACAACGGCGCATCCGCATCAATCCATGGAAAGGGATAGAAGCCCTGGTCCGCGACAACCCGAAGCATCCGTATGCAAAAATCCCACAAAAAGACATCGTAGAAAGCCTCGAAACGGTGATGGCCTTTTTACAGAAGGCCGGCCTTTCCTATTGCCTGCGGTCGAATCGAAACGCCATGGCCGTCACCCCGGTGGGCACACTGAAACCGACCTATGCCGTGCCCCGATCCATGTGGAACGGCGTTGTGGCATGGGAGGAAAAAACGCCGTGTCTGATCGTCGGTCTGAAAGGACTGAAAGGATTCAGCGCTCGAATGATCGCAGAAAACCTGCGGCAAAAGTGGCCGGGACTTCGGCCTGTGGAAGTCTCCTTCCCTGATTCGGACCCCGGCACCGAACTCTTTGCCGAACGACTCGCCCGCCGCCTTGAGTCGCCCCCTATACGCAAATCCTTTGCGGCCGAGGTCAGACGCCGCCTCGGATCGGCAAGAGCGGTCGGCATGCCCGCCGTATTCGGCCTCTACCGCCCGGAGGAAGTCTTCACCGATTTGGAAGCCCGCATCGGGGTGCCCATATTCGAGATACCGACCATGCCCCCGTCGATTCCCGGGCTGCGGATCAAAGACGCATTTTTGCGGGACCTTCCCAAACTGGGGGTCCGGGTCTTTGCCGAGAAAAAAGTGCTCGCCGCCCGACATGCACCGGGCCGCGGCTTTGTCCTCGACATCGGCGCTGAAACCGCCGAGGCGGTCGTGAGCAGCGATGCGGTGATTCTGGCCAGCGGCCGGTTTCTGGGAAGAGGGCTGCGCGCCGAAAGAACACGGATCATCGAGGCTGTGTTCGATCTGCCGGTGTATCAGGAGTCGGACCGGGCATCCTGGCATCGGGAGGAGCTTTTCGACCCAAGGGGCCATCCCATACACCGAACCGGCGTGGAGATCGACGACTGGTTTCGCCCATTGGCCGGCAGCGGCCGCCCGGCATACGATCGTCTTTTTGCGGCAGGCTCCATTTTGGCCCATCAGGATTGGATGCGTGAAAAATGCGGCTCAGGCCTGGCCGTTGCCTCGGCCCAGGCCGCCGTGAACGCCTACCTGGAACTGAAAAAAGCCGAAGCAAAGAGCCCCGTGACATGAAGCCCTTCGCCCTGTCTCCACAAAACCTCCGAGGCAAGTTCCAATGTCGAAAATGTCCAGTTGTCTGCGGTCTGATTTCCGCAGCGGTCGTCTCATTGCAGACTAAAATAGCCGGGCGACCTGCGCGGGCAGCGCTCTTCTACCGGTGCGAGGCCGGGACCGCAGTGTTCCCGTTTTGCAGCCTTTTTCGAGAAACGATGACGTTCAGCACCTCCCGGACATAGGCGCATTCGCACTCGGCCGGACAGGGCCGAAGTTCATTTTTATCGAGGCAGTAGCCGGGGCATTCCTCGCTGCCGGTTTTTCGCTCGGAAAAGACCGGCCCGTCATACAGGTCGCGGAATTTGTCGGCGGAAAGGGCCAGGGTGGTGCGGCAGGAAAGGTGGTCGAACAGAAAGATGCCCATCTCCAGGCGGTCGAAATTTGCCATGTATCCGGTCGGCTTCAGGTCGGGATCGTCGACAAAGGCATCCCGGGACGGCCAGACTGCCCGGCACAACGTGCAGGATTTAAAGGCCTTTTTCCATACCCGGCCAAGTTTTTGGAAGAAGCGTAGGAGCATATGAGGCCCGCCGCTGGCCGCCGGGGCGGCCAGTTTGATCAAATATGAAACTTATGTCGAAGCCCCTGACGGTGGAGGGACGCGCGCAGTCTAGTCCGTGTTGCCGGCAATGACCCAATA
>CAYPFH010000228.1:0-6706 GCA_964409825.1 uncultured Desulfobacterales bacterium | reverse complement strand
GTCGCGCTCATCGCCGGCGGTCACACCTTCGGCAAGTGCCACGGCGCCGGCTCTGCCTCCCACGTGGGTCCTGAACCCGAGGCCGCCCCCATCGAGGAGCAGGGTCTCGGCTGGAAGAGCAGCTTCGGCAGCGGCAAGGGCGGCGATACGATCGGCAGCGGCATCGAAGGCGCTTGGAAGCCGAACCCGACCAAATGGGACATGGGCTATCTGAGGGTGCTGTTCAAATACGACTGGGAGCTGGTCAAGAGCCCGGCCGGCGCCAATCAGTGGCTGGCAAAGGACGTGGACGAAACGGACATGATCGTCGACGCCCACGATCCGACCAAGAAGCACCGGCCGATGATGACCACGGCCGATCTGTCCCTTCGCTTCGATCCGATCTACGAACCCATCGCGCGGCACTACCTGAAAAACCCCAAGGAATTCGCCGACGCCTTTTCCCGGGCATGGTTCAAGCTGACCCACCGCGACATGGGCCCCCGCTCGCGCTATCTCGGCCCGGAGGTTCCGGAAGAAGAGCTGCTCTGGCAGGATCCGGTGCCCGCCGTAGACCACGAACTCATCGACGCTGCGGACGTTGCAGATCTCAAGGGCAAAATTCTGTCCTCGGGCCTGTCGATCCCGGAACTGGTCTTCACCGCCTGGGCGTCGGCCTCCACGTTCCGCGGCTCGGACAAGCGCGGCGGGGCGAACGGGGCGCGCATCCGCCTGGCACCGCAAAAGGATTGGGAATTCAGCCAGCCGCACCAGCTTTCGAAAGTGCTGCAGAGCTTGGAAGAAATTCAGACGGCATTCAACGGCGCACAGTCGGGCGGCAAAAAGGTGTCTCTCGCCGACCTGATCGTCCTGGGCGGCTGCGCAGGCGTGGAACAGGCGGCCAAAAACGCCGGCTTTGAGGTGACCGTACCCTTTGCACCGGGGCGCACGGATGCCTCCCAGGAGCAGACCGACGCGGACTCGTTTTCCGTGCTCGAACCGGCTGCAGACGGATTCTCCAACTACCAGAAAACCAAATACGCCGTTTCGGCGGAGGAGCTGCTGGTGGATCGTGCGCAGCTGCTGACGCTGACCGCGCCCGGGATGACGGTTCTCGTAGGCGGCATGCGCGTCTTAAACGCCAACTTCGGCCAGTCCCCCCACGGTGTTTTCACCCGGCGGCCCGAAGCGCTCACCAACGACTTCTTCGTGAACCTGCTCGACATGGACACGGAGTGGAAGCCGACCGCCGAAGACCAAGACGTGTTCGAGGGGCGCGATCGCAAGAGCGGCGAACTCAAGTGGACCGGCACCCGCGTCGATCTGATCTTCGGGTCGAACTCCGAGCTCCGGGCCGTGGCGGAAGTCTACGGATGCGAGGACGCCCGGGAAAAGTTCGTCGACGACTTTGTGGCCGCCTGGAACAAGGTCATGACCCTGGACCGCTTCGACCTGGCCTGATCGCCGCGTGCGCATCTTTAAAGGCTTCTGAAGCCTAATACCGCGCTGCCGGTGCATCCGCCGCAACCCGGCCGGACGCCCCTGCACCTGATAACGCCCGAAACGTCCCATGAGGGCGGCGTTTCAAAGCAATCTGAAACGCCGCCCTTTTTTTCCTTACGCCTGCCGGCTGCGCCATCGGAACCAAAACCACAGGGCCATCCAGGAGTCTTCCGATCCTTATCCGGGATCTTGAATGCGGCATCCGGTATCCAGTTTCAAGGAGCCCGAAGATCAGCCCCGGCGCAGCGCAAAGGGGTGCCAAACCATGACGGCTGTCCCGGCCGGCAAGAATGCTTGTCGTGTCCGGCCTTCATCGGCAAAATGGTGGCGCAACTTTCGGGCTTCACCATGCCGCGGAATGGATAACCGGCAGTCAAAGAGATCCACCCGGTTTTTACGCTGCGAATCTGCCGCCATGGGGCTGGGAATTGTACAAACGGCCGTTGCAGGTCTCGAAAAACTTTTTCAGGGAAATCGTCTCCTGCCTTACAAACCCCTTGCCCGGTAGCACGCCGTTGGACACCATCTCGATGACGGCGCATGCCGAGGCGGCGGTCGTCCAGGAGATGGCGCTCCATAATCTGCCCCCGATGGTAACGGGGTAGTACGCTTTGACGAATTCATCGCGCACCAGCTGCCGGTTCTGCCATCCCTCGGCCGAAGCATGGATATATACGACGTCCTGCTTGACGGGCGGTTTTGCATTGGTCAGGATCTCGCCGGCCGTCTTCCGGTTTTCTCTCATCAACAGTTCGTGAAAGAAAAAGTTCATCAATTTCACATGCCCGGAATACCGGATGCTCTTGTAGTCCAGGTTTTCAATGCGCCCCAGATAGGTGTCGCACATCGTGCCCAGCCCGCCAGAGGTGGTGAACGCCTCTAACTGAATCCCATCGATGACGAGTTTTTCGATCCACTCCATCGGCGATACCCATTTGTGAAGACC
This sequence comes from uncultured Desulfobacterales bacterium, assembly GCA_964409825.1. Taxonomy (GTDB): domain Bacteria; phylum Desulfobacterota; class Desulfobacteria; order Desulfobacterales; family CAFBRK01; genus JAIPEL01. Next base: position 4,278 of record CAYPFH010000228.1, on the reverse strand, counting down.
GTCTTCGATGACTTCGCAGTCATTTAAATACTCGTTCACGACGCCTTCCGGAGACCAGTTGAACGCATAACCCAGCAGCCCTGTCGGGTGCTGGGGAAGCGCGCCGACCCGCAGCTTGAGGCTTCTGATTCTGTCGAATTTTTCCGCCAGCGCGGCGCCGACGATGCCGATGAATCCGGGAGCCAGGCCGCACTGGGGCGCCAAAACCGCCGCTGCCGATTCACTCAATTCGATGATCTGCTTTGTGGTGGGCACATCTTCGGTCAGATCGAAATAATGAATCCCATGCCGGCACGCCCGGACCGCGATCTCCAGGTTGAACCGGTAGGGAAGACAGGAAACCACCGCATCATGTCCTTTCATCATCTCGGTGACCCGCTCGATATCGGCGATGTCGACATCTTCGGTCTCAAAAGGAAGCCCGGCTTTTTTGCAAAGATCCGCGCCGGAAACGGCGAAACCGGTTTTTTCAAGCAAAATGCCCACCAGGGTCCCGACTTTTCCAAGACCCAGCACCAGGATGGATTCAAGCCTTTCTTTCAATTTGGCCTCCCGGTTCAGAAACTAATCGTCGAACCCGGGGCGGATAAACGACCTCGCCTGCGGAAACTCTCTTTGCGTGATATCCCGCATCCGCTTCAGCCGAGCGATGGTCTCCGCCGCCCTGCTTTTGTGCGCCGGCAGACGGGACGCCACAACCCCCCAGGCGCTGATGGACCGGTCCATGGCGATCAGGGCGATCTTTGCCGAACCGTCCGAGTCTTTCCAAAATTCGTCGAAACCGTCCGCCGCATCTTCGTCCTTTCCTCTCAGGGCCCGCTCCAGTTTCGCGCTGATAAGATACTTGTAGTAGTCGATTACCTCGATCGCTTCGGCAAGCGGGATTCGGCCCTCTTCTGCTTCAGGCCCGACGACTTTCAGGTGGGAGTTCTCCTTTTCCACGGCCTCGGCGATCATCTCCCGGTTCGGTTCGAACCATTCCCGGACCGTTTCGATGTACCGGCCGGCCATGGCCGATACGATGTGCTCCCGGTTGTCGGGTTCCTCGTCTTGCTCGACCGCGACGGCGTCAAGGTCGATTCCGAACTCTTCTGCCATATCGGCAAGAAGGCTCAGCGCGATGTCAAAGGAGTCCTGAACCTGCTCCCAGAATTGTTCGTTGTCTTCATCGCCTCCTTTTGCCTTTCCTTTCCGTTCTTCTTCCATCGAATAGGTCAGGCAGCGGGAGGTAAACGGACACCGTTCGCACCACCGGTCGCAGTAGTTGTAGATGCCGGCGATGAGATTCGGATCTTTTGCCCGTTCGAGCAGCTCTTTTTTATCCATGCTTGCTCCGATCCGATACGCGGCGGGCATGCTGACCGCCGGCATCGTTGCCAGGGAGTTGGCCTGCATTCAACCGCAGACAAGGCGTTTCTCGCCCTTTTTAAATGGTCTGCCCTCTTTCCCGTCGCATCCGTCGCAGCCATGGGCCATGCATATTTCCGAAAGATACGGATGTCAACCACGGTCGCTGGAAAGCATCGTGGCCTGCCTCGATCTTCACCAGGATACGATCTCCCCGGTCGACCGGGCGGCGGCCTACCACTATGCCTTCGGGGATTTGACGGTATACGGGAAAATCGTCGAAGCGATCATCAAAATCGTGCCGGTGCTTTCCAATGTAAAGAGACAAGGGGTGTCTGCATGCCGGCAGGTTCGCCGGTGATCAGGTTGGGTCCGCACCGGCCGCGGCATGGGTCACGTTCAGGTCCCCATTTTTCCCCACGGCCCGGATCCGGCTGTTTTGCCGCCAGTTTTGGTCATCTTCCAGCGGGTAGTCCTTCCGCAGAAAACAGCCCCGGCTTCCTTTGGCCGCCACAAAATAGTGGTCTTTTTTCTCCTCGACGACAAGCCCGGTATGTCGCAGCCACGCGATCCCCGGTCCGATATCGGATGCGATGCGCCTCGCCATCCAGGGCAGTCCGAGCCCCCTGCCGATGCGTAGGGTGTCGGAAATGTAGGCCTCGGCGCAATAGGAGGCGGTGGGACCTGCAAAAACGCCGTTGGAAAGGGCCGTGTTGGTGGCCAGGCCCAGGGTGGTGCGTCCAGGATCAGCACCTGGGCCCCCTCGGCCCGTGCGGCATCTGCGGCCGCCATGCCGGCCAGCCCGCCGCCGACCACGACCACATCGGTCTGCAGCACCGTTTCACCGTCTGTTTTCATCGTCTTCATTTTCTCTTTGGAGGCGGGCCTTTTCCTTTTGATTTTTGCGCAGCCCCTTCTTTCGCTTCAGGTCGCCGTATTTTCCAAACCTTCCGCCCATGGGAAATTCTCTCCTTTTCTGCCGAGATTCACTGAATGTTTCGGGTTCGAAGGTTCAGATGTTCAGGATTCAAAGTTTGCCGCGACCGGCAGTCCACCTGCTATCTTGTTTTCCGATCTCCGGCCAGAAAGTATATAAAGTAAATGTCCCCTCATTGTCTTGTTTTCCATCATCTGTCGTCTGTCGTCTTATTTTCTGCAAAAGGAAGACCCGTCCTCGGAAGATACGACCGCCCGTGCGGCGATTTCGCCAAGATCGAAGGAAAGGCCGGATGCCGCAGTGAACCGCTGCGCAGCCCGGACCAGTTCTTCTAAAGACGGCATGCCGCCGGCTTTGCCAAAGAGGAGCAGGTTCAGACCGTCTGTGCTGCGGATACAGGCCGTCTGAGCAAATACGGAGCGAAAGGCCGATGCAATCGTTTCCTCCCGGTTCCCCAGCTTCCAGAGATTTGCCGCCAACACTCCGTTTTTTTTGCTCCTTGCCTCGACGACCACGGGATCGATTTCCACGGCATCGATCCACAGGCTCGGAAATTGGCGCCGAAGAAGGCTGGTGAACGCGCCGCCCCCCAGCCCGATCATGAGCACCCGTTCGGGTTCAGGGCACATCACCATCCCGAGCATGGCCAGCATGAGAGGCATCCCTATTTTCCACATTCGTCGTTTGTCTGACTCCTTTACCGGCCCCCTTCCCGATACTGGCGCATTCCGGATATCCGCTAAAGATTATTTTTAAAATCGCTTACAGAACATGACGGCAGCTTCCTGGAAGATCAAGAAGCGATTCAGCCGCGGGGGCGCTCGACAGAACCGGAGCCGGTTGGCATTATAGAAAATCGTTCTTATCTATATGAGCAATATGTTGGCAAGCACATCCAGCCGGGCGGAGCCCCCCTCCCGTGCACCGGAAATCGACGCTGCCGAACAACGCCGCGGCAATGTGGTTCTCATCGAGACAATGGATTGAATTGAAAGGAAGGCCATGATGGAAAACGTACAGATCCTGATCGTGGGCCAGGGACCGGCCGGGCTGTCTGCGGCCATCTACGCGGGCCGGGCCGGGATGAACACGCAGCTTTTCGGCTGCGATCCGAAAGTGGCCGGTGACTACACCATCGACAACTATTTCGGCTTCCCCGAGCCCATCACCGGAAAAGAACTGATCGAGCGGGGCGCGGCCCAGGCCGAACGGTTCGGCGTGAAGATGCGCTGCGAGCGGGTTCTGGCCATTCACGCCGAAGAAGAAGGCTACCGGGTCAAGACCGAAGCCGGCGAGGTCGACACTTACGCCGTCATCCTGGCGACCGGCGTGTCCAGGGTGAAGCCCGGCGTCAAAAACCTCTCCGACTTTGAAGGCCGCGGCGTATCCTACTGCGTGAGCTGCGACGGCTTCTTCAACCGGGGCAAAAAGGTTTTCGTCGTCGGCGAGGGGGTTTTTGCCGCCAACCAGGCCCTGGAGCTGCTGACCTACACTCCCCATGTGAGCATCTGCACGCAGGAAAAGCAGATGGACATCACGCCGGTGTTCATGGAACAGTTGGAAGCCGCCGCCATTCCCGTGATAAAGAAAAAAATCGTCAGCCTCGAAGGCGACAAAGGCCTGGAGCAGATCGTGTTTTCAGACGGAAGCCGGCAAGACGCCGAGGGGCTCTTTGTGGCCATGGGCCAGGCCGGGGCCGCGGATTTTGCCGCCAGCCTGGGGCTGGTGCAAAACGGCCAATTCATCGAGGCCGACCACAGCCAGCAGACGAACCTGCCCGGGGTCTTTGCCGCCGGCGACTGCGTAGGACGGTTCCTGCAGATCGGCGTGGCGGTCGGCGAAGGGGCCGTGGCGGCCCGCTCGGCCATCGGGTATGTGAAAAAGCAGGGCGGGTAGTAAGGCCGGCGGAAGGTAAGAGAAAGCAATTAAACCGCCCGCTTCGCTTCGCTCGCTCAAGACGCGAAGAGCGCAAAGGAAAAGCAATTTGCGGCATC
>CAYPFH010000227.1:0-6714 GCA_964409825.1 uncultured Desulfobacterales bacterium | reverse complement strand
ATCGGTCAACGCCATGATCCGCCGACCCTTTTGAAGCGCATGGCCGCCCTCACGAAAGATTTCGATGGTTTCATGCACCATATGCACCGTTTACGAATTTTTACCGGCGGGTTCATAAAAAAAAGGTCCTGCGAAAAAGCCGCGGACCCTTTTGATTTCAGTGGCTGAGGGACCAGGATTCGAACCTGGGTTAACGGGGCCAGAACCCGTCGTCCTGCCGCTAGACGATCCCTCAGCGGATTATGCCGACCAGATACCGAAAAACCCCCGATGCGTCAAGGAGAATCGGCCGATCAGTCGACAAAACAGCGATCCCGACACGCTTTTCAAGACTGTTGGATATATTCGATGGCGGCGTCCAGCCGCTGCAGCACCTTTTGTTTGCCGATGATGGACACCACCTCAAAAATTCCAGGGCTGGCGGTCTTTCCGGTCAAGGCCACCCGCACCGGCTGGGCGATTTTCCCCAGCTTCAAACCGGTTTCTTCCATCACCTGCCCGAAGGCCGATTCCAGGGAGGCCTCGTCAAACGCATCGAGCCCCTCCAGTTTCTTTCTGAGAACCCGCAGCGGCTCGGCGGCGTCGGGCTTGAAGCACTTCTTAACGGCTTTTTCCTCGTACTGCACGGTTTCTTCGAAATAAAACCCGCCGGCTTCGGCCATTTCCGCCAGGGTCTTGGTTCGGGGCAGAAGGGTTTCCACCGCCCGCGCCAGCGTCTGATCGGCCTCGACTTCGATGCCTTTTTCTTTGAAAAAGGGAACGAGCATCCCGGCAATTTCCGGTGCCGGTTTGGCCCGCATGTGCTCCTGGTTCAGCGCGAGAAGCTTTTCCGAGTCGAAGATCCCGGCGGATTTTCCGATATGCTCCAGGGAAAATTTTTCGATCAGCTCCTCTACGGTGAAAAACTCCTGATCGCCGTAGGACCACCCGAGCCGGACCAGATAGTTGATCAACGCCTCGGGTAAAAAGCCCATCTCCCGATAGGCGGTTACCGACTTTGCCCCGTGGCGCTTGCTGAGCCGGGCCCGATCCTCGCCGAGCACCATCGGCACGTGGGCATAGGTCGGCAGGTCGCAGCCCAGGGCTTGGTAAAGAAGCATTTGCTTGGGGGTGTTCATTACATGGTCGTCGCCGCGGATGATCGTATTGATCCCCATGGTCAGGTCGTCGATCACCACGCAGAAGTTATAGGTCGGACTGCCGTCGCTCCGGGCAATGATAAAGTCGTCCATCTCCGCATTCTGAAACACGATGCTTCCCTTGACCTCGTCATTGAGAACCGTGGTGCCGGTCAGCGGAGCACGGAAACGGACCACGGCGCCTTTGACGGCGGAAAGCCCCCGGTCCCGGCAGGTGCCGTCATATTTGGGTTTTCCCCCCTTTGCCATGGCCTCCTTTCTCATGATTTCAAGGCGCTCCGCCGAGCAGGTGCAGTAATAAGCGGCGCCGCTTTTCAGCAGCTTGTCGATGTAGGTCCGGTAGACTTCCATCCGTTTGGACTGGAAATGCGGCCCGTCGTCCCAGTCGATGCCAAGCCAGCGGAGGGCATCGAAGATGACGTCCACCGATTCCTGGGTGGAGCGGACCGTATCGGTATCTTCAATACGGAGCACGAACCGCCCTGCGGTGTGGCGGGCATATAGCCAGTTGAACAAGGCGGTTCTGGCCCCGCCCAGGTGCAATGCCCCGGTGGGACTCGGTGGAAAACGGGTGACGACGGCGTCGGCATGCTGCGGCATAATGGTCCTCTCGTAAAAGTCGGATGTGCGTTTATGATCTCATCCGGAAACGGCCGGCGGCCGGTTCCGAGACCAAAGCCAAGGCAAAATAGCGGCGGGGGGCCCGGCTGTCAATAGCCACCCGGGCGCCGACACCTATCGACATCCGGCTCAAGCCTCCTTGAGTTTTATAGATAACCGGATTTTGCGCTTTGTAGAAAAGCGGAATTTTTAATTGAAATATATTCAAGATGTTAAGCGAAAAATCGACTATCCCCTGGAAATTTGTTCTGTCCTTATTGCTTACGCAATGTACTAGTTCAAAAAGCAAAGGCCCCATGAGCACGCACATCAACGGCAGGTCGACTTTTCGTGGCTCAAGAAAAGGAAACGGTTCCCACCTTTTCCATAGAGGTCATCTTATCGGCTGATTGTACATAAACAATAATTATAACAATGTATTATCAACCAAAAGGGTGTCTTTCCCGCGCAAGAAATACAAGCAAGGTCCTCTGTAGGAATTGATCCGAGCTCGACCCCGAGGCACCGAAAAAGGCTTGACAAGTGATTCGGTTTCAATTACTAAAGGCCCCACTGCGCCAAAAAGTAGTGATAAATGCTTTTTATATATTAATTTAAATCAGTTAGGAGATTACTCATGGCGGTACCCAAGGGAAAAACGTCCAAGGCGCGGCGGGACAAGCGCAGGACCCACAAGAAGACCGAAGCTCCGAATCTAACCACCTGCCCCCAGTGCGGGGAGGCGATGGTGCCGCATCGGGCCTGCCCAAGCTGCGGAGCCTATCGGGGCCGATCGATCACCGAAACAGAGGAAGGCTAGGGGGCCCGCGATGAACCAGCCGCCTGAAGTCCCTCCCATCGGTCTTGACCCGGAATACCGGCAGATGGTGCTCGACACCATCGGCCAGCTGCGAAAGCGGCTTCTGACCAAAGGCCGGATCTTGGAATACGACCGGAAAGAGACGTTTCCCGAAGAGGTCATCCGGGAAATGCTCGGCCCGGACATCGGTCTGCAACTCGTCTTCATCCCCGAAGCATACGGAGGCATGGGGGGCGGGGCCGTAGATTCCTGTGCGGTGACCCGGGAAATGTCCAAAATCTGCCTCGGGATCGCCACGGCATTTTTCGCCATCCAGCTTGGCGCAGATCCGCTGATGGTCGGGGGAACCAAAGAGCAGAAGAAAAAATGGCTCGGGGCCATCACAGAGGGGCACTCTCTGGTGGCCTACGCCGTGACCGAGCCGGGCGCCGGCAGCAACCTTGCCGCCCTGTCGACCAAGGCCGATCCGGTGGCCGATGACTCAGGCCGGATCACCGGGTATCGCATCAACGGCAGCAAACAATTCATCTCCACCGGCGGTTATGCGGATTTTATCACGCTCCTGGCCAAAGCACCCGACGGACCGACCTTTTTTGTCGTGGAAAAGGGATCCGAAGGATTCGTGCAGGGAAAAGGGGAGGAAAAACATGGGATCCGCGCTTCCAACACATCCCCGCTGATCTTTACCGACGTATTTGTCCCGATTGAAAATTTGATCGGGGGCGTCCCGGGAAAGGGGCTCAAACAGGCCAATTCGGTTTTCGGCTACACGCGCGTGATGGTTGCCGCCATGGCCTTAGGAGCGATGGACGCCCTTTTCGAAATCGTGATCCCCTATGCCAAGGAAAGAATCCAATTCGGTACCCCTCTTTCCGAAAAACAGGGCTACACCCATAAGCTGATCGTTCCCCACGCGGTGCGGGAAATGGCCGCTTCGGCCTACCTCGAGGAAATCGCCGGACGCCTCGACACCACCGACGAGGACCTGCAGGTGGAAGGCTCCATTGCCAAATTTTTTTCCACCGAAGCGGCCAATGCCGCTGCAGACGATGCCATGCAGGCCCTGGGCGGCTATGGGTACATCAATGAGTTCGAAGTGGAAAAGATCAAGCGGGACGTAAAAATTACCTGCATCTACGAAGGGACCAGCGAAATCCAACAAAACATTATCAGCACCTTTCGTTGGAAAAAAACCCGCAAGAGCAAAGGCGCCCATTACGGCGAGATGGCAGAAGAGATGGAGGCCGTCCATCGCCGAGACGCCGGCTTCGGCGCCCGATACCTGGCCCTGGCCGCCCGGGCCGTGAACGAGGCCGTCAATCTGGCCCACGAGCATCGCCTGACCAAGCTCCAGCATATCATGTTCTGCCTGGCCGACATGATAACCCATGTGGAGGTCGGTGTCAGCCTTGTCAAAAAAGCCGAACGCGATGCCGCGACCGGCGAATCCAAAGGGGAAACGCTCAAGGCGGCATCCCGAATATTCGCCAACGAAGTCTGCACGCTCGTATTGGACAACATTTACAGGATGCTTTCCGGCACCGGCATCTTCGAGCCAAAGGCCATCGCCGACTTTATGGCCCGCATCGACGAAAAAGCGATGCTTGAAAGCTACTCCGGCGTTATTTCAGACATGGACCGCGTAGCCGACGCGTTGTTTGAGAGGTCTTCATGAGCCCCAGCGAAACCCGAACGATTATCGTCACCGGCGGCTCCCGCGGGATCGGCCGGTCCATCTGCCGGACGCTGGCGGAGCCCGGCACCGTCGTCTGCTTCAACTATTTCAACCCGGCGGATCCGCAGGCGGAGGCGGCCGCGGCCGAAGAAACGGCCCGGATCGTCGCCGATGCCGGTGCCCGGGCCATGAGCCGGGAAGTCGATGTCGCCGATCCAGAGCAGACGTCAGCATTTTTCAAGGAAATCGTCGACGAAACCGGCCGGATCGACGTCCTGGTCAACAATGCGGGCATCACCCGGGACACGCTTCTGGTCCGCATGAAGCCGGCGGACTGGGACGCGGTGATGAACGTCAACCTGAAAGGAACCTTCAACGGCCTTCAGGCCGCCGGCAAGACCATGATGAAGCAGCGATCCGGCAGGATCGTCAACATCGCCTCCGTGGTGGGGGTCACCGGAAATGCCGGCCAGGCCAATTATTCCGCTTCCAAGGCCGGGGTGATCGGACTGACCAAGACCGCCGCCAAGGAATTGGCCCCCCGGGGGATCACCGTCAACGCCGTAGCGCCGGGATTCATCGAAACCGATATGACGGCGGTGCTTCCCGAAAAGGTCAAAGAAGCCATGCTCAGCCAGATCCCTTTGGGCCGGGCGGGCACTGCCGAGGATGTTGCCCAAGTGGTCCGTTTTCTTGCATCAGAAAAAGCCGCATATATGACCGGACAGGTGCTCCACGTCAGCGGCGGCATGTACATGTAGCGCGGTTGTCAGAATTACGTTTCGACCACAGCGGCTTGGGCCTGACGCAACGTGTTGATGCCGCCCGGCAGGTTGTGCCCCAAGCGCTTTAAACGTTTTTTCAATACTTTACTCAAGGCGGTGTGCATCCAATAATTTTTTTTTGCAGGAGGACTTCATGTCAATCGAGGACAAGGTCAAAAAAATCATTGCCGAAAAGCTGAGCGTGGATGTTGAAGAGATCGTGCCAGAGGCCTCATTCGTGGACGATTTGGGGGCGGACTCCCTCGACTTGGTGGAGCTGATCATGTCGATGGAAGAAGAGTTCGACATCGACATCTCCGACGAAGATGCAGAAAAACTGGTCACGTTCAAGGACGTGATCGAGTACATCAATGCCCATACCTGAAAAAGTCGCTGCTGTCCCGGCGCTGCCGAACCGTCCGCCGGGGCATAAGGAGGTCCATTGAATCGAAGAGTTGTTATCACAGGCGTAGGATTGGTGACGCCGGTGGGGGTCGGCGTGGCGGACTCCTGGAAGACGCTTTGCGCGGGAAAATCCGGGATCGGGAAAATCACCCGATTCGACGCTTCGGACTATCCCACCCAAATTGCCGGAGAAGTCAAAGGCTTCGAGCCGGAGCAGTTTCTGCCGAAAAAAGAAGCCAAGCGCACGCAACCGTTTATCGCCTATGCGCTGGCGGCTTCCCGCATGGCGGTGGAAGATTCGAAACTGGTTATCGACGAGGATGCCTCTTCGCGGGTGGGAGTTTTGACCGGCTGCGGCCTCGGGGGGCTGAGGCTTTTGGAGGACACCTGCCGCCTCATTGACCAAAAGGGTCCCAAGCGGGTCACGCCGTTCTTCATTCCGATGATGATCGGCAACATGGCGGCCGGGATGATTTCCATCTATTGTAACGCCCGGGGTCCCAACTCCTCCGTTGCCACAGCTTGTGCGGCCGGGGCTCACGCCGTTGGCGACGCGTGCAAGATCATCCAGCGGGGGGCAGCCGATGCCATGATTGCCGGCGGCGTCGAATCGGTCATCACCGCTTCCTGCCTCGCCGGATTCGGCGCGATGAAGGCCATTTCCACGCGAAACGACGAGCCGCAAAGAGCGTCCCGGCCGTTCGACCGGGACCGGGATGGGTTTGTAGTGGGCGAAGGCGCCGGCATGATAATTCTGGAATCTCTCGACAGCGCCTTGGACCGGGGGGCCCGGATTTACGCGGAGATCGTCGGGTACGGCATGTCCGGCGACGGCTACCATATGACGGCCCCGTCTCCGGACGGGGAGGGCGCCGCCCGCTGCATGCAGGCAGCACTCGACGATGCCGGGCTCACGGGCGCCCGGATCGGCTACATCAACGCCCATGGCACCTCGACGCCCCTGAACGATTTATACGAAACCCGGGCGGTAAAAACCGTTTTCAAAAAAAACGCCTGGAATATTCCCATCAGCTCCACCAAGTCGATGACCGGCCACCTTTTAGGCGGAGCCGGCGGCATCGAGACGGTTTTTACGGCGCTGACCGTCCACCACGGCATCATTCCTCCCACCATCAACCTCGAGCATCCCGGAGAGGAATGCGACCTGGACTACGTGCCGAACGTATCCCGGAAAACCGAGGTTCGGTATGCCATGACCAATTCCTTCGGCTTCGGCGGCACCAACGCCAGCCTCATTTTAGGGCGCTACCCCGAGTAATTGCCGCTGTGAAACACAGCGGCAATTACTAT
>CAYPFH010000226.1:0-6722 GCA_964409825.1 uncultured Desulfobacterales bacterium | reverse complement strand
TTCAAATCTCAAGCACCAAATCACAAACAAATTCCAAATTCCAAGCACCAAATTCCAAACAAGACACCTTAGAAAGGCTTTTGCCCTTGTTTGGATATTGTGATTTGGTGCTTGGTGCTTGTTTGGGATTTGGAACTTTGAACGCCGCCTCAGCGGCAACCCTGAACCCTGGACCCGGAACCCATAATGAAACGCACGCCTTCCGACTACATTATCTTTCCGCTGGACGTGCCTTCCGTCAAGGAGGCCGAAAAGTACATCGATCTTCTTGCCGGCCGCGTGGGCATGTTCAAGGTGGGACTGGAGCTCTTCATCCAAGCCGGTCCTTCCGTCGTGCAGCGGATCGTCGCTGCGAAAGGTCGGGTGTTTTTGGACCTCAAGCTCCACGACATCCCGGCTACGGTGGGCCGGGCAATGGCCCGGGCAGCGGATCTTGGCGTGTCGCTTGCCACAATTCACTGCGGCGAATCGCGTCAGATGATCGAAGCGGCCGTGGCCGGCGCCGATGGGAAAGTGGGGGTGCTTGGCGTGACCGTGTTGACCAGCGTTACGGTAGAAGACCTGCGTTTTGCCGGTTTTCGCAGCGAATTTGCCGCCGACATGGAAGCATTGGTGCTGCATCGGGCGAACATGGCCCGGCAGGCAGGATGTGCCGGAGTCGTATGCTCGCCCCTGGAAGCCGGGGGGATCAAGGAAGCCCTCGGCAAAGACTTTTTGGCGGTCACTCCCGGGGTGCGGCCGTCCCGGGAGGCGGTGGCCGGCGACGACCAGCGGCGGGTGGCCACCCCGGCTTCGGCCGTGGCCGCCGGCGCCGACTACCTGGTGATCGGCCGGCCCATCCGGGATGCCGCCGACCCGGCGGCAGCGGCGGCAAAAATCGCCGATGAAATCTCCGGCGCATTGCCGTAGGTACTTCCGTGCGTAATAATGGCGGCGGTGAATATTTTTTGATCTGAGATCCGTCACCGGACTTGTGCCACCGATCGCTGCGCCTTCAAGGATGCGCCCTGCAAGGGAAATCGCCCGGATGGGGATTCGATACAAAATACATAAGGCCGATGCGGTGTTGCAGCGCCTTTCCAAAGAAGAACGCAATCGGGTGGACTTGATCTGTGCTGGTATTCGCAAAGAGCAGTTCAGATTGCAGCAGGACGGACGTTTGCTTTTCGAGCGCTGCGTTTCAGGCTGTGAAGGCCTTTGCTGCAGAAACGTGGTCGTAGACGAGCTGATCACCCTGCGGGACATGATTTTCATCCTGGGGGCCTCGTCCCTTGCCCCTGATGATCTGCTGCCTTTGGCGGAAAAAGAGCCCCTGTTTACCGCAGACTGCATGTTTTTAGAAAACGGCGTCGGCCCCTGCATTTTTCCCGACGGCCTCCGGCCGGAAAAATGCGTATTGAGTTTCTGCGGCGACGACCGGCCGATCGCACGAAACATCCGCGCGGTTCACCGCGGATTCGTCCGGCTCCATTGGTTTTTGCTCGCCCGGAAACCCGTGCTTTTTCTCTTTGCCTGAGGTGATCGACTCAAAAACCTTGACGCTTATGAAATTTTTGTATAATATTATGGCAAAAAGCTTAGAAAAATGACGGTTATATTATCAGATGTTTATTTCTCGCATTATTAGCCCTCCTCAGCAAAGTTTTTTTCTATTGGGGCCGAGGGGCTCGGGAAAGAGCATGTGGTTTCGGGAAACATTTCCGGATGCCCATGTGGTGAATCTTCTTTCGGAAGGTACATTTCAGCGTTTGCTGGCAGCGCCGGAACGCTTTGCCGATGAAATGCGAACCATTGAGCCCGGCGCCATGGTGATCGTTGACGAGATCCAGCGGCTCCCGAATCTATTAAACGAAGTTCACCGGAGCATCGAGGAAAGGCGGCTGCGGTTCGTTCTATGTGGATCGAGCGCTCGCAAACTAAAAAGAACAGGGGTTAACCTCCTTGCCGGCCGCGCCCTTCAGCGGTTCATGCACCCGTTTTTACCCGAGGAACTGGGTGCGCACTTTGATTTGAAAGAGGCGCTTGAAAGCGGTCTGTTGCCGCTTGTCTGGGATTCTCCCGATAAACCGGAAACGCTTTCCGCTTATACTCAGCTTTACCTGAAAGAGGAGATTCAAGCCGAAGCGCTTGTTCGAAATCTTAAGGGATTTGCCCGTTTTCTGCCGATTGCGGCACTTTTTCACGGACAGACAATCAATGTCACCAACATCGCCCGCGAATCGGGGGTCGCCCGAACCACCGTAAACGGTTACCTCGACATTCTGGAGGAGACGCTGCTCTGCTTCAGAGTTCCGGCCTATGAGGCGAAATTGCGTGTCCGGGAAAGAAAGCTTCCGAAGTGGTACTGGTGCGATCCCGGTATTGTCCGTGCGATGAAGCGCAGCACCGGAAACGTGTCGGCCGAGGAAAAGGGCGCCTTGTTCGAAGGCCTTGTCGCCCAGATTCTCCGCGCCTACCGGGACTATAGAAACGCGTGGGATCGGATCTCTTACTGGGCGCCGGTGCACAAGTCCAGTGTGGAGGTTGATTTCCTTTTGCAGCGGGGGCCGGAATTGATCGCAGTCGAGGTGAAATCCGGCAGGAGCTTCACCGAATCCTGGTGCAAGGGCCTGCGGGCAGTGAAATCGATTCCAGGGCTGAGACGGCGGATCATTGTCTATCCGGATGGTCCCCAGTTAAAAACCCAAGACGGGATAGAGGTTTTTCCGTTTCAGCTTTTTGCCGATCAACTGGCCGAAGAAAAGCTATAGTTATAGGGATTGTCATATTTCCGTTCCGTTTGTGACAAGCGCTCTAGTAAAGTGCGCACTGCCGGTAGAAGACGGCCGCTGCGATCGCACCGCCCAGCAGAAGGGTGAACAGAATCTGATCCGGAGAAAAAGGCTTCACCGAAGCGGTCAATCCTCTCGGTCCAGGCCGAAGGCGGTGTGCAGCACCCGGACGGCCAGCTCCGTGTATTTTTCTTCGATGATGCAGGAGATCCGGATTTCCGATGTGGAAATCATCGCGATGTTGATTCCTTCTTTGGCCAGGGTGGAGAACATCAGGGATGCCACACCGGAGTGGTTGCGCATGCCGACTCCGATGACCGACACTTTGGCGATGTTTTCGTCGCCGAAGACCTCTTCTGCGCCGATGTCTTTGGCTACCTTTTCTTCGATGGACATGGCCTTCTTAAAATCGGACCGGGGAACGGTGAAGGTCAGGTCCGTCTGACCGGCGGCCCGGGTGTTTTGAATGATCATATCGACGACGATTCCCGCCTCGGTGATCGGGGAAAAGATTTTGGCGGCGGTGCCGGGTTGGTCGGGAACCTTTTTCAGCGTGATGCGCGCCTGGTCCTTGTCGTGGGTGACCGCCGAGACCACCACGGTTTCCATGGCCGGTTCTTCGCTGATGACCATCGTGCCTTCCTCCTCGGAAAATGATGAGCGAACGTGGAGTGGAACATTGAACTTTTTGGCAAAGCCCACCGAGCGGATCTGCAGCACTTTGGCACCGAGGCTCGCCATGTTGAGCATTTCATCGTAGCATAACGCCTTGAGTTTCCGCGCCTTCGGGCAGATATTCGGATCGGCGGTATAGATGCCGTCCACGTCCGTATAAATTTCGCAGATGTCCGCGTTCAGGGCGGCGGCGATGGCCACGGCCGAGGTGTCCGATCCGCCGCGGCCCAGTGTGGTGATGTTTCCCCTCGGGTCGAACCCCTGAAATCCGGCCACGACGACGATTTCCCGGCGCTTCAAATGCTGCTCGATGCGGGCCGCCCCGACCTCTAAGATCCGGGCGTTTCCAAAGGAGCAATCGGTCAGGACTTCGGCCTGATATCCGAGCAGCGAGAGGGCCGGATAGCCCATGGCTTTGAGCATCATGGCCAGCAGGGCCACAGTGGTTTGCTCTCCGGTGGCGAGCAGCACGTCAAGTTCTCTGCGATCCGGCTCCGGTGCGGCCCCTCGGGCCATCTGGATCAGGCCGTCGGTCACACCGGCCATGGCAGACAGGATGATCACCAGGTCGTTTCCCTCGTCATGGGCCTTGGCTGTCCGCCGGGCCACGTTCCGGATTCGATCCAAGTCGGCCACCGAGGTGCCCCCGTATTTCTGAACCATCACCGCCATTGTTGCCTTCCTGCTCGACTCTCGTATGAAACTTCGATCGAAGCCGGGGTTTTTGTAGGGCACGACCTCCGTGTCGTGCCTGCATGAACGGCACGGAGGCCGTTCACTACATCGGCTGAGGCTTCGGGGGAAGTTTCAGTATTGATCAAACTGACCGCCCCTCGCTCAGCGGCCCCGCTCGTGGGGGTCGAATTTCTCCGTTGATGGGTTCCCGGATGAAGATGCCAAGGGCGTCTTTGCTCGGTGCAGCCCCCGTTTTCGGGCCTTGCCGAGGGGGGCTTCATCATCCGATCATAAGGCTTTCACCTGTTTTCGAAGCGCTTTTAGCAGATCCTCCGAACGTTGTCCACAGGCGTTCAGAGACAGGTTTCGAATGTCCGGCTCCGGATCGCGGAACCGGATCTCAAGACGGTCGGAAGGCAGAAGGCGTTCACAATTCTCAGCCCATTCAACTGCTGCAACGCTTTTCCCATTGAAGATTTCGAAAAACCCGATCTCTTCTATCTCGGCACAGTGGGCAATCCGGTACAGGTCTGCGTGGAAAAGCACAAGACGGCCGGCATATTCGTTGATCAGGGTAAAGGTTGGGCTGGTAATCGGCGTTTTTTCGGATACTCCCAGACCCCGGGCCAGGCCGCGAACCAGCACGGTTTTTCCGCTGCCAAGGCCCCCGTAAAGGGCCAGCACGAGGCCGGGTTCGGCCAGTTCGCCGATGTGCCGCCCTAGTTTACGGGTCTCATTTTCATTTCTAGTAGTGATGTTCATTTGGCGGAGGGTTGAATGGTTGAATGGTTGACTGGTTGATGGGTCGAATCGTCAACTGGTTGAAGGGTCGCCTTGATGCAAAAGAAATACGCTATCCAAAGAGCCGTATTTGCTTTTCCCAATTGACGAATCAACGGATCAGCCAATCAACCTGGTCCCTGAGGCGGCAGGCGCGGAAGGCCGGTCACAGGCCAGCTCCCGGGAGTGAACGGTTGACAGCTCATCAATTCCCCGAGCCGCGCCGGGATCTCGTCCATGACATCGGTGGCCAGATATCCGATGGGGCCGACGTCGCCGGCCAGTATGTCTGCTGCTCTGCCGTGCAGAAACACGCCCGTGCATGCGGCGTCGAGGGCAGCTGCGCCTTGGACGATCAGGCCGGCGATCAGGCCCGTTAGCACGTCACCCATTCCGCCTGAGGCCATGCCCGGGTTTCCGGTCGGGTTGATGAAGCAGGTACCGTCAGGCGCGGCCACCACTGTTGCCGCCCCCTTGAGCACCAGGACAACGCCGTACTTTTGGGCAAACGAGCCGGCGCTGCCGACCCGGTCCGCCTGGATTTCTGCGCTCGAAACGCCGGATAGCCGGGACATCTCTCCCGGATGAGGAGTTAATACCACCGGCACCCGGGCATTTGTGACCGCATCGAGCCCGCCGGCCAGACAGTTGAGCCCGTCAGCGTCGACGACCAGCGGTACCGGGCTTTCGGCGACCACCCGGCGCACCAGGTTCGATGTTTCTTCGGCAGTGCCGAGGCCAGGTCCAAGGGCGATGCATTTCTTGTCTGCAGCCAGGGAAAGAATCTTGTCCAGTGCCGTTTCATCCAGGGTGCCGTCTACGGTATCCGGGAGAGGACTGGTCATCACCTCGGTTGCCTGGGGCTCTAAAACCGGGTTCAGACGTTGAGGAACGGCCAAGGTGACCAGGCCGGCGCCGGTTCTCATCGCCGACAGGGCGGACATGGCTGCAGCCCCCGTTTTGCCGGGAGAGCCGGCCACCACCAGCAGGTGTCCGGTGGCTCCTTTGTGGGCGGCTTTAGAACGGCGCGGAAGCCGTCCGGCGATATCGTTCGGCGTGAGCAATCGGCAGCGCGCCCCAACGGCTTCGGCGATGTCTGGCGGCACCCCGATGTCGACGATCCGAAGCCGGCCGGTGTGCTCGGCGCCGGGATACAAGAGGTGTCCGATCTTGGCAAAGGCGAAGGTCGCCGTGGCCGATGCATGAATGCAGCTGCCGCAGATTCGCCCGGTATCGGAATTGATGCCTGAAGGGATGTCGACGGAAAATACCGGCCGATTCAATTCGTTGATCCGACCGATGGCATGCCGAAAAAGGCCTCGGACATCGGAGTTGAGTCCGGTGCCCAACAGGGCGTCGATCCAGATATGGTGATGCCGGATGGCGGCGTCCGCCGCTTGAAAGGCGGCGGCATCGGAGATTTCGACCACCGGCACGGTCAGCGCATCGAGCAGTTCGAGGTTGACCCGGGCATCGCCTTTGACCCGGTTTTTTTCAGAAAGCAGGTAGACCGTAACGGGAATTCCCTGCTGGTGGAGGTAGCGGGCCATGACGAATCCGTCGCCGCCGTTGTTACCGCGCCCTGTCATCACGGCGACCGATTTTTTCGCCGCCCCGGCGAAGAATTCCAGGAAAAAGCGCACGGCGCCGCGGCCTGCGTTTTCCATCAACACCCGGCCGGGAAGGGCGAATTCTTCGATGGTACGCCGGTCCATTTCACGCATTTCATCTGCGGTGACCAGGTACATCGGGTTTTCTCCTTTCGCAGAATAAAACCGCTTCGCGTTTTAAAATACTCCATTTGTGCGCGGCCGGCGGCCG
>CAYPFH010000225.1:2971-6752 GCA_964409825.1 uncultured Desulfobacterales bacterium | reverse complement strand
TCGACTGCGCTCAGGACAGGCAGGATGGTGAGCCTGCCTGCAGTGAGCTTGCAGGCAGTGAGCTTGTCGAATCTGTCGAACCTGTCGAACCACCGCCCGCACGGGAATGACAAAAAAAGGGAAATTCGACTTTTTACGAAACCGACAACCTTGAACCCCTGAACCCTGAACCCTGGAACCTTGAACCCCTGAACCTGAACCCCCAAAAACGGAGAATGGCAATGAGAGAGGCATTGCAGCCCGGCATGACCTTCGAATTCAGCTACACGGTTACAGAAGACAAGACGGTGCCTCACCTGTACGGCGATATCCCCGAACTGCAGGAAATGCCGCGGGTGTTTGCCACCGGATTCATGGTGGGGCTTTTCGAACTGGCCTGTATCCGGGCCGTCAATCCGTACATCGACTGGCCCCGGCAGCAAACCGTGGGCATCGGCATCGATGTGACCCATACGGCCCCCACCCCCCCGGGGCTGACCGTCATAGTCAAAGGAAGGCTCGAAAAAATCGAGGGCCGGAAACTGTCGTTTACCTTAGAGGCAGACGACGGCATCGACACCATCTCCAAGGGCTCCCATGACCGGTTCAACATCGACGCCGAAAAATTCAACGCTCAGGTGGCCGACAAGGCACGGCGCATCGGCGCCTGAGCCCAAGTACATGCTGGCGCAATGATCACGAAGATTGTTTCACCGCCGAGACACAGAGGGCGCAAAAAAATCCTTCACCATAGTCTCGGCGCATCCTCTGCGGCCTCAGCGCGGTGAGTATTCGTTGATCGACAATACGCCACCGAAATGATCCCATCGAGCGCTAATCAAGGAGAACCCCATGAACGACCCCCGCTTTTCGGAAATCATCGAAACGGCGATCCGCCGTGAAGAAGAAGCCTACGCGTTTTACACGGACATCGCCGAAAAAATCGACGACCCCGCTGCCCGGGAAACCTGCAGCTGGATCGCCGGGCAAGAGCAGAGGCACCGGCAGTTTCTGGTAGACTACCGGGATGGAAAATACGGCGCCGCCCCGATGCGCATGACCGACGTGGTTCTTTACAAAATCGCGGAGCACCAGAAAGAACCAAAAGTGGAAAAGGAAATGAAGCGCGAAGAGCTGTTTCTGGCGGCAAGCCACCGGGAGCTTCGCTCCTATCGTTTCTACACCGAGCTTGCAGAACAGCACGACGACGGCGACTTGAAAGATCTGCTGATTCGAATCGCCAACGAGGAGCTCAAACACAAGGAAAAAATGGAGTACCTTTACGCCAACACGGCGTTTCCCCAGACGGCCGGGGGGTGATTCCGGCAGCGTTGCCGGCCCTCACCGCGCGCTTTCGCAGCCATCGTCGCTGGAAAACGGAGTGAACGCCTCTTTCAGATCTCCCTCGATGGGCACAGCGCGGCCGGTCTTCAGGTCCGCCAGCGTGAAGGTGATGTCGGCGTCGGCGACCAACTCCTCATCGGCCTTTCGAAAGATCCGCTGGGTAAACACGGCGCTTTTCTTCCCGAATTGCGAGATGCGGGTGCGAATGGAAAGGACGTCTCCCAAAGAAGCCGGCCGCCGATAGTTGATGGCGATTCGAACGACGAAAAATCCGAGCTGTTTTATCTTCCAGCGCTCCAGGTCGAAATGGT
This sequence comes from uncultured Desulfobacterales bacterium, assembly GCA_964409825.1. Classification (GTDB taxonomy): domain Bacteria; phylum Desulfobacterota; class Desulfobacteria; order Desulfobacterales; family CAFBRK01; genus JAIPEL01. The sequence goes on along the minus strand of CAYPFH010000225.1, from coordinate 5,118 downwards.
TTTCGAAAAGGTCCCATCGGGCCTCTTCGAGAAACTCCAGATACCGGGCATTGTTGACATGCCCGTAGAAATCCAGATGGTAGCCTCGGATCTTGATTTCGGTTGTCGGGATCATCGCGGGTATCCGATCTCCACGGCAAAGGGTTTGAAGATGTCGTTTCTCGATGGGAGCCGACGCCGCCGATATCGATGACAAAAAAAAGCGAAGATGCCATCCGAAAGAAGGAATCGAATCGCGCGGGTGCGCCATCTTGCCGGTGCAAGGTGCAATCGGAATCGTGCAGTTTGCCCGGGGCAAGCACCACCGGCCGTTGCGCCTTTTCCATACAACAGACCCGCACAGCCTGCAACCGCCGGAGCAAGGCAGCATGCAAACGATTGTACAAGTTTATCTCAAGGGTCCCTGACTCCGTGAAATAAAATTTTTTCTCGTTTTTCGCGGAAACCGACTTATGGTAAAATCGCGTCAGCGATGTTATCGTGGAGGGATATCGAACATGAAAAAAAGCCGAATCGCCGCCGCCGTTTTCATGGCCGCGCTTTTTTTTCTGGGGGAACCGGTCTTTTCTTCGGTAAAGGCAACGGAGCAGCGCGGGATACCGGAAAGCGTCAATCCGGCCATCGCCCATTTGCTGGCCGTCGTCGACAGCAAAATTTCAGCCGCCTTCGCCCCCGAGCAGGCCGCCCCCCTCATCGATTTTGTCATGTCACCCAAGGAGCCGGAGGCCCTGTATATTCCTGATGAAATCCAAGGCGCTACCGCCGCATATCTCGATACCACCGTGAACGCCTCCCTGGAAAAGCTCCTGAAGCTGGCCTACAATCCGCGCCTGCCCTCCTATCTTACCGTTCCATCGACGGTGCGGCTTTCGTACTGGACGCAAATCAGGGGAAAAGACGAGGACCTCCCGGAGCTGTGGCCGCATCTGAAAAGCCTGGATGAGCCGGTTCGAATCGACGGTGTGGAGGCCATCGTCAACACGCCGGACCTGTTTTCCGGCGCCTATTACGCCTACCACCTGGACCGGACCATGATTCTGATGCGCCGTGGGGATCGGACCGTTCTGCTGTCGCTTTCCATGCAGACGGGGCCTTCGGACATCGGCAAGAAGGGGGCGGTGCTGGGCCGGGATCAGGACTGGCACTACCTGTATACGGGCCAGGAGGGGATCAGCCGGACCGGTCTGGGCTGGGTCGACTCCTACATGTACGATTCGTTCTCGGTAACGGCCTACGTGGAAACCGGCAAAGACGACCCGAGAATCCGCTGCGGCATTTTCAAATGGCTTTCCGCCGGCTGGGCCGGCATCAACATGGTACGGCCCCACCACATCGCCGGCGGCCTGGAACGGTTTTTCACCGATTTCAAGACGATCGTCGAAGCGCCCCAGTTGTCCGACACCGGCCGGCTCACCGATATGTTTCAGCAGATCGCCGCCCAGTCACCCCAAACCCTCCGGCAAAAGGCCCGGGACTATTTTCTTCCGCTGAAAAAGCGCTACGGCGATGAATGCCGCCTTTGCCGAAGCTGGTTCGAAGAGGCCTTTACCGCCAACGGCCACCTGGCCCGGATGAGCCGAAAGGAGATCGAGGCGATTATCAGCATCGAAACCCTCAAATACCTTCTGGGCCGGGAGAACCAGATCGACGTAAGCCGCCTCGAAGCCGATTCAGCCCCGAAAGGATAGAGGCGCTTTGCACCGCCGGGAGGGTGTTCAGAGAAAAAGATGCAGGACCGGAAATAAGATTGCGGCAGCGATTTTATTTGATCAGCCGGATGCTGTGGGTTGCCTGAAGCGATCGCCACAGGCTGTGCAAGATAAAATAGGCCGCCTCTTCAGGGTTCATTTGCGGGCTTCGCCGGGCGAACCGGCACGACTCCATCAGCGTATCGTTGCCGCCGGCCAATCCCAGACGCGTGACCACCGAATCGACCAGAAGCTCGAGGCGTCGCTTCACGTCGTCCGGGCCGGTATTGGCGATCACCGCCTTGTCTCTCAGCGTCATTTCCGAGGCCAGGCGCTGGACCGCCTGCTCTAGGGTGCACGGCCGGCTTGCCGGGGCCAGCGGATATACCCGTCTTGCCGGGCGTAGGATCTGCGTCCGCATCGCTTCCACGACGAACACCAGCATGTGAACGGCCACGG
>CAYPFH010000225.1:0-2961 GCA_964409825.1 uncultured Desulfobacterales bacterium | reverse complement strand
AAAGGTCTTCTGCATGCGCTGTGTCCGTGCCGGTGACGTGAAGGACGCCGATGCGGTAGACTTCGATCCACGATCGAATCAGTTCGGCGGCATCGGCGGCGCCGGTTCGGGCGGCGTCGATGTGAAGAAGCTGGCGCCGGTGCTGGAGCGACAGACGGCGGGCAAGGTCGGCATCGCCGGAGGGCCGTCCGAAGGTGATGATCAGGGTTCCGTCCGATTTGACGACGTTGCGCACCAGGCACTGGGCAAAGTCGGCACCGGATAGAGCAACGAGCCCTTCGAACTGCCGCAGGTCGGCTTCGGATTCGGAAAGAATGAAGCCGCCGAGGGGCACGCCCAGTTCCAAAGCGACATCGAGCGCCGCGCGTTCGGTTCCCGCCCGACCCGAGGAGATAATTTTTGTAATCATCGATCCGCGCTCTAGTTTGGGGTAAGCGATACGGTAAAAGGCTGTCATTCTAGAACACGGCTGCCGGCAAGTCAACGTCCGCATCCGCCGCCGGCATATCGTAAGCGGGGGCCGGAGCGGAATTTCCTGCCGTTTGCCTCCTTTATTTCCAGCCGGCCCGGAATGACGAGGCATCGGTTTTCTTGTCTCGAAAATCAGCGGAAGCCCGATGAAACCGCCAGTTGAACTGCCCTTTCGGGCTGCTTATGATAGGGAAGGGTTTTAGGGTTCAGCGTTTCCCGTTCAAGATGAATTTTACCCTTGAACTCTGAACCTTCCCTGGGAAAAGGAGGCGGCCATGTACAAGGCTATGGATCTTCTGGAAGAAAAGCGGCGGGAAATGGTGACTATTTCCGCCGACAGACCCGTGGTCGAAGCCGTGCAGACCATGGTTGAACAGAATATCGGCGCAATCGTAGTCAAGGAGGGAGGCGAGATCGCCGGAATCTGGACGGAGCGCGATTTTCTCCGCAGCAGCGTGCTGCCGGACTTCGACCCGGCTGCCACGTCCGTCGGCGAACTCATGACGCGCAAGCTGCACTCCGCCTCGCACGACACCTCCCTGGACCGGCTGCAGGAGATGTACCTGGGACTGTTCGTCAGGCATATCTTCATCGAAAAAAACGGGCGTTTCATCGGTCTGCTGTCGATCGGAGACGTGCTTCGCGCCAGTCTCATCGAAAAAGACCGGCGGATCCGGGAACTCAACCAGATCATCAGCTGGGACTACTACGAAGACTGGAAATGGGAAAAACGAAATCGGTGATCTGATCATAACCAATCGATATTCAAAGATTTTTTTGAAGAATCATCCCCTGCCCATTCTCCTGCAATTGACTTTTCACCGGTCCCGATTTAGGGTTCTCAGGCAGAACATCGCCCCATAGGTTCTTCATAGACTGCACCGACCCGAACAAAGAGCATTTCATGCAACCGATCCTGGATCCCGCCGCCCTGTCCCCCTGGAACCCCGGGCCTTTCAGCCTGACCGTCTACACGGCTGTCGTGCTGGCCGTCACGATTCTCCTGCTGTTCGTCTCCTCCTGGTTCGGCGACAAACGGCCGAATCCGGAAAAACTCCGGCCCTATGAGAGCGGCGTCATTCCCACCGGCACGGCCCGACTTCGATTTCCCGTGCCGTTTTACCTGGTGGCGATCTTTTTCCTCATCTTCGATGTAGAAGGCGCCTTTATCTTTTCCTGGGCCGTTTCCGCCCGGACCCTGGGATGGGCCGGCTTTCTGGAAATATCGTTTTTCATCGTCGTCCTGCTGCTCGGTCTTGTCTACGTCTGGAAAAAGGGAGGACTCGATTGGCGTCCGCAGCGGAGCCGAAAATAGCCGAGCAAAATAGATGGCTGCAGCCGATCGACCTGGTGCTCAACTGGGCGCGCTCCCGGAGCCTGTGGCCGATGTTTTTCGGCCTTTCGTGCTGCTTCGTGGAGGAGGCCACGTCCATCACCTCCCGCTACGACATCGCCCGGTTCGGGGCCGAGGTGCACCGCCCCTCCCCCCGGCAGGCCGATCTGCTGATCGTCTCGGGAACCGTCTTCAAAAAAATCGCCCCGGTGGTGCTCCGGCTCTACGAACAGATGGCCGAACCCAAGTGGGTGATCTCCATGGGCTCTTGCTCCAACACCGGCGGCATGTACGACGTTTACAGCGTCGTACAGGGCGTCGATCAGATCCTTCCGGTGGACGTTTACATCCCCGGCTGTCCGCCCAGACCCGAGGCGGTCCTTGCGGGGCTTGTCATGCTCCAGGAAAAAATCTTCGAAGAGCGGCCCTCCCGCCGGGTGCTGCACCTGGGCGGCGGCAGTCAGGGCAGCGAAAGACCGGTGCTGGTGGTGGGGGAAACCAAGTCCAGGGACGGACGGGGCCCGGGCATGGAAGGCATTCCCCTGCGGGGGGATTCGGTCGTTCCCCCCCGTTTTTTCGAAAGCCGCTCGGACCTGATGTGGACGCCGCCCGCCGCCCGCATTTCGCTTTCCGAAACCGACGACAGCATCGCATCGGCTCTTGCCCGACGCTTCGGTGAAGATGTCCGTCCGACACGTCAGGTCTCGGACATGCCCACCTATACCGTGTCCGCAAAGCGAATCGGCGATGTGCTCCGATTTTTAAAAAACGAGGCATCCCCCCGGTACCGACGCCTGGAGGACCTGACCGCGGTGGACGAATCGGCCCGCAGAAACCGCTCCGATTATCCCGACTACACCCTGGTCTACAGCCTTCTTTCCTTCGAACCGGCCGCCAGGGTGCGGCTCAAGGTCCCCCTGACCGGGACCGATCCTGAAATTGCCAGCATCGCCGGCATCTGGCCGTCGGCCAACTGGTATGAACGGGAAGTATTCGACATGTTCGGCATCCGGTTTTCCGGGCACCCGAACCTGCGGCGCATCCTGATGCCGGCTGACTGGGAGGGGCATCCACTGCAAAAATCGCATCCCGGGCGCGCAAGGGAAATGCCCCCCGACACCCGGGCCGAGGCGCAGATCCGGCAACCGGTGGATGCC
>CAYPFH010000224.1:3633-6771 GCA_964409825.1 uncultured Desulfobacterales bacterium | reverse complement strand
TTCTGAACATATTGCCTTTTTCAGGGAGATGTCCAGTCCGGCGCACTTGAAACCTTGGGCGGTCAGCTCCCTTGCATCGTTGGACATGACAATCGCCGTAGTTTGATTTTTATCTCAAAAAATTTTAGGCAGTTATCTCAAAATCACAGAATCCGATGAGAATTTTATCCGCCATACTGCTCTTTTTCGCCCTGGTGATGCCGGTTTCCTCCCCCGTGGCCGGCACCCGGGCGGTAATCGACCAGCTTGGGCGCCGAGTCGCTCTCCCCGAGCACCCGGAGCGGATCGTGGCCCTGGCCCCGAGCATCACCGAAATCGTCTTCGCCCTGAATGCCGATGACCGTCTGGCCGGAGTCACCCGGTTTTCGGACTATCCGGAGGCCGCGCAGCAGCTTCCAAAGGTCGGAAGCTACGTTCACCTCGATCTGGAAAAGATCGTCTCCCTGGCCCCGGATCTTTGCATCGCGGTCAAAGACGGCAACCCCATCGGCGTGATCCGCCGCCTGGAGGCGGTCGGCATCCCGGTCTACGCAGTCGATCCCCGTGACATCGATTCGGTGATCGATACCATTGTCGAACTCGGCCGTATTCTGGACGCACGGCCCCGCGCAGAGGCCCTGGCCGCCGACCTGCACCGCCGGGTTGATCAGGTGCGCAGCAACGCGGGAAAAGCGAACCGATATCCGAAGGTCTTCTTCCAGATCGGGATCGCCCCCATCGTCTCGGTGGGAACGGAAACTTTCATCCATGAGCTGATCGAACTGGCCGGCGGCACGAACCTGACCGCCGGTCCCACCCCCTATCCCCGCTTCAGCCGGGAACAGGTGCTGGCCATGGCGCCGGAGATCTTCATCATCACGTCCATGGCCCGGGGTAAGACCTTCGATCGGGTCAAATCCGAGTGGGAGAAATGGCCTTCCATGCCGGCCGCAAAAAACCGCCGCATATTGCTGGTCGACTCCAACCTGTTTGACCGGACTTCGCCGAGGCTGGTGGACGGCTTAGAGCAGCTCGCCCGGATCATCCATCCGGAAATCTTCGGAGAGGCGCCGTGAACGCCGATTCTCCATCCCTGGTTTTGCGAATCGCCGCCGTGAGCGCCGCCTTGTCCGTGCTGCTGATTTTGGCCGCCCTGCTGGCCCTGGTCTTCGGGTCCACCGATACGGTCATGCAGGCGCTTTTCGACCTTTTCCGGGGGTCTGAAAAAGCAGATCCGATGGCGGAAACCATCCTCTGGAAGATCCGCTTTCCCCGAGTGCTGCTCGCCGTGCTCGTCGGCGCCGCCCTGTCCCTTGGCGGGCTCGTCTTCCAAGCGCTGCTTCGAAACCCCCTGGCAGAGCCATACATTCTCGGTGTCTCAGGCGGCTCGGCGGTGGGGGCGATCATCGGAATCCTCATGGGCCTCTCCCGCTTTCCGGGGGTCGGCCTGACCGCTTTTGCCGGCAGCATGGCAACCCTGGCCCTGGTACTGGTTCTTTCCTCGGGACAGTCGGTTCTGAAAAAAGACTCGCTGCTGCTAGCCGGGGTGATGGTCAACGCCTTTTGCTCGGCGGTGATCACGTTTCTCATCTCCCTGACCCAGGATGCCCGCCTGCACAACATCATCTACTGGCTCATGGGCGACCTGGGCCAGTCGGACATGCAGCAGGTCGGCCTTTTAGCGGCCATGCTTGTGCCCTGCTTTGCCCTGTTCTTCGCCCTGTCCCATCACATGAACCTGCTGCTCATGGGAAAGGAAATGGCCCAGACCATGGGCGTCAACATCCGGGTGGTGACCCTGGTGCTGCTGGTGGCCACCTCGTTCATGGTCAGCGCCACCGTGGCCAACTGCGGACTGCTCGGATTCGTCGGCCTGGTGATGCCTCACCTGCTCCGGCTGCTTGTGGGACCGGACCACCGGGTCCTGGTGCCGGCCTGCGCCCTGGGCGGGGGGGCCTTCATGGTGCTCTGCGACTTGCTGGCACGGGTGCTTCCCCGGCAGGGGGAGATGCCGGTGGGGGTGATCACCGCCATGATCGGAGCGCCCCTGTTCATCTATCTGCTGAAGCGATCGGGTTCCGATGCAAACCGTCGTTGACATCGAAGGACTCAGCCATTTTTACGGGTCGTTTCAGGCCCTGCGGGAGCTTTCCTTTTCGGTTCCCAAGGGCTGCTTTTTCATCGTCCTCGGCCCCAACGGCTCGGGCAAAACGACCCTGCTCAAAAGCCTGGCCGGCATCGAAGCGCCCGCAACCGGGCGGGTGAACATCCTGGGCCGCCCCCTGAAAGAATACACCCGAAAAGAGATGGCCAAACGGCTGGCCCTCGTTCCCCAGCTTCCGTCCGAGGACTTTCCCTTCCGGGTGAGGGACATCGTGCTCATGGGCCGATCGCCCCACCTCGGGGTCCTCGGTCTGGACCGGGAAGCGGACCGCGACATCGCCCGGCAGGCCATGGAATTTACCGGCGTCGAAACCTTCGCCGCAAGGCGCCTCGACCAGCTCAGCGGTGGGGAGCGCCAGCGGGTGTTCATTGCCCGTGCGATCTGCCAGGAGCCGGAAATCCTGCTGCTGGACGAACCCACCGCGGCCCTGGACCTGGCCCACCAGGTGCGGATCATGGACCTGATGGAACAGTTGAAAAAAGACCGGAGGGTGACGGTGATCATGGTCTCCCACGACGTGAACCTGGCGGCCATGTATGCCGACCGGCTCCTGCTCATGCGCGAAGGCGCGATGGTGAGCATCGGATCGCCGGCAGAAGTCCTCACCTACGAAGTGCTGGAAAAAACCTACGAGTGCCCCCTTTTGGTGGACGAAAGCCCCCTGGGCGGGGTGCCCCGGGTGACGCTGGTGCCGAGGCGGTACATGGATTCAGACCGCATTCCTTTGCCTCCTGGCAGGTTGGACAATTCGGAGTAACACCTGGCCAGTCTATCCATTTGATGATTTTTGGCAAAGAATGACGGCCTCGTAAAACTGGCCGGCCGGTTTGTCGCACTCCCGTTTACTTGCCGCCGAGATTCTCCGACAAAGCAACCACCTAGTAGCCGGATGCGATGTCGACTGTGTTGATCATCTCACCCCGGCCGGAGAGGTAGACGTCCAGGTTGTGCTCGATGATTTTCATGGCCCGCGCCATGTAGTGGGGCGAGACCCC
>CAYPFH010000224.1:0-3533 GCA_964409825.1 uncultured Desulfobacterales bacterium | reverse complement strand
CCTTGACAACCCTGACTCTTCCTAAAAATCCCAGAACAGAAAACATCCTTCTGGAGGAAAAGAAGGCCCATAAGGCCCTTTCCGCGCAAGGGCCCCATGGCATAGGTCGCTTTACATTTACGGCCATTACCACATGTCAATGGCTACACCCACATAGATTGTCCTCGGCCAAGCGACCGCGTAGTTTGTGGTGCCGAAGCCGCTCCAAGCAGCAGTCGTGTAATGTTCATCCAGTAGATTATCGATGTTGGCAAAGAACCGGTACTGAGTCCCTTTTTGATCTTTTATCGTGTATGAAAGGCCGGCATCCACCAAATCGTATCCGTCATACTTTTGGGTGTTGGCGCTATCAATCCACCAATCTCCCACATTGCGCCACTTGATCGTTGCGCCAATGCCCCTTGAGGAAGTGTACTTGACGCCGACATTGGAAATACTTTCCGGAATGCCTGTTAATTCTTTTCCAACCAGAGAAGAGTCGGGATTCTCTTTGATTTTCGTATCGATAAGCGAAAGGTTTGCAAAAATTTCAAGGAAGTCGACCGGGCGGTATCTGGCCGCGGCCTCCATGCCCTTTCTTTCAGCCTTGCCCACATTCCTGAATGTTCCTGATCCAGGGGGGTCTTCTTTAATCTCGTTTTCCGTGTTCATCATAAATCCCGCCACTTCCAACCAAAGGGAGGCGATCGGGGTAACTGTCATGCCGACTTCATACTGTTTGATCTCCTCGGGATCTACATTGATCGCAGGATCATACTTGTCCGGACCGGAGGGCAATGAAAATCCTTCCGAATAGCTTGCCCGCAGATCGACGGGATCCAATATCTGGGATCGAAAACCGATTTTCGGGCTGAAATAATCATAGTCTTGCATATCCCGCTTGAAAGGGGTGCCGCCTGGATCCCGGTTTTCGTAGTCTCCGCCGAAATCGTCGTAGCGCAGACCCAGGTGGGGCCTGAAGTAGCGGGAAAGTTCCATATCGGCCTCACCGAACAACGAAACCGTCGTAATGTTGAATGTTCTATCCTCAGTCTGCAAAGTCCTGACCCGATTGCTTGTGTTCCAGCGCTTCCAATCGGTGCCTTCGTTAAAGTATTCTATACCGACAACCCCGGCGGTGGGGTAAGAAGCCACATCCCTACTGAAATTCAAACTGGTCCCGGCGCCATGGACATCGCGATCGTAAAATCTTTCCGTCTGCCCCCCGGGAGTGTAGCCAAACTTGGCCCAACGGGTGAAATCCTGTTGGGTACCATACGCCCAAAAAAGCAGCCTGAGGCTATCGGAAAGCGTGTATCCGACATCGAGTCTTTCGGTGTAAAAGGTCTTGTTGCCGCCGTCATCTTCAGCATTGACTGCCTGGTTTCGTGCGGCGTCTTCATCATCGAATTGGGACTTTGGAATGTAGCCGGGGGCATCCCATTCGGACCCGTGAAAACGAAATGAGAGGCTGAGATCCAAAGCGTCGGAAATGTCGGCGGTAAACCGGGTGGCCGCATTTCCTTTCAGCCATTTTTGATTTTCCTGGTATCCATCTGTCCGGTACAGTTGTATTGCCGTGTTGTTTGAGACTGATTCGCCAAACACTGATCCAAAGGCGCCTTGAACATCTACGGTATTATAGGAGCCGTAGTCCGTCTTGAGCTGACTGTACTCGCCCCGTTGTTTCGTGTAAAAGGAAAGCACGCCGCCCCGGGCGAAATTTCCAAAAAGCGCTGACGACGGCCCTTTGTATACCTCGAGACGCTCGATTTCCATTGGTATAATCACATTCATGTCGGCGTACCCATCAGCATGGGATTCTCCTTCGTTCAATGGGATTCCGTCCAGGTAGACCCCCACGTCACCTCCGTGGCCGCCGTTGCCGAAACCTCTTATCTGAAGCACGTTGGCAACGCCCCCCATGTTGTAGTTGCCTATTTCAATACCTGGAACTTCCATTAAAATTTCTTCCGTTCTATGGATTTGCAGGTCTTGGATCGTTTCCTGGTCCACGATGTTGACGGTAGTACTTCTTTTCGAAATCGGCATGGCCTGGCCCTTTACCGTAATGTCCTCCAGTTTCACCGTTTGCTTTTCCGTTTCTTCAGCAGCGCCCACGGATGGAACTGCCATCGCGAAAAACCCTATTGCGGCCGCGGCTATTATGCTTTTTATCATTACAGAACTCCTTTTCTTTTATAAGTAAAACTATTTGACTTCGAACATGATATAGGGGCGGTAATTTGCGAAATCGTCTTTATCCCCGCCCGCCATGGCGGTCTCATGCTTGGCGAAAACGATCCATATACCTGCCCGGTCAACTGTTATTGAAGCGACCCCGTTTTCATCCGTTTTTGTTTGAATCGATTGGTCTGAATGGTCTTTTGGTTTGAAGCCCTCGTACAGGCCGAACACGGGAACGCCCACAAGGGGCTCTCCCCTGTAAAGCACCGACACCAACAGGGACTGGCCTGCTTTGAGTGTGGAAGGATTTGTTTGGGCCATGATTTCTATCTCGTGACCCAATGGCTTCCTGAATGATTCTGAACCGGCACCGACAGTTATGTATGTCTTTACCGATTTGACGTACTTGCCCGTCTTTAGTGCGTCTGGGTGGGCGTCTCTCGATCCCGGCTTATACCCGTCGGTTGTCTTGCTCCAATATTCCGGCGATGTGCTGGCCGCCCCGATCACATAGGTTCCTCGGCTGCCGATCGGCACTTTGGCCCACGCCGCTTTTGGCTCCACCCGCGTGTATGCCAGCGGAATGTAGTCCCCCTGAGGGGCTATGAAAAACATGTCAAATTTTGTGACATCCGGAACCCCCTCGTTTTCGAAGTAGTGGTGGCCATTGGTAAACGCCACTTCCAGGATCGTGGCCGGTTCAGGGTGGAAGGTTTTGGGCATGATCCAATAGTCATGGGCTGTCAGAAAAGAGGGCCCAAGCCCAAAGAACACGAACGCCGCAAAGAAAAGAGCTTTCTTCTTCATCGTTTCCCTCTATTTTTTGGATAGATTGCGCTTAAAAATGGGGTCCACAGGACAGAATTTTTCGAGAATTGACTCCAGGAGGGATTGTCGCTATGCTGCACGCGGAGTCTCCTCTGTCCCGGGGGCTTCACAGGGAGGGCAGCTTGCAACTTTCGCCGGTCGCGGCTGTCTTCCCACTTTTTTTCCCGTGCTTGGTTGTGATTCCCGCGTTTGTGTATCACCCCCTTTCGAGTCCATCGCACAAAAAAAGCCACGAAGACATCGCATCCGTTCCCGGATGGCAGCCTTCGTGGCTTAATAGTTTGCGAATTCTGAGCGATAGAATGAATCGATGGTGCGCGGCTTCTGCTGCGCCAAGTATGGATACTCATACAAAATGTTATTTGCCGGAGTCAACAAAAAAATGATCAATCAGAGTGTCTTGGATCTGTCGCCGAACACGGCATTTTCTTCGGCACGCCGGAATATACGCGCCCGGGGAGCCGCTCCGCTTTCACGGGCCGGGGGCCTTTCCGGATTTGCCCTTGACTTTTCCGGAGGCTTCCCGTACACAGACGGCA
>CAYPFH010000223.1:0-6795 GCA_964409825.1 uncultured Desulfobacterales bacterium | reverse complement strand
CTACCGCCAGGTGGTAGGGCGGGCAGGCCGCCGTGCCGAGGCTTTTCATCTTCTCACCGAGAAAGGAGCGGAGCTTTGCCGGGGTGAGAATCGCCTTGGTCTCCTGGTAGAGATAGGTCTTGTTGGCCGATCCCCCGCCTTTGGCGATGAACAAGAACTTGTAAGCGTCTCCATCTGCGGCGTAGAGCTCCACCTGGGCCGGAAGGTTGCAGCCGGTGTTTTTCTCCTCGAACATGGAAAGCGGGGCGTTTTGGGAATAGCGCAGGTTGTTTCGGGTGTAGGCGTTGAAGACCCCCTCGGACAGCGCCTTCTCGTCTCCTCCGAAGGTCCAGACCCGCTCTCCCTTTTTCCCGATTACGATCGCAGTGCCGGTATCCTGGCACATGGGAAAGACCATATCGGCGCTGATCACGGCGTTTTTGAGCATCTCCAGGGCGACGAACCGGTCGTTTTCCGACGCCTCCGGATCGTCTATGATGGCCCCCAGCTTGGCAAGGTGGGCCGGCCGGTACAGATGGGCCACCTCCCGGAATGCGGTTTCGGCCAGCAGGGTCAACCCTTCCGGGTCGATTTTGAGGATCCGGCGACCGTTGAAGTCTTCAGTGGATACAAAATCCCGGGTGATCCGACGGTACGGGGTTTCATCCTCACCAAGCGGGAACATCTCCTGAAAAGCGAATTCGACCACGTTTCGACCTCCCAAAAATCGCTGCGCGATTTTTGTAGAAGCGGCTTTGCCGCTGTTCAAAAATGACGATGAAATTCGGACCGGCGATTTGGTCGCGAAACTGCTTTGCTATAGAAGGGTTCGCAAGGAGGTGTCAAGGCATTCCGCCGCCGCGCCCAGGGCCCCGGCAAAGTCCGCGTAGCTGACGAACCATTGATAAGGCGCCAGTCGAATCGACCGTTGGAGGGACGCGCTCTGTCGCGTCCTACCGCGGGCGGCCACGACGGAGCGTGGCCCTCCATTTTTGGACTTTGACGGGGTCGTGCCGTCGCGCCCTGAAAGCCGGCCGCGCAGCGATACTCAAACCACCGTTTATGATTTTTTGACAACCAGTATATTTGCGAGGTTGACAAGGCTCGGCTTACAGAGTCAAGAATGGCTTTTCATACGAGCGCCGCCGCTGACCGCCGGCGCGGTTAGTTTGATCAATACTGAAACTTCCCCCGAAGCCTCTGCCGATGTAGTGAACGGCCTCCGTGCCGTTCAGGGTGGCACGGCACGGAGGCCGTGCCCTACAAAAAAAACCAATTCCGGGTGAAGTTTCACATAAGTAAACAACACCTACTGCCGCGGAGGGAGGGGGCATGAAGCTGCAATCGGAAAGATCCGCCGTTTTATCATTCGGGAAAAAGATGCTGGCCGCCGGGCTGACCACCGGGACCGGCGGCAACCTGAGCGTCCGCGATCCGGACACCGGACTGATCGCGCTGACTCCCTCCGGCGTCGAATACCCGGCGATGACCGAAGAAGACGTGGTCCTGCTGGATCCGGAGGGAACCGTCGTCGACGGCAAAAGAAAGCCGTCCAGTGAAGCGGGCTTTCACCTGGCCCTTTACCGCAAAAGGCCGGACATCGGCGCCGTGGTCCACACCCACTCGACTTATGCCACCACCCTGGCCTGCCTGCACTGGGAAATTCCGCCGGTCCATTATCTGATCGGCTTTGCCGGCAAGAAGGTTCCCCTGGCGCCCTATGCCACCTTCGGCACCGAGGCGCTGGCAAACAACGTGGCAGACGGCATCGGGGCGCAAAACGCCGTGCTGCTGGCCAACCACGGCTTGGTTGCCGTTGGCGCCGATCTGGCCTCGGCATTTGCCTGTGCCGAAGAGATCGAACTGGTGGCCCGGATCTACTACCAGGCGCGGTGCGCCGGCACCCCCCGGCTCATTGACGATGCCGAGATGGATCGGGTGATTGAAAAATTCAAATCCTACGGGAAATCGGGCCTTCGGCCCGATCTCCCGTAGGATGAAAATCATGGTTATCTATTTGGTTTTTCACGAAACTCTAGAAACTCGAGCCGTAGGCCGATGGGTATCAGATCGGAAGCCGGGCAACTGTCTGAGCCGGTAAGGATTGCCGATGTCGTTTGAGAAGGCCGCCTGCGTGAAAGCCTTTCATCCGCCTCCCTGGGTCCGGCCGGCTGCCGTCCAGACCGTGCTGGCCAGTCTTCGCCTTCGCGCCTTGGGAACGAACAACGTTCTGGGCCGGTCCTTCGGTCAGGTCCTGCACGTAGCACGAGGGGTGCGGCTTCTCGGGTTTCATACGCCCCATCCGGCCCCACGGGCACGGGCAATCCTGCTCCACGGTTGGGAAGGAAGCAGCGACTCGACCTACATTCGCACCACCTCCCGCACCCTGCACCAGAGCGGCTGCGACATCTTCCGGCTCAATCTGCGCGACCACGGTCCGAGCCACCATCTCAACGAAGGTATTTTTCTGGCCGTCTACCTTGACGAGGCGGTCGAAGCGGTCACCCAGGCCGCGGCCCGGACGCCTCGCCTGCCGGTCTTTCTGTGCGGCTTTTCCCTGGGCGGAAACTTCGCACTGCGCATCGCGGCCCGATGGGGGGACGCCCCGCCGGAAACCCTCCGGCGCGTGGCGGCGATCAGCCCCGCCATCGACCCGATCCATGCCACCGAGCGCATTGACGACAATCCGCTTCTGCTCTGGTACTTCCGGCGCAAGTGGCGCCGCTCGCTCCTGCGCAAGCAGGTGCTGTTTCCGGACCGCTACGATTTTTCCGACCTGCCGCCGGACATGACCCTGATGCAGATGACCGAACGGCTCATCCCCCGCCACAGCAGCTATCCCGACGCCCGCACCTACCTGTCTGCATACGCAGTTGATCAAGACGTATACTCCCGCATCCGGGTGCCGGCCACCGTCATCACTGCAGAAGACGACCCGGTCATTCCGGTTGCGGACCTTTCGGCCCTGCCGGACAATCCGGCCGTGGAGCGGATCGTCCACCGGTTCGGCGGACACAACGGCTTCATCGAGGGAAACATCCGAAGCACCTGGTACGAAAAATGGCTGGTCCAGCGGCTTTGCAGGTGATCACTCAACTTTCAGGATTCATGCTGCCGCGAAAGCGATGGCCGACCAGTGAAAACCCTTTTTTGGCTTTCCGGATCGGGATCCGATGGAGGTAGGGATATTCGTAATCCATTTATTTTAATACCTCCAGAACCCGCCCCGTATTGGTCTCCAAATTGAACCAGGCCTGCCGGAGGGCGGCGCGGGCCAGGGCCAGGCGGCCAAGAGCCGCTGTCAGATCCCGCTGGGCTTCGTTGAGGCGCACCAGGGAGGCCTGCCCGGCACTGTACTCCTTTTCCACCAGGTCCCGGGTCCGGCGCACGAGCTCGGCATTGTCCCGCTGCAGGGCCACCTGGCGCTGGGCGCTAGCCACCCGGGCTGCAGCGGTCCGGACTTCGGAGCCTGCCTCAAGCATCCGGTCTTCTAAATCGAGTTCCGTTTCCCGTCTGCGGGCGCGGGCTTCACGAACGCGGGCGCGATCCGCGCCCCCGGAAAACAGGTTGTATCGCAGGTTGAGGCTCACCGAATTGCCAAAGTCGTCCGCTTCGAACGAAAGGTCTTCTTCCCGGTCCCCTTCCACAATACCGGTCAGGTTCACGGTAGGGTAATACCGCGCCTTGGCCCGTTTGACTTCCGCTTCGGACTGCTTCAAGGCCAGGTCGGCTTCGACCAGATCCGGTCGGTTGCTGCGTGCGTATGCGGCCAACGGCTCGGGATCCGGCGGTACCATCTCTACTGCCGTCTCTGCAGTCAGCGGAGGCAGATCGAGTCGATTCGGAAAGACGGCGCCGGGCAGGCCGAGAAGGGCCGCCAGGACGATCCGGTTTGTCTGGTATTCGAATTCCGCCTGGATGCGGCTGGTTCTGGCGGAGTTGACCCGCACCTGAAAGTTGAGCTCGTCGGACAACGATCCGGTGCCTAGCTGCCGGCGCGCTTTTGCCTCTTCCAGCTGCCGGGTGTTGAAGTCCTCATCGGCTTTTGCGATGGCGATGTCCTCCCTGGAAAGCTGGCCCTGGAAAAAGGAGGAAGCCACCGCCGCGAGCAGCAGACGCCGGGCGTCGCTTTGTGCGGCCTTGCTGCGTTGCTCACCATAACGGGCCGAGAGGTTGGCAAACTTGCGTTCGAACCCGTCAAAGAGAACCCAGTTGGCTGTCAGCCCCGCCCGATACTGCTCCCGGGGATCCTTTACCGCTGCGGCCGGATCGAAAAACCGGGCCTGGGCCAGGGCCTCTTCGTAGTCGTTTCGGGAAAATTCGACCCGGCCGCCGGCCCCTTCGGCATCCAAGGTGGGCCAATACCGGGCGCGGGCCTGGGAAACGCGCTCCCGGGCCTGTGCCACCCTGGCGGCGGCCGCCGCCAGCGAAGGATTGTTTTCCAGGGCGATCTTGGCGGCGGTGCGAAGATCGAGCTCCTCGAGGGCTTCGATGTCGGTGCCTTGGGCCAAAACCCAGCCCGGAGAAAGCAGAAAAATCAATATCGTGAAAAGCAAACCGTTACGCATTGCCACCCCTCAAGTTAACGTTCAAAGCACGAAATCCGATGATTTGGGTTCGATCATTCGGTCATTCGAATTTCGTGCTTGTTTCGGATTTCGACCTGCCCGCCGATGCCCTTTTGAAGGTGTTTGCTTGAGCACCTCTTCGCGCAATAGTGCTCGTCGTGTTGCACATAAAACAATATGGCGCTGGCAGGCGGGTATTCGAATTTCGTATTTTATTTACCCGACGCCGGTCTCGGCCAGCGGATCCTCTCCAGGCGTTACATGCTTCGCATGCTCCACATACCGGCTTCTGGCCGGTTCCACCGCCACCCGCTTGGGCCAGCTCCCGCGGCGGAGCCGGAAAACAAGCAGCCGCAGGTCGTTTACGATCACCAGCAGGCTCGGGATCAGCACCAGGGTGAGCAGGGTGGCAAAGACCACTCCGGCGGCAATCGACAGGGCCATGGGGATCAGAAACTTGGCCTGCAGGTCGGTCTCCAGGATCAGGGGAGCGAGTCCTCCCACGGTGGAGATGGTGGTCAAAGATATGGCACGAAACCTGCGGGCGCCCCCTGACAGAATCGCCTCGAAAAACGGCATCCCTTCTGCGATGTTTTCGTTGACCCGTTCGATGAGCACGATGGCGTCATTGACCACAACGCCGGTCAGCGCAACCATGCCGAAGATGCTCATGATCGACAGGTTGTATCCGAACAACAGGTGCCCGACCACGGCCCCGACCATGCCAAAGGGAATCGTGGCCAGGATCACGAACGGCTGAGCATAGGAGCGGAACATGGTGGCGATGATGATGAAAATTCCGAGCACGGCCAGGGGAAAGCCGATATAAAGGCTTGAAAACGACTCCCGCATCTTTTTCTGCTCCCCCTGGAGGGCCACCCGGAGGCCGGGATACTTCCGTTCGAGTTGCGGGAAAAAGTTTGCCGAAAGCTCGGCAAAGATCTCGCCGGCATTGGCCCTGTTGGTGTCGACCCCCGCGCTGACGGCCACCCGCCTCAGACCGTCGGTGCGGGTGATCGTCGAATACCCCGGGGAAAACCACATCCTGGCAACCGTTTCCAGGGGCACTTCGTCTCCTTCCGGCGTGCGAATCCGAACCCGCTCCAGATCCGCCAGGCGGGACCGCTCCTCTGCCGTGTATCGAACCTTGACCCGAACGTCGTCCCGGCCCCGTTGAAGGCGCAATGCCTCTTCGCCGTGGTACCCGGCATACACCTGGCGGGCCAGATCCTCGACGGTCAGCCCCAGGGTCCGGGCCTCCGGCTTGAGTGCGAGCCGCAGCTCGTTTTTTCCCGGGGTATGGTCCGAACGGATCTGGGTTGCACCGTCGAATTGCTTCAACCGGGCCGTGAGATCGTCTGCGGCGGCCAGGATGGTTTCCATGTCGTATCCCTGGAGCCAGACCTCGATGGGCGCCCCCGGCGGTCCGGCGTTGAGGCCCGTAAAGGTCACCGACCTGAGACCGGGGATCTGGCCGATCTCCTTTTCCCACTCGACCATCAGGTCCTTGGTGTGAACCCCCCGGCGCTCGGAATCGAGCAGGATCGCCTGAACCGACCCGAGGTGGGGACCGGTGCGGGGAATGTCTTCCAGGGTCTGGCCTACGAGCGCCAGCCGCGCTTCGATCATCGGCTCTCCGGTGCGGGTCCGGGTGCGGCCGGCCAGCCGCAGCAGGGCCTCGTCGATCCGTTCGACGGCCTGTCTGGTGACCTCCGGAGGGGTGCCGTTCGGAAACTCGATGGTGGCGGTCATGACGAATCCGTCGATTTCCGGAAACACCTCGAATTTAAGAATGCCCCCCTTCATCAGGCCGATGGTCAGGAGCAGAATACTGACGGCAGTGCACAGCGAGATGTAGCGAAAGTTCAGCGCCCGGCTTAAAGAGGGTTTGTAGATGTGGAGGATGAACCATTCCATGCCCCGGCTCGTGGCCCGGTGGACCATCTCGAATCGGCGGGTAACCGGATTGAGCCGCCCGTTTTCCACGTTCGGGTCCGGCAGGCGGCTCAGGTGGGCCGGCAGCAAAAGCAGGCACTCCACCAGGGAGACCGCCAGGCAGGCGATCACCACCACCGGCAGGATCTGGATGAACTTGCCCATGATGCCGCCGATGTAGAGAAGCGGGACGAAGGCCACGATGGTGGTCAGCACCGCGGCAATCACCGGCATTCCCACCTCGCTGACCCCTTCCACGGCAGCCTTCAGCGGGGGGTCTCCCGCCTTGCGGCCGCAGTATTCGGAACCCGGT
>CAYPFH010000222.1:0-6847 GCA_964409825.1 uncultured Desulfobacterales bacterium | reverse complement strand
TGGTGCCGGAGGTGAGAATCGAACTCACACGGAGTCGCCCCCGCGGGATTTTGAGTCCCGTGCGTCTACCAATTCCGCCACTCCGGCAAAATTCGGCTGGCGCCGAATTTTGTAAAACCGCGCTGGCGCGCGGCAGGATCTTTAATTAGGAAAAACAATGCCCGTTGTCAATGCCCCGGGTATTTGTACATTTTCGCCGGCCGTTGGCTTCCCAGCCTTCCGGCAGCGCAAAGCACAGCGCCGGGCGCTCGAAGAGCATTCTCATTCTTCCCACACCCGCTGAATCGCCGAGGCAGGCACCGTCCCTTCCCGAAGAACGCGGGGCGGATCGACGGTGACGTCGACCACGATCGAGCCGACGCCGCCTTTTAAGGGGCCGGCGTCGAGGATCAGATCGACGTTGTCTGCGATCTCGGCAGGCAGGTCCTGAATCCGTGCGGCACCGGGCCGTCCGGACAGGTTGGCGCTGGTGCCGGTGATGGGCCGGCCCGCCGCCTCGACCAGGGCGGCGGCCACGGGGTGGCCGGGCAGCCGGATGCCGATTTTTCCGGTGCCGGCTGTCAGGATTTCGGGCACTTCGGGCCGGGCAAAAAACACCAGGGTCAAATCCCCGGGCCAGATTTCGTCCATGAGTTTTTTTGCGGTTTCGGGGACCTCGGCAGCCAACCGGGAAACTTCCTGCCGGTTTCGGATCAGCACGAGCACGGGATTGTTTTCCGGCCGCTGTTTGAGGGCGAACACCTTTTCCACCGCGTCGCGGTCAAAGGCATCTGCGCCCAGACCATACAAACAGCGGGTGGGGAAGACCAGCACCTTTGCCCCGGCAATGGCGTCGGCGGCCACCTGGATAACGTCCGGATCCGGCCGGTCCGGATCGATCCGGCGGATTCGATCAGACCGCATCTTCGATCTTTTTTGACTTTTCCACGACCTTGTCAGCCATCTCCTGCTTGAAAGCATCGAGACGTTTGGCCAGCTCCGGATCGGACAGGGCCAGAATCTGGGCGGCAAGAACCCCGGCGTTATAAGCGCCGGGCTTTCCCACGGCCACCGTGGCCACCGGGATGCCCGGGGGCATCTGCACCGTGGACAGCAGGGCGTCGAAACCGGCCAGGGCCGAAGAATCGATGGGCACGCCGATGATCGGAAGCGTGGTGTGGGCCGCCATGGCACCGGCCAGGTGGGCGGCATGGCCGGCCCCGGCAATGATGACCGAAACGCCGCGTTCTTTCGCCCCGGAAGCGAACTCGGCCGCCCGGGCCGGGGTGCGGTGGGCCGAGGCCACCGTGATCTCGAAGGGGATGCTAAACTTTTTCAACACCTCGGCAGCCGCCTTCATGACCTCGAAGTCCGAATCGCTGCCCATGACAATGCCGACTTTGGCGCTATTTTTCTCTGTGCTCAATGGTGTCAATCCTTTCCTTGTTTATCATCAGTTTTAGCTTCTAAGCTGTTGAGCTGCTCAACAGCTCAGTCGGCCGCCTGGTTTTCCAGGATCATCTGCTTTCTCCGGTCCAGCTCGACCCGGGAGATCTTTGCCCCTTTCAGCCCGCCGTTCAATGTGATCTCGGACAAAAAGATCCGGCCGTCTTCGGTGATGTGAAGATCGATGTGGGCGTAGGGAAATCCCCCCCGGGCCATCACCTCCCGGCAAAATGAGATCTGCTCGAAGGTCAGCTCATGGGGGCTGCTTTTGCCGCCGGCGGAGAGATTTTTCCGGAAGCTTCCCGGGTTGCTTCTCACGTATGCCTCCTGGTGATCTCCGGCGATCACGACGCGGATGTCGGTAAACGACGCCAGATACGGCTGCATCACGAATGGAAAGGCATCTTCTGAAAACCCGGCCAGATTGTACAGAATCTCTGCCGACTCCCATTTTCGGACCCCGTGGCCGCAGTGCATATGGTCCTGCTTGGTGACCACGGAACCGATGCCGGCCTGTGCGTATGCCCCCGCCGCGGCCAGCAGATCGCTCCTGCGCAAGATCACACGGGTCAGGGGAAGCATCCAACTGCCGAGAATCCTGGCCTGGGCCGTCTTGAAATGATGAAGGGTCTGGGCCAGGGCGGACGGATAGCACCGGATGCCCCGCTGCAGGCAGTCGATCAGCAGCGACTGGCGCAGGACCTTTTCCCCCATCAGGCCGACGAACACGTCTCCCGGCTTCAATTCCTCGTACCGGCGCATCAGCTCCCGGTGGCCGCGGACGATCATAATTGCTCCCAGCGGTAAATGGTCACCTATCACTCCGAAGGTCGTGCTTGAAAAACCGCCGATGCCAGAAGGCCTGCGGCTGCTGGGACGCTTGGCTGCTGGGATGCTGGGATGCGGTAAAAAAACGCAGCGCTACAATCAAGAACGAGAAAGCGGCGGCAGAAATCCGGCAACGCCTTGAAGGCTTTTTTCCTGCCGCCTGCTGCCGCAATTCTGCATCCTGGCTTCCCAGCTTCCCAGCCTCCCAGCCGGAGGCCGGCGCTACGCGCCGTCCTCCAGCGCCAGCTCGATGAGCCGGTCCAGAAGCCGGCTAAAATCCATGCCGGCGGCCGCAGCCGCCTGGGGAAAAAGGCTGGTTGACGTAAACCCCGGGATGGTGTTGGTTTCCAGAACGAAAAGCGCATCGCCTCTGAGGATCATGTCGGTGCGGCTGTAGCCCCGGCAAAAAAGCGCCTCGTGGGCCTTTATCGCATATTTTTGCGCCTTTTCGGTCATGGCCGCATCGATCCGGGCCGGACAGATTTCCTGGGTCGCCCCCGGTGTGTACTTGGCGGTGTAATCGAAGAACTCGTGGTCTTTGCCGGGGATGATCTCGATCAAGGGAAGCGCCTGGGGCCGGTCGTTTCCGATGACCGCGCCGGTCACCTCGGTCCCCTCGATGAATGCCTCCACCAGGGCATGGCGATCGAAATCAAAGGCGGCCTGAAGTGCCGGCTGCAAGGCGTCGGCGCCTCGAACGATGGTCATCCCTACGCTGGAGCCTGCCGCCACCGGCTTGACCACCACCGGCAGGCCCAGTTCCGAAAGGCATCGGTCGGCGTCGAAGCTGTCCCCTGCCCGAACCGTCCGGTACGGGGGCACCGGCAGCCCGCACTGGGCATACAGGTGTTTGGAGGCGAGCTTGTTCATGGCCGCTGCACTTCCCAGCACGCCGGCGCCCTGATAGGGGATGCCGATCAAATCGAGCAGCCCCTGCACGGTCCCGTCTTCGCCGTAAGGACCGTGAAGAATCACCAGGGCCACGTCGACGGTTTTCGCGTCGGCGACAAGCCGGGAGATCTCGTTTTTCGGATCGTAGCGGATCACCCGGTATTTTTCCTTGTCCAGGGCCGCAAACACCTGGTCTCCGCTGTTGAGGGACACCTCCCGCTCTGAGGAAATCCCGCCGGACAATAGAGCCACCGTGAGTTTTTTCATGTCTTTAAAATTTCCTGTTTCGCTTTTTGGTAGTCTTCCTTGGAGATCAGGTTTTTTTCCAGCAGCCGCAGCAGCGATTCAAGCTCCCGGTTTCGGATCGATTCCGGATCCTCGAGACGATGGGAGGCATCGATGGACCGGTCGGGCAGTTCGGTGAAATTGGGCGACCGGCCCAGGCGAAAGGAGGCAAACCCACCCAGGAAACTGACCTCCACGGTCCGGCCGTGGAAAGCCGGAGAGTGGAGCAACTCCTGCAGGGTCTTTCCCTCGGCCTTCATCCGCCGGTAAAACAGATAGCCTGAAACAGCGATTCCCGCGGCGCCGAACAAAAAAATCCAGAGCATGTACTGAACGAAGCCCCGGAAAAAGATGACCAGAAGCACCAGCCCGGCAACGAGCACCACATGGAGCAGCAGCACCGCATAGGCCATCATCACGCCTGTGAAAACGCCCGGGTTGTCTGCCGGTCGACTGCGAAACATGGGGGAAAAATACTCCCTGAGAAAATCGATGCTTTTGGCTTGCTTCGCAGAACGCGAAACCTGTATAAAATCCCATCAGCGATTTTATTATTTTTGCCCGAATCGCTCCACGAGACGGGCCTCGTATCGCTGGGGCAACTCGAAAGCGGTGGACGCCCCGCGCATGGCGTTGAACTTCATGATCAGAAAATTGAGCTTCTGAAGGATCCGGTATTTTTCCCGGGTGTCTTCCATGGCCGCCAGAAGCTGTTCGGTCCGGAAGATCTCGTCTTTGAGCTGAAGCTCGGGCGGCTTGCAGTCCGCATTTTTCAGGATCTTATATGCCAGACGGAGTTCTTCGGGAACGCCGGTCATGTCTTCCATCACCAGCGGCTTTCCGGCTCCTTCCAGGTCATCGAATGCGCCGTTTTTCTGGGCCTGGCGGATCCGTTCCTCGACAATCTGTTCAAACCCCGGAATCATTGACCGGTTACCTCAACCAATTTTTCATTCTTCATCAGCTATGGCAGAGCCGGAGCCTTTGACCTGGCCCTGCGGACCAGGATTCCAGACTGCGTTAAGTACAGTATCTGGTATTGTACTTGAAATTAAAATCTACATATGGTATGCAAGTCATCGCTTTTCTCCTGCACGCCAAGACACCGAATTTTGGGGAATATTATCCGCCTCGGAATTGAAATTCAAGCAATATAAAATCGCTGGCGCGATTTTATATTTTATATGAGGTTTCCTGTTGCGCGAAACCGGAAATATCGATGAAAAAACGTACCTCTCTGTTTTGCCGGAGGAAAATATCAAGTTTGCAAGATTGACAAGCCAAAGATGAGGGCCTCATGAAAAAGATCGCTTTTGCCGGCACCGATGGAAGAACCCTGCTGTGCGCCTTTGTCGTATCCACGGCCACCAGCGAAACCGGCCGCGAAGAATACGAGGGGGTGGTGGTCCGCGGGACGCCGTCCATGCCGAAAATCGCCGATACCATGAAATGGCCGGTTCGCTTTTTGCCTACAGAAAGAAACGATGTGGCGGCCTATGCCGAGGCCGCGGCCGCGGCCCTGCGATCGGGCCAGATCGACTACCTGGTACCGATGCCCGAAGCGCTTCTGTTCGACGGGCTCGTGGATGAACTTGCCGGCGCCGGCCTCGACGATCGCATTCTCGGGCTCAGCCGAGAAGGCGCCTTTATCGAGGGGGATAAAATCCGCTGCAAAGAGCTTTGCAGGGACGCCGGGGTGCCGGTGGCCGACGCCTGGACGCAGGTGGATGCAAAAGACTACCCGGCAGTGCTGAAGACCTGTCTTGAGCACATCGACCGGTTCGGCGGATCGGTGCTCAAATATCCGTACAGCGCCGGGGGAAAGGGCGCCCGGATCATCCTCAACGCCTGGGAGATCCGGGATGTCTACGACGCCTTGATCCGGGACTACAAAGACAGCTACCGCAAGCTCTTCGGGAAAAAGAACCCGTGGCCCCTGCTCATCGAAAGCCGGATGTCGGGGGTGGAAATCAGCTTCACCATCTTTGTCGACGCCAGGGGAAGCTTTGCCATCCTGCCTACGGCCATGGATTATCCCGAGCGCTTCGAGGGGCCGGCCAGCAGGCAAAATCCGATCACCGGCGGCGTGGGGGCGATCTCCCCCCATCCGATGGAAAGCCCGGAGCTGATCCAGATGGCCGGAGACACCATCGCCCGGCCCGTGATCCACGCCATGGCCGACCGGGGCATTCTGCGGCCCTGCATCCTCTACCCGGGCTGCTTTGTGTCGATGAATCCGGAAGGACTTCCCACGCGCATCCGGGTTTCGGAAATCAATATCCGGCCCGGCGAACCGGAGGCCCAGCCGGTGGCGCGGCGGCTGCGAAACCTGGGCCGCCTCATCGAAGCGACCATGAAAGGAGAACTCGACCGGATCGAACCGGAAGTGCGCGAAGAGCAGATCTCGATTTGCACAGCCCTGGTGACCGGGCCGGGGGGCCCCGACGGGCAAAAGGGCTATCCCTGGTCATGCACCAAGGGAGAGCCGGTGGACATCGATTTCAAGTACATGAAGCGAAAAGGGATCCAGGTGATTCCCTCGGCCATGGATTGGGACGATTCGGCCGGGCAGCTCAAGTCCGACGGGACCCGGGTGGCCTTTTTAAACGCCAACGCGGCGGTCAAACCCGGTGAGCGCCGCGGCGAAGTGGCCGACCGACTCCGGAAAAAGCTCCTGGCCGCCTTCGACAACGGCAAGATCCGGGTGATCCCCCGAGAAGACGACACCGGAAACCGCCTCGATCTGCGGCGGGACATCGGCCTTCATTTTTCCCAGGCGGAATCGATTTTCCAGAAATAGACTGTCTGCCGGCGATTTCTTTGAAAACACCGACAGATCCAGTTGATCCATCCTTGGCGTGAGGGTCTTTACCGGGAGCAGATCAGCGGCCGAACGGCCGGGGAAAGGCAAGTAAACGTCGAAAGGTCTGGTCAGTATTTTTTGTGGTTCTTTGCCGTCTTTTTTTCCGGCCCGCCGTTGAGCCGCTCTTTGAGCTTTCCGGAAATCTTGAACGTAACCACCTTTCTGGGGGCCAACAGCAGATCGCCGCCTGTTGCCGGATTGCGACCCTTTCTGGCGGTCTTTTGCTTGACCTCGAATTTGCCGAATCCGCTGATCATGACATCCTCACCCGAGGACAGGGTTTCTTTCATGATGTGAAGCAGCGAATCAACCGCAGCCCGGGCCTCCTTCAGCATCAGGCCGCTTTCGCTCTGGATGGCTTCGGCCAAAGAATTCTTGGTAAGGGCCATTTTGCAGATTCCAGGTTGATTGAGGGTTAATAAAGAAAGGAGCCTGATTTTTGCAAGAATCGTTTTCTTTGTCAACACAAGGATAAAAAAAACCCCTGAATGATCAGGGGCTTGATAATCGGGCTGGTGGCGATGCAGGGATTTGAACCCCGGACGCTGCGGATAT
>CAYPFH010000221.1:0-6896 GCA_964409825.1 uncultured Desulfobacterales bacterium | reverse complement strand
TCGTAAAAAGTGCCCGAAGCGTCATTCCGGGCTTGACCCGGAATCCAGAACTTATTGATATCACTGGTTTCCCGCCTGCGCGGGAATGACGAAAAAAGAGAATTTCTGACCTTTTACGAAACCATCAACTTTGGACCTGGAACCGCCCTTTTCACCATTCACCGATAACCATCCACCAATAACCGTCCTTTTCTTACCCTCCTACCCTCTTACCTTCTTCTTTTTTCTCTGTGTCCTCTGTGTCCTCTGTGGTGTCCAAGCCCTGCTCTTTGTCCTTTCTGATCTTCTCAACCTCTCAACTTCTTATCCTCGGCCCTTTCGCCCTTCTCTGCGTCTCTGCGCCTCCCTGTCCGGCGTAGCTGAAAGCGAAGACGGATGCGCGAGGATTGTTCTTGAACCAGCAACCAGCAACCAGGAACCAGGAACCAGGAACCCGCAACCAGCAACTGCACTTCTATTTACCGATAACCGATAACCGATAACCGTCCTTTCCCAGCAACCAGCAACCAGCAACCCGCAACCAGTAACCGCAGTTTTTACCAGCAACCAGCAACTTCACTTCTTTTCACCGATAACCGTCTTTTTCTTACCCTCTTACCCTCTTATCTTCTGCCGTTTTGCCCTTCTACGCCGTCCCGAGGTAGGCAAGCAGCGGATCCTTTGCCGGCAGCGGCTCCATGAATTCCAGCCCAAACTCCAGGCCTTCGACCCATTTGATTTTGGCTTTTTTCTCCACATAGGTTTTGGTTTCGTTGTCGAGGTTGAACCGGAGAACTACCTTGTCGTGGGTCAGCATCCATCGCTCGGAGCCCAGAACGATGCAGGCGCCGGATTTAGACAGGCTCTTGATGGTTATCAGCCCCCGGTATTCTCTTCTTTCGTGGAAATAGCCGCCGGTCAGGTTAGTGGATTTCCGGGGATGCCTTCGTTTTTCGAAGGCCAGGAAAAACACTTTCCCGCAGGCGCACGTTGTCTTGATTTTGACACCCGCGCCCAAACCCTCGATCCGGGGAAGAACGATCTTCTTGTGTCGCTCACAGAAAGGGCATTGCACCATGGAAGTGCCGTCGGCCATCAGCTGGGTCCACACGATCATGGCAACCTCCCATACATTTTTTTTATGGGGATTATCGTACCTCATCCGAGCGCTTTACGAAGCCACCCTTACTATTTCCTCGATGGAGGTCGTCCCGTCAAGCACTTTTTGGATGCCGTCCGGATGGTGGGTGATCATGCCGTCCTGAACGGATGGTCTCTATATCCAGGAAATCAAGAACGACGAGGTGATCGTTCGATATCAGGGGCAGCGCTGGCGGCTTGGATTCGATGTCCCGGGCTTCTGTCAAACGGAATCCCAGGCGCTGAGAAAAAGGGTGGAAAACAGAGGCTGAAGGGGGGTCAAACTATAAACCTGTAAACCAATGGACGCAGGTTATTACATGAACCAATTAACGGAGGTCCCTCCACAATAAAAAGGCGGGGCCACGTAGCCCCGCCTTTTTGTCGTAGTTTAGGTTCGGAGAAAATCTCAACCTTTTTTCGTCTTGCGGTGAGCACCAGCAGCAAGCCCGACTAAACCGGTGCCCAGCAACAACAGTGTAGCCGGCTCAGGCACAGGATTGGCTGAAAAATGTGAAATTTGGGGAGTATTACCACTAGCACCAGCCACTACATGCTCAGTTGTCCAAATTCCATTCTCCTCGAACGGATATACGAAGTAAAGAGCAAATTCTGAGCCTCCCGCTATGGCATAAAATCCGATATCGTAACCATCAGTATATTGCCATGTACCAGTGTAACCATCAGTTGAATTTACAGTTAGATTACCATCCGATAAGGTCCAAGGCCCATCCGAATTGTCGCTGTCGGAAACCTCTACTTTGTTCTCAGTATACGGCACCGTGAAACCAAGATTAAGATAATAATTCATAGAATCTTTGGATGAATTTTTTCATTTAATGATCTCCTACCCAACGCGGACAAGCCGCAACCAAACAGGTTTTTGGATGTTAGCTCATTTGGTATAGAAAAGAGACAGAATCGCAAAACCGCCAACGAAAAGAGCCTGTCTCATGGATCAGTTCATCGAAAAGCATGCGGATAAAATCGCAGCAGTGCTCTCCTGCTGGGATCGCGTTGTGATTACCGGCACGCTTCCCGGCATCTGCTTCGCCCAAGGTATGACCAGCTATTTGTACTCCCAAAAAATCCGTATCTTTGACTATACCCAGTGGGCTGAGCCCTTGCGCAACGAGATTCGTCAAAATGCCGAAAGACTGGCAACCGAGGCTGGGCTCGAAATTGAGTTTATCAAGAAAAACAACTTTCGTAAGGAGCAACGAGTTCGACAAATCCTTGCCGAGAGAGGAGGGCATCCCGGCTTGGTCCATGTTTTTTCGGCAATGGAGCCGTGCCCTTCCTACAAGCCCTGGCACGACAAAAAATCCCACCGCACCTACCTCAAGCCTGCCACCTCCAAATGCCTGCATTATTACTTTTACTTTGTATCCGCGGAGCTTGGCCTTTGCTATCTGCGTGTGCCGACGTGGGCGCCGTTTCGACTGCAGTTTTATTTTAACGGGCACAATGCCCTGGCCTCGATGTTGAGCAAAAAAGGTATCGGATTCAGCCAGTTGGACAACACCTTTGTTCAATGCGGCGACTGGGACACGGCCCAGCGTCTTTGCGACGGGTTCAAGCCGGAGAAACTGCACCGGATCCTCGACAGGGCTGCCGCCAAATACTGCCCTGTCGTCAAACGTTTTACTCCTTACTATTGGAGCCTGATGCAGGTGGAATACGCCACTGACATCGTATTCAGCCGGCAGGAGGATCTCAAACATCTGTACGAGGAGATATCCAGGACCGCCATTCACAGCGTCAAGCCAGAGCAAGTGTCGACGTTTCTGGGGCGAAAGCTTCACGGCAACTACGAAGACGAGCTTGGCAACCGGTTTTCCACACGCATCGAGGGTACCTGTATCAAGCACCATATGGGCAAAGCGGCCATTAAGCTGTACGACAAGCATGGTATCGTGCTGCGCGTGGAGACAACGGTAAACAACGTCTCCTTTTTCAAGCACCACCGGAAGGTGGAACACCGAGACGGAACCGTTTCTCGAAAGGTCGCCTCTGTGAAAAAAACGATTTACAGCCTTGTGGATCTTCGAGGACTTCTTCTTGCGGCCAACCGTCGCTATCTGGACTTTATTTCGGCCGTTGACGATCCAACCAACTCGATCGGGGATCTTGACAAGCTGTCGAGGCCGGTACGCAAAAATGCGCGAAGCTTCCGAGGGTTCAATCTTTTTTCGTCTCCGGATATCGATTTGTTTCGCGCCATTGTAGAAGGCGGCACCAACGTTTCTGGATTTCGTAACCGGGACCTGCAAACGAGGCTTCTTTTGACCGGCCGACAGGTAACAACGATATTGCGTCGTCTTCGGGAACATGGACTGATAAAAAAGATCGCGGGTACCTTCAAATATTACTTGACTGCTTTTGGACGCAGGGCGGTAACGACCGGCTTGAAGCTTCGTGAAATGGCCGTCATCCCCTTGTTGCGCGGGACTTTGCAGATACCCGCCTGAAAAATGTGCGCGTTTTGCTGTCATTTAAACTTGTAAGGGACTAAAATTTATGACATCGTAAAAAGTGCCCGAACCGTCATGCCGGACCCCGGATCGAGTCCGGGGCAAGCTTTTTTGATCCGGGTCGCGTCCGACCGCGGACCAACCAAGTTGGAGGGACGCGCTCTGTCGCGTCCGTCTTTCCGGCCACGACGGAGCGTGGCCCTCCATTGTTTTATAAGTATCCATCCACCCTTTTTGGTCGTATAGGATTTTCATGCCTCGCAAAGCCAGAATCGACGCCCCGGGTGCGCTGCATCACGTGATTTTTAGAGGGATCGAGCGCCGGAAAATATTCCGGGGCAACAAGGATCGGTGGGCCTGTCGGGAGCTTGGTATGAAGACGATTGAATTGGCAGAGATTTTGAGTATGTCTCAACCCTCGGTCAGTCAGTCCGTTCGGCGCGGTGAAATCCTGTGTAAAAATCGAGGATGGAGACTGGTCGAATAAGAGACTTATGAAACAATAGAATGTCCCCTCGTCCGCACTTATCTTGAGCTCGTGCAAGCCCCCGACGGCAAAGAAAAATTGACAATTGCTGATTGTTACTGTTAAAAAAACAATTTTTCTGACCTTCTCAATCGGCGGGGCAAAGCATTTTTGAGGCAGGTTGTAATAATGAATTGGTATAATTTCGCAGGTTAGGATTACGTCCGTGGGAGATAAAGACAAAAAGGTTTTGATCGTAGACAATCAGCCGATTATTCTAAAATACGTGTCTGATCTGTTGGAAAAGAAAGGATATCGGGTAAAAGCCGCTGAAGACGGCTTGAGTGCGCTGGATGTCCTAAAAGAGTTTGCCCCTGATTTTTTTCTGCTTGACTTGATCATGCCCAATATCGACGGTGCCACTTTATGCGGAATCATCCGGCACGATCCCCGATTTCAACATACCCCCGTGTTTATTCTTTCTGCGATCGCTGCCGAGTACGCCTGCAACATAAAGGAGCTTGGCGCTGATTTATGCATCGCTAAAGGACCCTTGCCGGAAATGGGCAGCCACATTCTCGATGCATTGGCCCATTCAGGCAGGGTTTTCGATGCGGAAAACCGCATCGACGTGCTTGGGGTTGAACAACTATACCCACGGCAGGCAACAAAGGAGCTGGTAAACGCCAATCGACATTACGAGGCCATGATCGAGCACATTTCAGACGGCATTCTTGAAATCAGCAGCGACGGCAGAATTGTTTTTGCCAACTCTGCTGCGGCCGCGTGTTTGTCGTCCCTCAAGGAAAAATTGCTTGGAACCGACTTTCTTTCGTGGTTCGGCGGGACCAGTCAAAAAGCTGCCGCGCGCTTGATTGAACTTCCGGAAAGCGAAGAAAAAGCAAATTCTCTGAGGCATGGCGAAAAGTTTCTGTCGATCCAAGTGATCCCCATGAAAACAGACGCCGGGATTCGAATGGTCCTTTTAAAGGACGTAACGGCCTATGAGCTGAGCAAAAAAGCCCTGGAACAAGCGAACAAAGAGCTGATCACCTTGGCCCGGACAGATCCGCTAACCCGGATCGCCAACCGCCGATGGTTTGACGAGCGTCTGAAAGAAGAATGGAAGCGGATGCACCGGGAAAAAAGCAATCTGTCTCTGTTCTTATGCGATGTGGACAACTTGAAGGAGCTCAACGACAAATACGGGCATGCGGCCGGAGACGAGTGCTTGAAATACGTCGCACAAACGCTGGCAGAACAAACGAAGCGGCCGGCCGATTTTGCTGCACGATACGGCGGTGACGAGTTTGCACTAATCCTGCCAAACACTTCATCCAACGGAGCAATCCATATCGCAGATCAAGTCCGCCGGCTGGTTTTTGACATGGGAGTAAAATCGAAAACCGGAGTGAAAATGGCGTCGATCTCCGTGAGCATCGGAATCGCCAGTGCATCACCCAGCGCCGGCTACTCCGTCGAACGACTTCTTTCTGTCGCCGATGATTCGATGTACCAAGCCAAAAATCAGGGAAAAAACCGGGTTGTCAGCAGAAATATCGGTGAAACCAGCCAGAGGGCACAGCCGGCATTTCCCGAAAACCGGGAAAATGCCTGAGGTGTTTCGGATTGGCGCCACATATATATGGTAACTTGGGTCTATTGTTTTATAAGCATCCATCCCCCTTTTTTTTTGTGGTATAGGATTTTTATGCCACGTAAAGCCAGAATCGATGCACCGGGTGCGCTGCATCACGTGATTTTTCGAGGGATCGAGCGGCGGAAAATTTTCCGGGACAACAAGGACCGGTGGGCCTGCCGGGAGCTTGGAATGAAGACAATCGAATTGGCAGAGACGTTGAACATGTCTCAACCCTCGGTCAGTCAGTCCGTTCGGCGCGGTGAAATCCTGTGTAAAAATCGAGGCTGCAGACTGGTCGAATAAGAGACTTATGAAACAATAGACGTTCGCTTGGAGGTTGGAGGGCCACGCGCAGTCTAAACCGGTATTGGACCATTGCTGGCAACACGGACGCGACAGAGCGCGTCCCTCCACCGTCAGAGGCTTCGGAGGAAGTTTCAGTATTGATCAAACTGATCGCCCCGGCGGCCAGAGGTCCCGCCTGTATGAGACTTCGACCGAGGCCGGCGGCAAAAACCGACATTTAGGGGTTCGATTGGTGAGAGAAAATTCTGGAAAACTAACTTTTCTGTGACCTTGGGTTCGCGGGGCGCCAGTGCCTGCAAGCTTTCTCAAATGGAACGGAAATATGACAATCCCTATATCATTGGGGAAAAGCCCCTTCGGCAGTTGAACGCAGGGATACCTGATGGCGGACACCGGCCTGGCTGCGGGTGACGAAAACCGGATTTCCCACCAGAACGCCTGCGGGTCCGCGGACGTCGAGTCGATAGTAGGTCTTGACCCCGGCTTCGGCCTCCACGTCGACCGTTTCAAACTCGAAGGGAAGCTTTGCCTCGAAACTGCGGATCACGTCACCTGCCCGGATCAGTCGAACGTTGACGGAATCGTCCACAGGGACTGCCGAAGAAACGGCTATTCGGATCTTCGGATTTCCGGAGATGTCGATCTCTTCTCCGAGCGTGCCCGTATCCCCCCGGAGTGAATCCGAAACGCTGAATTCGTCCAGGATCATCCGCTGGGGATACCGGCTTCGGACCGCATACATCCTTCCTGCGCCCATGGCCTCCAGAAGATCGTTCCGCGATTTTCGGCGGACCAGAAACACGGTGGCAAAGTTTCCCAGTATTCCCCCTGCGCCGGTTTCCTTGTGGTAGTTTGCGGTGGCAATGCCCCAGACGGGCTGGTCCCGCTC
>CAYPFH010000220.1:0-6940 GCA_964409825.1 uncultured Desulfobacterales bacterium | reverse complement strand
ATACAAAGTCCGTCGGCATCATTATTAAAGTTCTGAAAAATATACACTCGTGACACACCGGTCGCTTCGCACAGACAGCCGAGTGATTCCGTGATGTTCCGGTCTCCATCATGGGCAGTGAGCAGGCAGGTCGATGCCGCGGAGATTTCCCGTTCAAAATGAAGTTGCCTTCGCAAGGCATCCCGGGCCTTTTTGAATTCGGTGATATCGCGGGCCGTCCCCCAAAGGTATTCGATTTCGCCCTTCCCACGTCGGACGGCATAGGATCTGAGTTCCACGGGTAAAACCGTCCCGTCTTTACGGATATATTCCTTTTCATATGTGCCGGAGTAGCCCCGGCCCATCAGGCGATTTTCCCAGATTTCCGTCGATTCCCATTGCCGCCAGCGTTCGGGTGTGATCTGGTAAAAATCGGGCAATGCCCTCAATTCGTCCAGCGAGTACCCTAGCATCGCACAGAAGGCGGGGTTGGCGTCGATGATCCGGCCGGCCGGGTTCACCATGACAAAACCGTCGCGGCTGTGTTCGAAAATTTCCAGGTAGCGTCTCCGGCTTTCTTCCATGCGTTTGGCCATGGCAATCTTGTGAAGGGCAAAAGCAAGATCGCCCGCCACTTCATCGAAAAAATTCTGCTCCTCTTCGTCATGGGCGTATTCAGCCTGCACGGTGACGGATAGAATGCCGTATGTTATACCGCTGAAAGCTAGGCGCCGGGCAAAGCCGGTGCGCGCATGGTATCCAGATGACAACGGACAGTCGATACAATGTTCAGACGGATTGTCGGTCACAATGACTTTATCTCGTTTCAAAGCATGTTTCATGCACGGAGGATTTTTTCCATTCTCCATCTGATTCCGCATAGGCTCGAAGCCGCCCTCGAACCCCGCTGCCGCTGTTGCACTGACGGATTTTTCCACCGGCAGGCCAAGCGACCGCCCCGCCTCCCCGCCGAGCAATGCGAGCCAGGCATTCAGATAACCCATAGTCTCTGTCAGGTTGACACAGGCGCGTGTGACAAGATTCTGAGGGTCGTCTTCGGTCACGATAAGCTGGTTGACGTTTCGGATACCAAGCAATACACGGTTGATGTGAGCAAGCCGCCGCTGTTCGGCACGAAGCTGCTTAAGAGCAACCAGAGCGACCATGGCCGTGGCCGAGAACAGGGCCACCAGAATCGATTCCACAAGATAGGGCTGCGTCTGCCAACCCTCGAAAATGTGCAGCCATACGGGCCGATGTTCCATGAGCGCGATCACCGCCCAGACCGCAGGAGTGATGAACACCTGGTAACAAGCCAGTACAAGCGCCGACCAGCCCAGCCAGAGCCGCCAGTCCGGGCCCCAGCGGTTCATCATCCGGCTCGAAAACGGACGAATCACCAACAACGAGGGAACGGCATAAAGCATATTGCCGCCGAAACCGATCCAGAAAGAAATAACCGAACCGAAAGGATAGGAAAGCAACGCACCCAGCGCAAGCGCCGCCCACCAATGCCGGAGCAGGGCGAAGCCGAGGAATCCGAAGACCCAACGCCCTTCAATGAGAACCTCCGTATGGGGGATGTGTACATGATTCAGGGCGGCGATAATCCCGAAAACCGCAAGTAAAAAGAAGAGTTTTGCCTGTCCGTGTTTGTAATTGATATCCAGCTGGCTTTTATTCATTGGTCACTTTTTGATTTCCGTTTGATCATAGACTAAAGCTTTCTTTCATTATGGTTGCGTTGCCTCTTTTGCTTCGTCCAGCACCTCGCGCACCTTGATGGCCAAATCCTGCTTGGAAAACGGCTTTTGAATGAAGTGCACCCCCTCTTCCAGCACGCCGTGGTGGGCGATCACATTCGCTGTATAGCCGGACATGAACAATCGCTTAATGTTCGGGTAAAGCGTCAACAGATTTCTGGCCAGATCCCGGCCGTTCATTTCGGGCATGACCACATCGGTCATGAGCAGGTGAATTTCGCCGGCATGTTCATAGGCAAGAGCGATGGCCTCTCCCGGTGTGCCGGCCGCAAGGACCTTGTAACCGGTCCGCTCCAACATCGTCGTGGTCATTCTCAGGATGGCCGGTTCGTCTTCGACCAGCAGGATTGTTTCGTGACCGCGCGCGGTGGGTCGGATCGCTTCCTTGTCCGGCAGCGGGGTCTCTTTTGCCCGGTGGCGCGGCAGGTAGATCTTGAAGGTCGTCCCCCGGCCCGGCTCGCTGTAGACATTGATAAAGCCGCCGTTCTGCTTGACGATACCGTATACCGTCGCAAGCCCCAGCCCGGTGCCTTTGTCCACGTCCTTGGTGGTGAAAAACGGCTCGAACAGATTGGCCAGCGTCTCCTGGTCCATGCCGCAGCCGTTGTCACTGACCGCCAGAAGGACAAAGTCACCAGCGACAAAACCCGGGTGTTCCGCACAATAGGCGGAATCAAAGGTCACTGTTCCCGTTTCTATGGTGATCTTTCCTACGTCCGAGATGGCATCGCGAGCGTTGACGCACAGATTGGCCAGGATCTGATCGAGTTGTGACGGGTCCATCCGGACCGGCCAGATATTTGCTCCGGGCAGCCAGGCAAGATCGATGTCCTCGCCGATCAGTCGCCGAAGCATCTTGAGCATGCTTTTGATCGTCCGGTTCAGATCAAGCACCTCGGGTGCGATGGTCTGTTTGCGGGCAAAGGCCAGCAGCTGTCGGGTGATATTTGCAGAATGCTGGGCGGCAGAGAAAATTTCGCTGAGATTGTTGTGGAGCGGATCATCCGGGGCCATGTTTTCCATAGCCATTTCCGTATTACCGAGGATCACGCTGAGCATGTTGTTGAAATCATGAGCCACTCCTCCGGCAAGACGTCCCACGGACTCCATCTTCTGGGCCTGGGTGAGCTGGGCCTGGAGCTTCTCCCGTTCCGCCTCCGCCTGCTTGCGTTCGGTGATGTCCCGGGTTATACCGTTGAAAGCAACGGGGTTTCCGAGTTTGTCCTTTTGCAGCGCGGCATTGATTTCCATCCACACCCGCCGGTCGTTTTTGGCTTTATGCTCTGCTTCCATCAGAATCCGACCTGTGGGATCGTCCCCCCTGACGACTCGGCTAAAACCGTCCATTATCTGTTTCTTGGTCTCTGGAGAAAAGACGTCGTCCAGGGTCATACCCACAATCTCATCGGCGCAATACCCCAGGATGCGTTCCGCCGAGGTGGAGATGAAAGAGTAGCTCATCGTTGCATGGTCAAAAGTCCATATAATGTCGTTGGTATTCTCGACCAAAAATTTATATTTCTGTTCGCTCTCGTGCAGCTCTTTTTCGGCCCGCTTGCGCAACAGGGCCGATCCGATATGCGCAGCGATGCCTTCCAGAATTTCAATCGTTTCGAGGGTGAAACGGCTTTTGCGCTTATCGTTGAGCTGGATCAGCCCCACGATCCGGTCGTCGGTCCGAATCGGTATCAAGGCCACGGAGGCATAGCCCTGATGGATGCAGTTATTGCGCGGATGCATCCGGGGGTCCTGATCGGACGGCAGGTCGAGCAAGGGGAAAGCGTCGTTGGTCCAACAGCTTCCCCCCTGGGTGAAGAGCGGGTTGGAAGGATCGGTCTTGCCGGATATGACCAGTCCGCAGGTGCATTCCAGGCGGACATTGCCGTCCTTGTCCCGGCCCACGCCGCCATCCTTGCCGCGTTCGAGCAGGGTGTTTTCGGTCTGCAAAAAATCCTGGGAGAAACCGTCCTGGGCATAATACGGAAAATCCTCGCCCTCTTGCAGGCGCAGACCCACGGCGTCGAACCCTGTCCGTGTCTTCAATGCAGCGAGGACGCGCTGGATGGACTCCTGCAGGTCGCCCGGCTCGTTTAGAATCTGCAATATCTCCCGCCCCATCTCGCGATAGGTTTCCGACCGCTTGCGCTCGGTGATGTCCCGGCACAAACCATCTACGGCCTTAATTTTGCCGGAATCATCGAATGTCGCCTTGTTGGACT
This sequence comes from uncultured Desulfobacterales bacterium, assembly GCA_964409825.1. Lineage (GTDB taxonomy): Bacteria > Desulfobacterota > Desulfobacteria > Desulfobacterales > CAFBRK01 > JAIPEL01. The sequence goes on along the minus strand of CAYPFH010000220.1, from coordinate 2,979 downwards.
GCAGTATCCAGCGTTCATTTCCTTCTGGGTCAATTATTTTGTACTCATATGTTTCCTGTACGTTTCCTTCTAACAACTCCTTCCATTTATCTTCAAAATAAACAGCAAAGTCCGGATGTATAATGCTCTGAATAAAAAGCGGATTGTTGATAAACTCTTCATTGGTATATCCGAATACGTCCTCTGTTGAAGAACTGAAGTAGTCGTATCTTCCCTCGGGAAGGGTCATGCGATAGACAGCATCGTTCAGCCCTTCAACTAAGCCCCTGTATTTCCCCTCGCTCTCTCGCAGCGCCTCACGCCGCTGATAATCCTCGGTAACATCGCGAAACACGACCACAGCGCCTATCACATTGCCGTTTGTATCCTTTACCGGCGCACAACTGTCGGCAATCTGATATTCCGTACCGTCACGCGCGATAAGTACTGTATCGTTGGCAAGCCCGACAACAACGCCTTCTTTCATGGAACGCGTCATCGGGTTGACAGCCTTTTCCCGCGTCTGGGCGTTGATAATATGAAAAATCTCGTCAACAGGTTTTCCGGCAACTTCAGGTGCTGTCCAGCCGGTAAGACATTCCGCCGCTTTGTTAAAACTCGCCACATTGCCTGCGGCATCTGTTGTGATCACGCAGTCACCGATTGAATATAAAGTAGCTGAAAGACGACTTTTGCTTTCCTGGAGTTTCTTTTCAACCTGCTTGCGCACGGTGATGTCGGCGAAGAGACCGGTAACCCGCACAGGACGGCCATCCTTGTCCCGCTCAGCGATCTTGCCGCGATCCAGAACCCACAGCCACCTGCCGGACTTGGTCCGAATCCGGTGCTCGGACTCATATACCGACAGTCGCCCCTCGACATGTCCTGTCAATCGATCAAGAACGGTTGCCAGATCCTCGGGGTGGACGTGCTGCTTGAAGAATTCCACTGTGGGCTCAACCTCGTCGGGCCGATACTCCAGCATCTGAGCCCAGAGATCGTTGTAGACGACGGCGCCATCCTGAGGATTCCAATCCCACATTCCCAACTCCCCGCCCTGCAGCGCAAATTCGAGCCTCTGAAGGCCCTCTCTCTGCGCCTCCTCCGCCCGCTTGCGCTCGGTGATGTCCATGCCATGTGACACCACCCCGACGATTCGGTTATCTTTGTCTCGGTAGGGGGTGTATTCCATTCTCATCCAGCAGGGGCCTGTTCCAGGAAAATCCATCTGGATCTCGTACTGGATAGCCTCGCCTGTGAGACAACGGTCCAGGTGGGGCCGGATTTCCTGTTCAAAAAACGCCGGGCTTACAAAATCCGCTACCGGACGACCTGCAATGTTTTCCGCCGCCGTGCCATAAACCCGGCAATAGGCTTCGTTTACCACGAGGTAACGGTAGTCACTGGAAACAATGGACATGGGCTGAGGGATGGTCCGAATGATCTGGTTTTTAAGAAGGAGTTCCTTATCCGTTTCGATTTTGGACAAGGCGAAGGCCAGGTCATTGGACACCTCCAGAAACAAATCCTGCTCTTCCGTGTCATGGGCAAATTGGGCGGGAGCGGAAACTGACAGGATGCCGAAAATCGTACCCTCATGCTCAAGGCGACGCACGAGTGCGGCGCGGCCGGCGTAGCTGCTAGCAAGCGGGCAGTCGTGGCACTCGGCCGCGGGGTCCTTAATCACCACGAGTTTGCTTGTCTCAAGCGCACGCTGCATGCAGGCGGGAAAGACGCCCCTGTTCAGATTGACCCGTACTGACTCGAAATTGCCGTCGGATACCGCTGCCCCTGTTTGTGTCACGCAGCGGCTGTCTGTATCCAAAAGGGCGATCCATGCGTTTAAATAGCCCATAGTGCCGGCGAGGTTTTCACAAGCCTTCTGAATGAGGCGAGGCGGATCGTTTTCCTTTACAATCAGTTGATTGACATCAAGGATCGCTTTCAGCACATTTTTTAAATGCGCCTCCCGCGCCTGAGCCTCTTTTTGTTTTCGCTCGGCCTCAGCTTTTTCAACGATTTCGCCGATCAACTTGGCAAAGGCATCCAGAAGCTTTTTCGCCACGTCAACCATGAATTTTGGACGTGATTTATAGCTTTCAGCAATTTCTTTCAGCTTCTCAGGATCGACACCGAATGCATCGGCCAAAGCTTTCAGTTGATCGGGGTCTTTCGGCGGATCGCCATAGCCGATATTGATCGTGCCAATGACCTTTTTACCGGCATAAATCGGCTCGGCATAAAGCTGGATTCCCCCGACACATTCGATGTCCGTACACCTTCCAGTCTCAATGGCCTTTTTTGCAGAATCGTTCCAGCAGTTTTCATGACAGAGCCACTTACCGCAAGATAAAGCTTCCTGATTATCATCGGTTTTACATAGTTTACGGGAGGCGGAATCCATAATCCTGCACCATCCGGAAGAAAACATCCCGAATGCATAATCCCCGTTGGCCTCATAAATCGCCACAGATGTGTCGAGAAGCTTAACCGCATATTTCCCAATTTCTTTCAGCGTTTCTGCCCCCACAGAATCCATGATCAATCGACAACTGTTTAATTTCGTTACATCACCATATGGCGGGATAAATTCATCCTTTTCGTTGGCAGACGGAACTGTTTCGTCCAACATCCATTCCATTTTTTTAAACTTGTCCAGACCTAGATCTTGCATGTTTTCCTCTTAGAAATGGCTTTCATTTTACCAGGTCAAATCAATCAAAAGCCTCAACATAACTTGCATTATGGGAAGTTATCACTCCCGGTTTCATTTTTTGCCAATATTATTGGAATCTGCCATTCCATGGTTTGAATCTGAATTGTCCGTGTGAAGCGTTAAATCCACCTGCTAACTCAAAAAACAGAGCGAAAATGACGATCTGAATAAATCCAACCTCAAAATACTCAAAATTTGGATCATTCGCCTTGATTTTCAAATTTGGCCTCATCCAGCACATGGCGAACCAATGTAGCCATCTCAGTCTTGACAACCGGTTTCAT
>CAYPFH010000219.1:1619-6955 GCA_964409825.1 uncultured Desulfobacterales bacterium | reverse complement strand
GTGGCGGTCTCTTCCCTACGTCAAAATCGACGAGGAGAACAAGATGCCGGGCACCGTCGGCAAAGAGGGCCGATCACCGGTGGACCTGGCCAGAAAGCGCACAAGAAATTATCCGCACATGCGCAAGGTCTGGCGGATGTCGTCACCCACCGAGGCCACTGTCGGTATCACCCGGGCGCTGTACGGCGATGCCGACCGGAAGATCGCTCCGGACGCCGAGGTCGTGTTCGTCTACCATGCTGTTTGTCCGCTATGCGGCCATAGCCAACAGATGGTTTTCTACAAAGACCTGCCCGCCAAGCGCGAGGGAGATGAGCCGGTCCGCGTCGGTATCGTCTGGGAAGGCGGCCGCAATGCCGACCCGAACGAAGTGGAAACAAAAAAGCTTGCCCGCTATCGGTGTGAAAAGTGTCTGGGCGAGTGGGACGACAATGTTCGGGACAAGGCCGTGCGGCTCGGCCGCCGCGGCGCCGGCCAGGGATGGTACGATGAAAAAAGCGGGTTGTCGCTCGACGCCCACTTGAAGGCGCATCGGCCCCGGGCCATCGGCTTTAAAGTCCCTGGGTGGCTGTCTCCCATGGTATCGCTGTCCGAATGCGCCGCCGCGTTTTTGCGTGGGCTAAAAGATGAGGCAAAGCTCAAGGATTTTTACAACGGTTATGCCGGCGAGGCCTGGCAGATCCGAAAAAAAGAGCGGTCCGAAGACCGGATCCTGCTCTTGCGTGACGAACGTCCGCGAACGATCGTTCCCGGCGGCGGAGTGGTTGCCGGCTTGCTTGCCGGAATAGATACCCAGGATTACGGCCTGTGGTACCGGATACGGGCCTTTAGCTGGGGCGATGAAGATATGCACAAGGAAAGCTGGGGCGTTCGGGACGGCTATATCCCGAAGCTGGGAGACGGCGGCAGGTCCGATATGGCGATGTTGGCCCGTATCCTTTGGGAGGATGAATACAGGGACGCGGCGGGAAATCTCTACCCGGTAATATTCACAGTGCAAGATGCCCTCGGCCACCGCACATCCGAGGTCTACGAGTTTTGCCAGAAGAACCGGGGCCGGATCGTGCCGTCATTCGGCCGGGACAACATGGCGCAGCGCTTCACCTGGACCCGGCAGGAGTTTTACCCCGGCACGAAAAAGCCCATCCCGGGCGGACTTCAAAGCGTCAACGTAAACACGAAGTATTACAAAGACGAGCTGGCCCGGCTGCTGGCAATCGACCCGGCAGACCCCGGCGCGTGGCACGAGAATTCGGAGTTCCGCGACGACTGGGCGAGGCACATGACGGCGGAATATGTCAATGAAAAGGGGCTGTGGGAATGCCCGGGCGGCAGGGACAACCACCTGTGGGACTGCGCGGTGCTCTGCTTGGTAGCCCATGATCTTTTGGAGATGAAGACCTGGGCAAAGCCGGATTCTGCGGCAAACGAAACGCCGGAGCCGGAAGAGCCGGTGGTTCGCAGTAAATTCATGAGCGGATGATGATAGGAGATTGGCCATGGACTTTATCGACGACGCCAATGAATGCAACGAGCAGTTGATGTCCATCACCATTGCCGAAACCCGCCGAGGTCTTGAAGGCATCGGTGCCGAAGAGTGCGAAGACTGCGGAGAGCCCATACCGGATGCCCGCCGCAGGGCCTGCCCGAGCTGCACAAGATGTGTCCGGTGCCAGGCTGAATTTGAAAGGATGGCATCATGACCTATGACAGCAGGGTAGATGCTCTCGATCATATCCGCACCGTGCAGCTTTTTATCGGCAGGGTCATTCGCAGACTGCTTGATCGGGCCGACGAGCACGATTTTACAAAACTGCTGCCGCCGGAAAAAGAGACGTTTGATCGGATGACGCCGCGGCTGTCATCCGTTTCATACGGCAGCGACGAATACCGTGCGATGCTTAAAGAGATGCGCCCGGCGCTCGAACATCACAATAGCTTCAATTCTCATCATCCGGAATTTTACGAAAATGGAATCAACGATATGGATCTGATGGACCTGGTTGAAATGATTTGTGACTGGAAGGCCGCGTCCATGCGCCATGCAGATGGAGATATTCGAAAGAGCCTTTCGATCAATGCCGAAAGATTTAATATCGACGGTCAGCTCCAGTCGATTTTGGCCAACACGATTAAGCGGATGAGGTGGTAGCTATTTATAAACAATACGATCTATTTTCAGAGATTATGCCACTTGATGAATACCTTGAGCTGAACCCGTGTGCCTTCGACAGGATTTAAAAACAAGGGGAATGGATCATGAAAAAAAGCAGGCTTCTTTATGTGCGTACGGCCGCCGAGCGGTTGTGCTGTACCGAGGCCCATGTGTACCAAATGATCGCCAATGGAGACCTTGCGGCCGTGCGCCTCGGCCCGCGGGCTCTTCGTGTGTTTGAAAGCTCAATCGACGAATTCATTAGGAAAAACTCGGTCAACGCAGAAGACTACCTTTCAGATCCTCTTCGGGAGCCTGGCCGATAGATTCCCATCGTGTGCTTTTTGCCCGAGGTTGTCACCCCTGGTAAATTAGTCTTTTTGAAATTTTATCTAAATGGAGTCAATATTTTCAACTGAGCCAATAGAGCCCCTATAAAACCGGATCTTCCCCTGTAAAAGTGGCGCCTATCAGTTAGGTGCCATTTCTTTTTTTGCAGGAGGCGTCATGTGAGCTGGACAGAAACAGACCTTGAAATCGTTCGGGCCGCCAAGCTGAAGCTGGCCACCGGCAAAAGCGTCGTTCGGGTGACGCTTTCTTCCGGAAAAACCATCGAATACGGCCGGGCCGACCTTCGGTCCCTGCAGGTGCTGGAATCCGAGATCCGTGCCGAGCTCGACACGGCCACCAGCGGCACCTGCGTGCTGACCCACACATCAAAGGGGCTTTGATGTATTTCGATCCTAAAAGCGGCCAGGTGATGCTTGACATTGTCGACGGCGGCGGGCGCCCGATACCGGCGGCATCCGTGTCGACGGGCTTTGACGTCTCGGCCCTGGAAGAATTCGAAGGCGCCGCCGCCGGCCGCAGAATGTCAGATTGGGGCCTTTCCTCTTCCGGCCCGAACTCATCTCTATTTTCATCACTGTCCTCGCTGCGGTCCAGGTCCCGTGCACTTACCCGCAACTTTTCACTTGGCGCCGGCGCCATCGATGCGTGGGTGGCCAATCTGATCGGTACCGGCATTTCGCCCCGGTGGCGGATCAAGGACAAGGTCCTGAAGGAAGAAATCCAGGAGCTTTGGTCGGATTGGGTGGAAGAATCCGATATCGACGGCATCTGTTCGTTTTACGGCCAGCAGGCGCTCGGCGCCAGGGCCATGATCGACGCCGGAGAATATCTTGCCCGATTCATCACGCCGCCGCCTGAAAATGACCTGATCGTGCCGCTGCAAATCCAGCTGCTCGAAGCCGACCACCTCGACCACACCTACAACGACATCAGCGCTGAAACCGGCAACCGGATCCGGATGGGCATCGAAATCGATGACGACAGCCGGCGGGCGGCTTATCACCTGTGGCCGTATCATCCCGGCGAGCAGCTCGGGTTCGAAGACACGAACCTGGAGCGTATCCGGGTACCGGCGTCCGAGATCATGCACGTCTACCGCCCACTGCGGATTGGTCAATTGCGGGGTCGCCCCTGGATGGCCCCGGCCATTATCAAGATGCACGAAATCGACCAGTGCGACGATGCCGAGCTGGTCCGCCGCAAAACCACCGCCATGTTCGGCGGATTCATCAAGCGAACGATCGATGCGCAGCCGGGCGGCAGTCCGCTGCCGCAGCTTGGCAGAACCGGTACGTTGGACGCCAATTCGAACAAGGTGATCGAACTCGAACCCGGGACATTTCCGAAGCTGCCTTTAGGGTGGGACGTGGTGTTTTCGGAGCCGCACGACGTAGCAGGCAGCTACATCGATTGGATGAAGCAGCAGATGCGCCACGTGGCCAGGGCAATGGGCCTCACCTACGACCAGCTTACCGGAGACCTGGAAGGTGTAACCTACACCTCGCTGCGTGCCGGTCTGTTAGAGTTCAGGCGCCTTTGCCGCCAGATTCAGCTACACACACTTGCCTTTCAATTCTGCAGAGTGGTTGCGCGGCGCTGGATTAACGTCGCCGTAATTTCCGGCGCGATCGACATCCCCGGCTTTACGAAAAAACGGCGCATTTACTACCGCGTGAGCTGGCGGCCGGACGGCTGGGACTGGGTTGATCCGGTCAAAGACCAGAAGGCGGAAGTCATCGCTGTTCGAGCTGGATTCAAATCTCGGTCGGCGGTCGTGGCAGAGGGTGGAGAAGACGTCGAAAAAGTCGATGTCGAGCAAGCCGAAGACAAGGCCCGGGCGGATGCCGCCGGCCTGGTGCACGACACTGATCCGAGCAAGACCAGCGCTGCCGGCGCCTACCAGGAAACGAGCGAAACGGAGAAGACCGATGAATAAGCCAAGCCTGTGGGTTCCACTGCGGCTGTTAAACACCCCGCTTTGCATATCCTACGCGGCAGGAGAGGAGATCATGCGCGTCGCCGAGGGCGGCCCGGAAGCGATGGAGTTGTACGCAAAAATTCAAAGCAAGGCCGAAATGGTGACCGAAGAATCCAGAAACGGCGGCGGCCCGGATCCGGGGATCGCCATCATACCCGTTATCGGCGGCTTGGTGTACCGGGGCTACGGCTGGTTCTGGCGGCGGACCTATCAGAGCATACGGGCTGATTTCCGGCAGGCAATGACGGATGAATCGGTCAAGGCGGTCCTTTTTGACATCGAGTCTTCCGGCGGAGAAGGCGCCGGCCTGATGGACCTGATCGATGAAATCTACACGGCCCGCGGGACAAAGCCGATTTACGCCTTTGCCAACGAATATGCCTATTCGGCCGCATACGGCATTGCATCGGCCGCCGACCAGGTTTGGCTTCCCCGGACCGGCGGCATCGGATCTGTAGGGGTGATCGGCATCCACTACGAGCAGAGCCGGCTCGAAGAGGCGGTCGGTGTGAAGTTTACCGCAATCTACTACGGCGCCCGGAAAAACGATTTTTCCCCTCACGAGCCGCTGTCAAAAGAGGCGCTGCGTGTGGCTCAAAAATCCATCGACCGGCACGGGGACCTGTTCGTTCAAACCGTGGCCCGGAACCGGGAAATGAAGTTTGAAGACGTCCGGGCCACCGAGGCCGCCATCTACGACGGGCAGGACGCCGTCAAGGTCGGATTCGCAGACGCAATCATGTCGTGGGACGAAGCGCTGTCCCGCATTTCCGAAAAAACTTCGAGGCAAGGAGGCATTGAGATGAATTTAGCAGAATTTCAAACGGCCCTACCCACATTGCTGGCCAGCGA
>CAYPFH010000219.1:0-1609 GCA_964409825.1 uncultured Desulfobacterales bacterium | reverse complement strand
CAAGCCGGCCGTCGTCGAAGCGCTCATGGTCGCCGGCTTCGTGCCGGCCGCCGAGCTTGCCACGCTGCGAACCGAAGCGGAAAAGTCCGTCGCGGATGCCCGGTCCGAGGGCGAGGCCGCTGGCATTGCCACCGCATGCGAAATCGCCGGGCTGTGCAGCCTGGCCGGCGTGCCGCAGATGACCGAGACCCTGCTTGTTCCGGGGGCCACCGTCGGCGACGCAAAAAAGAAGCTCATGGACGCCCGCAGCCAGTCCGCCGAAGATCAGCCGCCGATTTATTCGCGGACGTCGCCGACGGGCGGCGGCGAGAGAAACCTGCTCGTAGAAGGCGCACAGGCCAGGGTCGAGGCAAACAAGTAGGCACCCCAAGCATGCGGACGCCAAACAAAAACGCCACACAGGCCACATAGAAGGAGAATAGAAAATGTCCTCTCTGGCAGAAAGCAACAGACTGAACGATCTGCTCAAATGGGAGCAGGCAAAATTGTACTCCCGCGAGGGGGTGACCGTGATCTCCGGCCAGGACCTGAGCCTGGGCGCCGTGGTCGGCAGGATCACCAAGGACGTTCCCGCCACGGGAACGGCCGGCGGTACCAATACCGGCGACGGCACATGTACCGGGGTTACCGGCGGCGACGACACCCAGATCGGCACCTACACTTTGGTGTGCACTTCCGTGCCCACCGGCAGCGCGACGGTGCCGGCCACGGGAACGGCAGACGGCGGCAATACCGGCGGCGGCGGCATGGCATCTGTGACCGGCGGTGCGGCCGTGGAGATCGGCACCTACACCATCGAGTGCGTCACGGCACCCGACACCGTCGATACCGGCGCTGCAAAGGGCACCGTCACTGCCGGCAGCGGCAACACCGGAACCGGCACCATCGGAGATGTTGCCGTGGCGGCCGGCGCCATCGTGGGCACCTACACGTTGGAGTGCATCGAGCCCGACACCGATGCAGGAGCATTCCGGGTGGAAGATCCCAACGGAGACTATGTCGGCACGGCCACGGTCGCCGTGGAATTTTCCGCAGGCGGGCTCACCTTCACCATCGCCGATGACGAGACCGATTTTGCAGTGGGCGACAGCTTCGCCATCGCCGTTCCGACCACCGGCGACGGCGGAGAATTCCAGGTGAAAACCCCGTCCGGCGAAGTGCTGGCCGACCAGGCCGCAGTCGGTGCGGCATTTACCAGCGCCCATCTGAACTTCACCATCAGCCATAACACCACGGCCTTTATTGTGGGCGACAAGTTCACCGTGGCCGTCACCGAAGCGGACCATAACCTGGGCACGTTTTCGGTCACCGCCCCTAACGGGGAGTCGCTGCCGCCGGCGACCGCAGACAGCGCCTACACGAACAACCAGATCAATTTCACGATCAACGACGGCGACACGGATTTTGCGGCAGGAGATTCTTTCACCATCGTTGTGGCCGCAGGGTCCGGCAAGGTCACCGAGATCGACTTCACCGCCGTCGATGGAAGCCAGGCGGCTGCCGGTTTTGTGATTGCCGACTACGATGCCAGCAGCGGGGACGTTTCCGGCGTGGCCGTCGTGCGCGATGCGGTGATCGTGGCAGACAACCTTGTGTGGCCGGACGGCGC
>CAYPFH010000218.1:0-6960 GCA_964409825.1 uncultured Desulfobacterales bacterium | reverse complement strand
GCTGGCCTGCCGCAGCGAATCGAGATCGACGGCGAAGCCGTGGTTCTGACTGGTGATTTCGACCTTGCCGGTGGCGAGATTCTGCACGGGCTGGTTGGCGCCGCGGTGGCCGAACTTGAGCTTGTAGGTTCTTCCCCCCAACGCCAGCCCCAGCAGTTGGTGGCCCAGGCAGATGCCGAAAATGGGCCTGTAGCCGAAAAGATCCCGGATGGTTTCGATGGCGTTTGCCAGCGGTTCCGGATCGCCCGGCCCGTTGGAGAGAAAAACGCCGTCGGGCGACAGTGCCCTGACCTGACCGGCGGTCGCCTCTGCCGGCAGCACCACGACTTCGCAGCCGGCGCGCTCCAGGTTCCGCAGGATGTTGTACTTAATCCCGTAGTCGAAGGCAGCCACGGCATGGCGGCCTTCGGCCCGGTGCCGCCAGACAGCGGTGTCCAGGCCGGCGTTCAACGCCTCGGGCCTGCCGTTTACCCAGCGGTAGGGCTGCTGCGTGCTGACCCCGGTGGCCAAATCTCTTCCCGCCATGCTGGGGGCGTTTTTCGCCCGCCGTACCAACGATTCGGGATCGAAGTCCTGGGTGGAAATGACCGCCCGCATGGCCCCGGCGTTTCGGATGTGACGGGTCAGGGCCCGGGTATCGAGCTCGTCGATGCCGATAACGCCTTCGCCTCGCAGGTAGTCGGCCAGGGTCCCGGTGGCCCGGTGGTTGCTGGGCAGATCCTCGTATTCGCGCACGATAAAGCCGGCCACCTGGATCCGGGCCGATTCGACGTCTTCGGGGTTGACTCCGTAGTTTCCGATCAGGGGATAGGTCATCGTGACGATCTGCCCCCGGTAGGAAGGGTCGGTGAGCACCTCCTGATATCCGGTCATGCTCGTGTTGAAGACCACCTCTCCTTCGGTTTCGCCGGGTCCGGTAAACGACCGGCAGGCAAAGGTGCGTCCGTCTTCCAGTGCCAATAGTGCCTTCACGTGTTCCTTCCTTTACAACGGTAGGTCAGAGCCTACCGCATATCGCATATTTGGGCCGGTTCATCAAGTTCGGGCGATTCAAAAGGGAATTCACCGCAGACGCAGAGGGCGCAGAGAAAAATACTATTTTAACAAGAAAAGCAGTTCTCTGTGTCCTCTGCGCCTCTGCGGTGAACATTTATCAATGTCACTGCACCGACATGAGATAATTTATCCAATGGGTGTATTCTCCACCAGGTCCCAGATGCCGCAGGGGCAGGCACCGGCGCAGAATCCGCAGCCGATGCAGCGGTCCGGGTCGACCACGTATTCCCATTCTTCGGGCGCCGTCTCGTGTCTGGAGATGGCCGTCTGGGGACAGATTGCCGCGCAGATGCCGCAGTCCCGGCAGGCCCCGCAGGAAGAGCACTGGGAGCTGCATTGATTCAGGTCCTCGTAGACCACCACCCGGGGGTCGAAGTATTCGAGCTTGATCCGCTCTTTGTCGATCGTTTTCTTGGGGCTGTATTCGGGCCGCTTTCCGGCCAGGATGTCGGCTATGGCCGCCGCTGCTGCGCGCCCGGCCCCGACGGCATCGGTGAGCAGCCCGGGCCGGACCGCATCGCCGACGGCGAAAATCTTCGGGTCCGAACTCTGGTAAAGCTCGTTGACGGCGACAAAACCGTTTGCCGTGGCCACCTCTTCGGGCAAAAACGACAAATCCGGTGCGTCCCCGATGGAGAAAAAGACCGTGTCGGCTTCCAAAAGCTTTCCGTCGGAAAGAACGACACCGCCTTTGGTGATCTCCCGGGTGAAGACGGGCCATTTGAATTCGGCGCCTGCGGCTTCGGCGGCCTTGCGCTCTTTTCCGAAAGAGGCCGGCTCCTGGATGTCGATCAGGGTGATCTGTTCGGCTCCGAGGCGGTGGGCCTCGGCCGCCACGTCGCAGCCGACATTGCCGGCGCCGATGATTACCACCTTCCGGCCCACCTTGGCCCTGCCGGTCTTGGCTGCCTCCAGAAACGAAAGCGCCGGCACGGCGCGTTCTTTGCCGGGCACGGGCAGGGTGCGGGGGGTCCGGGCGCCGGCGGCGATGACGACAAAATCGTGGTCTGCTTTGAGCTGCTCGATGTCTTTGCGGGTCACCTGCTGCTGGAGATGAACGTGGGGGATCACCTCCCGTATCCGGGAAAGCTCCGCGTCGACCACTTCCTTGGGAATCCGCGATTCGGGAATCGCCGAGGCGATCTTGCCTCCGAGGGCCTCGGACATATCGTAGACGACCGCATCGAGACCCTTCTGCCGAAGCTGCCATGCCACGGAAATGCCGGCGGGCCCGCCGCCCACGACGGCAATTTTCTTTCCGCTCAGCGGGGCTAGCTTCGGGAGCCGGGCGGCGATGCTCGCCTTTCCCAGCTCGGTGATATCCACCGGCGTCATGAAAGCGGACTGGCGGGAACAGGCCTGCATGCAGGGGTTCGGGCACAGGTAGCCGCAGATGACGGCCGGAAACGGAGTATAGGCAAGGGCCAGGTCCACGGCTTCGTCGACCCGTCCCTCCCGGATAAGCCGCCATCGTTCGTGAATCGGAACGCCGGTGGGACAGGACGCCTCGCATGGCGCCAGAAATTTCCTGTTCTCCCATACCGGGACGAACCGGCGCATCTCGCCGGTGGTGATCAAGGCGAGGGGGCTTCTGTCCAGGTCGGTGAGATCGCCGATCAAGCCGCCGGTTCCGAGCTCTGCGTCCCACACATCCCGGTGAAAGGAGGCCATGGATCGCTTGGGCCGCCCCGCGCGCTCTTGGGGGGTCCGGGCCGTCAAGAGCTGCCATTGGGTCGGATCGGTCAGCTCTTGGGTCAGTTCCGTTCGGCCGATTCGCGTAAGAAACACCTGAAGGTTTTCTTCCAGCCACTGCCAGTCCGCATCGGTGATGGGGGTCAGCTTCGCGTCGATATCGGAAAATCCGCCATGGGGACCGCGGAAAAAGGCTTTTCCTCCCACCATGCCGACAAACGGCCGGTAGCCGAGCACATTTCCCGGTTTTTGGGGATGATAGCCGCAGAGGACCGCGATGCCCCCGGCCATGAACTCTCCGAAATAATCCCCGGCCGAACCGAGCACCCAAAGCTGGGGCGGAAAAAATCGGGGGTTTTCCTTGGTCATGGTCATGCCCCGGGCCCCGATATTGCCGCCTACCATCACTTTTCCCTGGGCCATGGCGTTTGCCGTGCCGTTGCCCGCGTGCCCGTGAACGACGATTTCGGCGCCGGAATTGAGCCATCCGGTGTCGTCGGAGGCCGGTCCCATGATTTCGATGCGGGTATTGGGACAGCCCATGGCCCCCACCCGCTGGCCGGGATGGCCTTCGATCCGGACGAAGACAGGTTCGGTTGCCGCCCCCCAGAGCCGGCCGCCGATGCCGTGCTGGCCGTAGGCGTTGATCTTGACCTGCTTGTAGCCGCGCTCTACGGCGCGCTGAATCTGCTCTTCTAAAACCCGGGAATCGAGGCGAACCCCGTCCACGCGTCCGTTGATGACATAATAATGTCTGCCGTCCATTTTGGCTCCAGGTTTCCTGAAGTTTTCTATTTTTATCTCGCCACTTTCGTACGGTTGATTGGTTGACCAATCTTCGGATCAACCATTTAACGAATTCACTGCTTTTGGCGGCTCCGCCGGCAAAAGCTACACCACATACTTGATCTGCAGCCGCTCGGCGGCGTCCTTGTCTGCGATGCCCAGCGCGTCGGACATGCCCACCGGCAAAGATGTGGAACGGCCCAGGGGAGCGACGATCTTCTTTAGCTCGGTATCGAAGCTCAAAAACACGTCCACGACCCGTTCGGCCACCTTTTCAGCGTCGAGCCGCCGGTATAGGCGCGGATCCTGGGAGGTGATCCCCTTGGGGCACAAACCGATGTTGCAAATGTTGCACCTGTCCGATTCCGAGCCGAGGCAGCCGGCGGCTGCTTGCATGATGTATTTACCGATCTGGACGCCGCTGGCGCCGAGCATGATCAGGGCGGCTGCGTTGGCGGCCAGATTGCCGTTTTTTCCGATGCCGCCGCCGGCAAACAGCGGAATCTCGTTCTGCATTCCGATGGTCACCAGATTCAGGTAGGCGTCCCGGATATTGCTGGCGATCGGATGGCCCATGTGGTTCATGGACACGTTGTAGGCGGCACCGGTGCCGCCGTCTTCGCCGTCGATGGCCAGTCCGGCGGCATACGGGTTCCGGGTCAGGTTGTTGAGTACGGCAAGGGCCGTGGAAGTGCCGGAGATCTTCGGGTAGACCGGAACCCGGAACCCCCAGGCCATGTACATCGACTGGATCATCTTGGCCACCGACTCTTCGATGGAATATTTGGTCTGGTGGGTCGGCGGGCTGGGCAGGCTTACCCCCGGCGGAACGCCGCGGATGGCCGCGATCAGCTTGTTGACCTTGTACCACATGAGCAGGCCGCCGTCGCCCGGCTTGGCCCCCTGGCCGTACTTGATCTCCACGGCGCACGGGTCGACCTTCATTTCCGGAATGGCGTGGATGATCTCGTCCCAGCCGAAGTAGCCGCTGGCGATCTGCAAAATCACGTATTTCAAAAAACGGCTTCGCAAGAGCCGGGGCGGGCAACCCCCCTCTCCGGTGGAGATGCGCACCGGCATGCCGAGTTCTTCGTTCAGGTAGGAAACCCCCATCTGAAGGCCTTCCCACATGGTCGGCGAAAGAGCCCCGAAGGACATGCCCCCGATGATCAGCGGGTAGATTTCGCGCACCGGAGGAATCCAGCCGTTTTCGGAGAAAAACTTGAGGTTTTCTTCCGGGGGCAGGATTCGGCCTAGCAGGCTGCGAAGCTCGAATTCGTGGCGGCCGGCATCCAGGGCCGGGTCGGTGAGCATCGAAATCCGGATGAACTTGATCTGGTCCAGAACGCCGCCGGGGGTGTTGCGGCGTCCTCCCCGGCGGCGGGGCTGGCCGCCCCGGTCGATGTGGAGCCGGAGCTTATCGGCCTCGTCGCTTCGCGCCGGCAGAATGCAGTCGTTGGGGCAGACCAGGCTGCACATGGCGCACCCGATGCAGGCGTAGGCCGGGTCTGTTCTTTGCCGGATGCCGTGGTAGACCTTGTAGACGCTGCCGGGCGGGTTGGCCGGATCGATGTCGGCCTGGACGATCCGCTTGCGAAACACGCCCAGCTCGATGGCGTGAACCGGACAGACCGCGGTGCATCGGCCGCACAGGGTGCACTTGTCCTTGTCCCACAGGATTTGCCATGGAAGGTCCTTGACGTTTAATGTGGAAGGGGTAATGGGTCGGTTTGGCTGCATATGCGAACCTCCTGGCGCTGAGGGCCGACGATGGCCGTGTCCAGGTGCATGGGTTGAAAATCGAGATTTTTGTCCCGGGCCGGGATGGCGGCATCCAGACCGCAGATCTCCGAGGCGAAGGCGAACTGGCCGCGGCGGCCGCCCGCAACGCCGGGGCGGAGCTTTTTCCGGTCCTGGATCATGAACAAAGAGTGGTCCGGAAGGCACCCGATCACGCAGTTGGGGCCGTCGATGATCAGCCGGTGGCAACAGTGCTTGAGCTGCGTCAAGAATTCGGCGTTCGGGTGGCTTCGGATGGCGTCGTCCTGCAGCGGCGTTACCACGTGCTTGTAGGCCTCGATGCCCAGGCCCAGCCGGGCCAGCGTGTAGTGCAGGATATGGGTGAATACCTCCGAGTCGGACTGATAGCCGCTGTATCCGGGAAAACCGCGGGAGGTGAGGTATTCACGGATCGGCACGAACGCCGTATTTTCGCCGTTGGTCATGGTCGAATACCCCTGGATGAAGAAAGGGTGGCAGGCGTACAGGTTGATGGCGTAGTTGGTGTTCTGCCGCCCCTGGGCCATGATCACCCGGGCCATGAGCTCCTTTCGGTCGAGCTTGAGGTATTCCGCTACGGTGATCGGGTCGCCGATTTCCTTGATCATGATGACGTCGGGCCAGAAGGAAAACACGATCATGTCGTTTTTTTCCTCGCCCATCTGGCGCAGCTGCATCCGGATGGTGAGCAGGCGGGCGTAAAGGTCTTCGGTGGCAAGCCCGTCCCACTCCTCGGGATACTCGTAGGCCCGGATCAGATAGATGTCCCGGGGCGGAACCCCCGGCGGCGGCGCCTTGGGAACCTTGATGGAAATTTTGTACTTGGTCATGAAGCCGATATCCATCATGAACCGGTCCAGGCGCTTGAGCCCCTCGTCGGTGAAGATTCCCGAAAGGATCGGCGCATCTTTCATCTCTTCGAACGGGCCGGCCAGATCCCGGAGAAAGAGGCCGACGCCCGAGCCGTCGTGGCCTTCGCGCATCACGTTCAATGCATTGACGGCCACCATGGGCGACAGGGGCTCTTTGCTGCTGATGGCGAACAGACGGCACATGAAGATTTCTCCCTAAGTTTCGTTTTTGTTATAAATCGACCCGAATACTTACAAAAATGTTTTTTTTGGCCTTTAAAAGATCCGCAGCGGAGATAATGCAATTTTCAAGCCACCGGTCTTTCCGGCGCCCGGCACCAGCGGAGGGCGCTTGTCCGGGGAAGGCGCGCACAAGGAACAAAACGGCGAATCTGAAAGAAGATGGTGCTACCCGGGCGGCTGCGGCTGTCAGGGAGCAGACGGTATAGAAGGTGCATGCTCCCTTGTCAAGGGTTCGCCGGATGGCATGAACCCGCGCCGTCATTTTTTTCGTCAGCTGACAACACACAAAGCACGAAATCCGAATGCCGAAATTCGAAATGGTTCGACACGCTCACCACCCTGAGCAACGTCGAAGGGCAAGCCCGAAATCCGAATGACTGAATGACAAAAACAGAGGGGTTTGGTACGCCTCTAACATATACCTCCCTTTGATAGGTTCACCGCAGCGGTCGATTGGGGCTTCGGATTTGCGGTTATCCAGAAAGATCCAGGGTGAGTGCCGGCGGCCAATGGGCGTCGACTCTCCTGCCGGCCAAAACTCGCCATCAAGGCC
>CAYPFH010000217.1:0-6972 GCA_964409825.1 uncultured Desulfobacterales bacterium | reverse complement strand
AGATCGGAAGCCGGGCAACTGTTTGAGCCGGTTAGGCCGCGTTTAGACGGCCGTATCGAAAACACTTGGATTTCTGTGCCGATTCCGATTTGCCGCCTACATTTTTCTGCATCCTGATCAGCGGCCGTCTTAACGCGGTCTTGCCGGTGAGTTTTGGCCGGCTGGAGAACTGATACCCATCGGCCTCCGGCTCTCCAACGCTGGAGGGTTATGGATAAGCGCTAACAAAAAATATCATCAATCCGAAATCCAAAGCACGAACATCGAAAAATTTAAAACCAGCATCCAAATGGTCCTGTTGCCCGGTAAAACAGAACCGCGCTGTAGGGGGCCGGCATAATCCTTGCGCCTGTCCCCTCTTTCGATGCCGCCGTATCGGGCACTTTTCCCCCCGGCCCGCCCCAGCGGAAATCGCACGAATCGAGAATTTTTTCCCATCGCCCCGGCGGCAGATGGACGGCGTCTTCCAGATCCGCGGAGCCGAAGTGAAACACTGCTGCAACTTCGTCCCGCATACTCCACCGGTGCACCTGCAAGATCCGGCGGTTTGCCGAGGAGATCACATTCATCGAACTTTTGCTCAGGTTCGATAGGCTGAAGATCTCGGTTCGCAGCCGGATCAGCTCCCGGTGAAACGCGAGCAGGAAGCGGTGCTCTCCGGATTCGGCTTTTGACGGATCCGGCCGCGCCTGTAAAAAGGTGGCTTCGCTTTGAGGATCCGGAGGCTCCTGGCTCCAGCCGAAAGACTCGAATTCTTTTCGCCGGCCTTTTCGCACGGCCGCTGAGAGTTCGGGATCCGAGTGGCTCACAAAATACGGAAATGGAGCGGTCTCGCCGTATTCTTCCCCCATGAACAGCAGCGGAATAAACGGCGACAAAAGAACCACGGCGGCGGCGAGCTTCTTCTGTTCAAAGGAAATCAGCGCAGCGAGGCGGTCTCCACGCAGCCGGTTGCCGATCTGATCATGGTTTTGAGCGCAGACGATAAAGCGGCCGGCCGGAATATTTTCCGAAGAATTGCCGAAGCGTCGCCGGCGAAAGCCGGAGTACTGTCCCGAATAGACGAAGCCTTCCTGCCAGGCCTTTGCCAGATCGTCGATCCGGCCGTAGTCCCGGTAGTAGCCGTCCTTTTCCCCGGTAAGAAGCGCGTGCAGGCTGTGGTGGAAGTCGTCGTTCCACTGGGCGTCCAGCCCGATGCCGCCCAGTTCGCGGCTGCGGACGATCTTCGAATCGTTCAAAGCGCTTTCGGCGATGCAGTAGGTGCGGCGGTTTTCGGCTTCGCCGGCCCTGCGGACCGCCTCGCCCAGTTCCTGGAGAAAGGGGCGGGCGGAAAAGTCGTAGATGGCATGAACCGCATCGAACCTCAGCGCATCGATACGGAATTCGGAAACCCATTGAAGGGCATTTTCGATGAAAAACCGCCGGACCGGGTCGCTTTCCGGACCGTCGAAGTTGACCGCCTCCCCCCAAGGGGTCTTATAGGCGTCGGTAAAATACGGTCCGAAATCCCTCAGGTAGTTGCCTTCCGGTCCCAGGTGATTGTAGACCACGTCCAGAATCACCGCCAGGTCCTTGTCGTGGCAAGCGTTAACGAGCCGTTTGAGCCCCTCGGGCCCGCCGTAGGAATCCTGCACCGCAAAGGGATAGACGCCGTCGTAGCCCCAGTTCCGGTTTCCCGGAAACTGGGCGACGGGCATCAGCTCCAGGGCCGTGAACCCGGCATCCTTGAGCCGGTGCAGCTCGCCGATGACCCCGTCGAAGGTTGCAGCCGGTGTAAATACTCCGACGTGGACTTCGGCAATGATGTATCGGGACAGAGAACGGCCGTGCCAGCAGTTCTCCTGCCAGTCAAACGTCCGGCTCACCACCTGAGATGGGCCGTGGACGCCTTCGGGCTGAAATCGGGAAGCCGGATCCGGCCTCCTGTCGATCCGGCTTTTGCCTGTGGCATCCCGCTTGTGAAGCCGATAGAAATACCAGGCGCCCGGCTCGACGTCGTCGGCCACGCCCTGGTGATATCCTTTATCCACCGGTGTCAGGGCTACCATCCGCTCCGGCCGGCTGACGATTTCCACGGTGACGGCTTCTGCAAGCGGCGCCCATACGGTAAAGCGCACCCGGCTCGCTTCCAGGACTTCAGCGCCGAGATGCGCATCGAAAAAAACCTTCATCATCGTTGGCCTTCTTCTCCACGTCGTCAGGCAGCCATTTTGGGGCTGAGAACGACCCTGTCCCGGCTTCCGGTAACCAGCGCCACCATCAGGGCCAGGTACTCCCTCAAATGACGCGTGAGCAGGTAATTTTCCAACACAAACTCCCTGGCCCGATGGCCGATTTCCTCCAGTCTGGAGCGGTGCTGGAGAAGATAGCGCATCCGCATGGCGGCGCCTTCCGGCGTGTTGACCAGAAAGCCGGTCTGGTGGTTGACCACCTGGATTCGAATCCCGCCGACGTTTCCGCCGATCACCGGTTTTCCTTTCCACATCGCCTCGGTGACGGTCAGTCCGAACCCCTCTTTCAGAGACTTTTGCAGGACAATGTCGGAAATGCGCTGAAGACCGTTGATTGTCCGATGCGCGTCCGGTGGAAGCAGCAGAATGTGAATGTCCGGATCCTTTTCGGCAGCCGTGTACACCTCTTCGAGCACCTCTTCTCCTTCCGGATCGTCCGTAGCGGTCCCGCCGGCCAAAATCAGCTGCGGCTGGGGGCCGAACTCCTTGACCATTCGATAGGCGCTTATCACGCCGACAGGGTCCTTGAACCGGTCAAACCTGGAAACCTGGCAGATCACGGGCCGCTCCGGGTCGATATCGTAGGTCGTGTAAATCGACTCAAGATCATCATCTTCCAGTTCGATGTTCTTGTCACTGAGCGGATCGATGCTCGGAGGAATAATGTACAACGGATGCGAAAGCTGCTGGGCAAAAGCCGGCAAAGAATAGATGCTGGCATCGTAGCCCTCGACGAACTGTTTGAGATAATTCCAGACCCGGCGGTAGGGCCTGCTCACGTCGATATGGCACCGCCAGATCCATTTTCCCCGGCGCCGTCCGGCCTCGGCAATAAGGGCGGCCGGCTGAGGATCGTGGATGAACACGATATCGGCGTCGGACAGGGTTTGCCCGAGACGCTCGAAGTTCCGGGTGTTCACGCTTCGGTAGTGATCCAGCAAGGAGGAAGAAATCTCCCTTCGGTCTCCCTGCAGGGTATTGTGCATCTCCTTGGTGCAGCGGAAAAAATCCGGATCGCCGGTAATGACTTCCCAGCCCGCTTCAATGCCCAGCTCTTTTTTCATGGGAATCAGCCGGTGAAGGATTTCGGCCACCCCGCCGCCCTCCCGGGTGGAGTTGACGTGAACGACTTTCTTTCCTTCCAGGGGCCGGGCAAGCTGTCTGATATGGTCGATGGCAGTTTCGCCCACGATCTCGGCGTATCTTTGCAGCATTCCGCTCATTCGTTTTCTCCCTTCGGCAGATGCCTTTCAAAAACGGAGGCCAACTCCGCTCGCAGTTCCAGCAAACTGGTAAAATAAGGGTCGACGGCCCGGATCCGGTCGGCCAGGGAGATGTAGCCGGCTCCGAACGTTTGAAGCCATTCGGAAAAGTCGTCTCTTCTGGACTCGGTTCGCCTTCGGGCGTCGATGAAGTGATAAAAAAGGCTTCCGGGTGTCATGCTCCCAATATACCGGGCCATCTCTTCGGGTTGTTCGATGCGAATCCGGGTGTCGAACACGACGATCTGGGCGCGAAGAAAGAAAAACGGCGCCTCTCCGTCGATCCGCGGATCGAAATCCGGCTCATCCATGCGGTCTTCCACCACATCGATCAGCCGGTGCCTCAGCCGGTCCATCCGGCCGAGCCGGCTCGGGTTGATGACTGACAGCCGTTCGGCCAGCCGCCGATCATGCAGGCTGTGATAGGCCCAGGAGGCAAAATCGTTCTGGTATTCCGGATCGACAAAATGCGGGCGCAGAAGCCCGCCCCAGAAATGAAAATACATGACACCCGGATCTTCGATTCTCCTGAGTCTGTCGTGCAGCTCTCGAAGACTTTCGGCCTTCTCTCCGGTAGCGATGGCAATCATTGCGCAATCGGTAACGGCAAAAGGTTCAACCATATTAAGCGCCTTTCATGGAAGGGTTTGTATAGAACCGTGGGCAATTGCCCCGAAACAAAAAAATTATGCGCCTATCCGAATTCCTCCAGCTAAGGCCCGCCGGATGCCGATGGGTGTCGGCTCGGATGCCGGGCAACTGTTTGAGCTTCATAGATAACTGAAAAAAATTATAGCCATCCCCTCCGTCGTTCAGAAATAGGGTTAACCATGTATTTCAAAATGGCATGCACGGCCCTATGCTCTATTTTGTTGTTGAGACAGTATTCTTTTCACCTAAAAGAGGGTATATGCACATCCTGTTTCTGGCAGCGGAAAACGGCGCCCTGGAAGGCGGAAAAGTCGGCGGTATCGGCGACGTGGTGGGCCAGCTTCCCCCTGCGCTGGCCGATTGCGGCTGCACCGTAACCGTAGCCACCCCCTCTCATGGGTTTCTCCACAAGGGGCCCGATGCGAAAAAGCTCGGGCCCTCCCAGTGCCGATTCCGGGGCTTTACGCACTGGGCGGACCTCTACGAGCTGCCGAGCCAAAAAACAATGCCCGGGGTGCGGCACATCGTCATCGATCATCCCCTGCTGCAGGCCGTCGATCCATTTTCCGGCGCCCCGAGAATCTATGTCCACGACGACCCGAACCGCCCTTTTTCTTCGGATGCCTCCCGCTTTGCCCTGTTTTGTGCCGCAGCCGCCGCCGCCGCCGGACAGGGGGCTTTCGGCGCCGTCGACGTTGCCCATCTCCACGACTGGCATGCCGGATGCGCGGCAATCTTGCAGCGCTACTCAGGAAGCGGGACCGGTTTTACGGCGGTGCGGACGGTCTTTTCGATCCATAATCTCGGCCTGCAGGGAATCCGTCCGCTTCGGGGCAGCGATTCGTCCCTGGAGGCGTGGTTTCCCGGGCTCTCCTATGACTGGCTCGGCGTATCGGATCCGCGCTGGCACGACTGCGTCAACCTGATGGCCGCCGGCATCCGTCTGGCCGACGTCGTTCACACGGTATCGCCCTCCTACAGCCGGGAAATTCTCCAGCCCAGCGATCCGCCCCGGTTCTATGGCGCTGAAGGGCTCGAATCGGTGCTGCAGCATGCTGATAAGACCGGCCGCCTGATCGGGATTCTCAACGGCTGCGAATACCCGGAGGACCCAAAACCGGCTGCGATCCGGTTTGCCGAGCTGGTGGAGCTGTGCCGGACCCGGGTGGCCCGCTGGGCGGCCGCATATTCCCATGTGCCGTCTGCACACTTTCTCGCACACAGCCGCCTTACAGGGGAGATCTTTTCCCCGAATCCGCCCGAGGTGCTGCTCACCTGCGTCGGGAGGGTGGCGGAGCAAAAAATACTGTTGATGTGTTCGCCGGGATCGGACGGCCGGCCGGCCCTGGACCGGATTCTGGAAGACATCGGCGACCGCGGAAAATTGATACTGCTCGGCGCCGGGGATCCGGACTGGGAGCGGAAGCTGCTCGACATCGCCTCCCGATGGGACAATTTCATCTTCCTCAACGGATACTCGGATGCCTGCGCCCAGGTCCTGTATGCTTCCGGCGACCTGTTTTTGATGCCAAGCTCTTATGAGCCTTGCGGGATCAGCCAGATGCTCGCGATGAGAGCCGGCCAACCCTGCGTAGTGCATGCGGTGGGAGGCCTGCGGGACACGGTAAAAGACGGCATCGACGGGTTTTCGTTTTCCGGGGAAACGGTCGCCGAACAGGTCGACGCCTTCGTGGACACAACCGCAGGCGCCGTCGCCCTGCGCCGGGACGACCCTGAACAGTGGCGTGAAATCCGCCGCCGGGCGTCGAAAGCGCGCTTTTCCTGGGCGGATACGGCAAAGCGGTATGTGGAGGAGCTGTACATCGGTCGTTAGTCATTGGTCATTGGTCATAACGTAAACCTGACCTGAGCGATTGTGCGCCCGTATTCGAAGGAAAGCCTCGATGTAAACGGGCGGGGTAAACCCCGCCACTACCTGACGGGTTGCGGCGGCCGCGTAGAGGCGGGCTTTATGCCCGCCCGTGCAGTGTTCCCCAAAAAAATCGCTCAATTTGGGGTAAAAAAAAAGAGGGAGCAGAGGACAGCCCCCCCGCTGACCGCACCGGGATTCAAGATTCGAAATTCAAGCTTAATGAAATCGTAAAAAGCCGAAAAGGCTCCCTCTCCTCTGATGGGAGAGGTTTACCCGGCTTTGGCGGCGCCGGAGGCGACCAGGGGTGGGGTGAGGGTGAACAGAAAAAGGATTTCAGCCTTTTATCCCCCCTCCCCTTGATCCCCTCCCACCAGGGGAGGGGAAATTCGAACTTTTTACAATTTCATCAAGAGTAGTTATTCGAGATTTCGATATTGATCGATGAACTCAGATGGAGATACGATTTTCACTCCATGGCGGGATTTTTTTGGGAAATGGGCCCTGTTTCCTGTAATCAGGCATGATGCTTTGCGCGAACCGCTTTGATTTCCCGGTCGATCTCTTCCCGGCTGATACGATCCGCTCCTTTGCGCACAGATTCCTCCTGGATGGAAGCAACCGCTCTCATGGCCCTCGCCTGCCGATAAGCCGACAAAACCTGATCCAAGTTGTTCTCGGTGATCGATGACAGAATGGCGATCGGTCGGCCGTTGCTGGTAATGACCATGTCTTTCTGGTCCGGCAGCTCTTTCCAAACCTGCGCCGACTTTGTTTTCAAATCTCTGACACTGAGAAATTTCATGATGCCCTCCTATTGAGACTCAATTTCATATCATAATGAGACTCGAGACAAGGGGTTCGATTTATTCTTTTGTGGAACTTCGGCAGGGGCCGGTGATAAAAACCGACCTGCCCCCAGCCTTGGGTGTTGGAGGTTGGAGGGCCACGCTCTGTC
>CAYPFH010000216.1:0-6987 GCA_964409825.1 uncultured Desulfobacterales bacterium | reverse complement strand
AGCAACCGCCGTTTCTGATAACCGATAACCGATAACTGATAACCCTTTCCTATCATTAGCAGTTGCCCTCCTTGGCGCCTTGGCGTCTTTGCGCGAGACTTGTTTTTAACCAGCAACCGTTTTTTCACCAGCAACCAGAGTCCGGATAACCCTTAACAACTACTATCACGTCCGGGCCGTCAAAAAAGACGGCTTTTGGGGTTAGTTGATGGGTTGATGAGTCAAAGCAGTTTCTGTATCGAATAAAGGGTGTACGAGGGCCGAAAGAGAATGCGGGCTCCGTATCTTTCCGTATCGTCAGCGTAATTCCGGGTAGCCACCAGCGCTTTTTTTATGCCCGCGTGATTGGCGAGGGTTGCAAAGATTTTGGGAACCGTTTTTTGGCGGCTGGCGCTGTATTTGACTTCGACCGGTACGACGTGATCTCCCCTATCGACAACAAAATCCACCTCCGATCCTGCCGTGGTGCGGTAAAACCAGATTCGCTCCCTGTCGATCGCCTTGATGAGCTCTGAAAAAACGAAATTTTCCACCAGCAGACCGGAATCGCGGCGCTGGGCAAGCGTCCCGAACTGGCCGAATACGGCATTGCGAATTCCCGTGTCGCAAAAATAGAGTTTCGGGGTTTTCACAATGGCCTTTCCCAGATTCACAAAATAGGGGAGCAGCAGTTGGACAACATAGGTCTCCTGAAGCGCAAAAAGGTATGCCTCGACGAAATACCGTGTCAATCGAGTGTTTTTGGCAACTTCGTTGAATTTGCACAACCCTCCGCTCTGTTGGGACAGAAATTGTACGAGACGATTGAACCCGGGGATATCCTCGATCTTAAAAAAATCGCTGACATCTTTGTGAACATAGGATCTGTAGATTTCCTTGAGCAATCGAACCTTTTCTTCTTTCCGGTCAAGAATCGCCACCCCCGGGTACCCACCGTAGATAATGAAATCGTCCAGGGCGCGTGAATAGCCTTCGGATTCAAATCGGACAAGGTTTGCCGGTTCATCTGGAGTCCTCAGCCCTTTGAAGCGCAAAAACTCCCCAAATGAGATGGGGTAAAGCTCAAAAAGGTGCTTTCTTCCAGTCAGGGTTTCCTTTACCTGGCTCTTGATTTCGAGCGATGACGATCCCGAAACAATGAACTTCAAGTTTCGTTCCAGGTCATGGTAACGCTTTAGAATCAGACCGATATTCGGAATACGCTGGGCTTCATCGAAAAAAATGAATGATTTTTGTCCTTTGATGCCGTAATGGGCAATGAAATCGAGAAAGTCTCGATCGTTGGCCACAAACTCCACAAGCTCGATCGCATCGAAATTAAAATAAAAGATCTGGGCCGGGCTGCACCCCTTTTCGTTCAGCAGAATTTCAATCAGCTTTTTCATGAGAAACGTTTTTCCGACCTGGCGAGAGCCCACGACCACGGTCACCACACGTTGATCGAGGTCTTCGAGCAATACATCGAACAAAAGCCGATGAATGGTCTTCCCGCCAGAGAACCGGTAAGACGGATTGCGCCACGGATTTTGAAGGTCAAACGTGTCTTTCATAGGGAACTCTGTTTTTTTATTGAAATTTACCTAGGTTTTTTAAGATTATTTTTAACAAAAGTCAATATAGAGTGCTCGTCAGAATAACATTCGGTTGGGAGCGACTGGGCCGGAGCGTTACGGCACTTTAGTGCGAAGTTCAGAAAATAAAATCGCTTCGCGCTTTTATAGGGGCGGCTCCGCCGCCATAAACCAAAAAGATTTCAATAATTTCCTGTCAGGTTTGGAATTTGGATTTTCGGTCATTGAGATTTGTTTGGAATTTGGTGCTTGGAATTTGGGATTTCTCTCTGGAACCGTTGTTTTCACCGATAACCATTAACTGATAACCGGCAACCGGTTTTAATCCACCCAAACCGCCCTTCGTTCTTCCCCATCCCTCGGCGTTCCCGGCCCCTGTCTGCGGTCGTATCCGCTTCGCCGGTCTATGCCGGAGCGCCTTTCCGGGACATGATAGGTGTAGGAAAAGGTGCGCCTCTCGAGGCCTGATCTCCTGCCCCCGTTATCTCCGGTATATTCGAACTCAGGATCGAATGGCACTATCTTCATGATGGCCTCCTGCCAAGCGTCTGCCGAACAGCGGTAGAATGAAAAAACGAACCGCCCGCTCCCTTCGACTGCGCTCAGGATCAGGTCGCTCAAGGCGCGAAGGGCGCGAAGGAAATGCAATTTACGGTTTCGGGTAGTTGGATGAGCCAAAGAACGGCTCATCCAACATACGATCCCGTAAATGGTCTCGCCTTTTGGGGTATCGGCATTCCGGAGCCCCTGATTTTGATGTCAACCTTGGCAACACTCAGGTTGCAGACCCAGCCCGCCGCAAAAGATGTTAACCTAAATTTTATTTTCAGCCCGCTGCGAGCAGCGGGCTGAAAATAAAATCATGCAAAAAACATACCCCCATTTTTTGGATAATGATATGGAGTTATTTTAGGATATTAGGCAAGCACAACAACCGTTTGGAGCTCTTTGGCCATCAAATTTTGCAGGCATTCTGTGCATTGGTTCTTGTGCACTACGTGTTGTGCTGGAAATCGAAAGAAGCAAGAAGGTAAGAAAGGGCAGAAGATGAGAAGATGGGAAGTTAAGAAGAGCAGATGGGTTATGGGTAGGGTTGCTGGTGAAAAAAAGGAGTTGCTGGTTGCTGGTTACGAGTTGCTGGTTGAAGGTCAAAAGCGGTTCTCGCGCAGAGACGCGGAGACGCAGAGAAAAAATAGAGGGTAAGAAGGTAAGAGGAGGAGAGGATGAGAGGGTGAGAAAAGGGCGGAAGTTGAGAAGTTGGGAAGTTCAGA
Source organism: uncultured Desulfobacterales bacterium (assembly GCA_964409825.1). GTDB lineage: Bacteria > Desulfobacterota > Desulfobacteria > Desulfobacterales > CAFBRK01 > JAIPEL01. The sequence goes on along the minus strand of CAYPFH010000216.1, from coordinate 4,145 downwards.
AAATAAAAGCGCGAGTCTTGTTTTTCACCAGCAACTTGTAAGCAGCAACTGTTTTTTCAACCAGCAACCAGTAACCGCCGTTTCCGATAACCCTCTGTTCCCTGACATCTGACATCCGACATCTGGTCCTTCTGCCCTTACCTTCTTTCTTTTTTCTCTGTGCCCTCCCTGTCCGGCGCAGCTACGCTATGGCGTGACGAAGACGGATGTGGTAAAATATAGCAATTTCGGCCACGACGGAGCGTGGCCCTCCATTTTTGGACTTTAATGGAATCCTGATACCGCCGAAATCTCCGGCACCGCCGGGCAGGGCTTCGTTCCTGCTGGAGGGACGCGCTCTGTCGCATCCGTGTTTTCGGCTCGGCTTCGCTCGCTGAGCTTCCGGCTTCGTTACAAGCAACTACGCCGGACAAGACGCCGGGACAAGCCAGCAACCGCAGTTTTAACCAGCAACTGGTTTTTCACCAGCAACCAGCAACCAGCAACGTTTCTTCAACGCTTTTCCGGAGGTTCCCCCATGCACCGAGCGTGTCACGTGATTTTTCCGATTCTGGCGGCGTTCTTTTTCCTGGCCGCCTGCTCCTCGGATGAGGAAAAGATGGCCTCCCATCTGAAGCGGGGCCAGGAATACCTTCAGCAGGAAAATTTCAAGTCCGCGGAAATCGAGTTCAAAAACGTGGTCCAGATCGATCCCAAGAACTTAGAGGCCCAGCAGGGGCTAGGAGAGGTGTACCTGAAGCTGGGAGACCCCCGGGGCGCCTTCCAGGCCTTTTCGAAGGTGGCCGAACTCGACCCGGCCGACATGGACGCCCAGCTCAAGCTGGCCACCTTCCATTTTTTGGGCAAAAACACCGAAGAAACCCGAAAGCGGGTGGAGCCGGTGCTGACCCAAGAGCCCAACAACCTCCAGGCGCTGTTTTTGCTGGCGGCCGTCGAGGACCGAGAAAATAACCTGTTCGAGGCCGAACTCACCTACGAACGGATCCTGGACATCGAGCCTGAAAACGCAAAAGCCATGCTGGGCCTTGCCCGCGTCTATGCCCGGCTGGGAAAACAGGACCAGACCGAGAAAATATTAAAAGAGGCGGTCAATGCGGCGTCAGACGACGTCCAGCCGGCCGTGGCCCTTTTTTCCTTCTACCGCTCCACCGGGGACCTGGCCGCCGCCGAATCCGTCATCAAAGACGCCATCGCCGCCCACCCGAAAGACGCCGATCTTCAAATCCTGCTGGGCAATTTCTACTACAGCCGGAACATGCCCAGCCGGGCCGAAGAAGCCTATCTTGCGGCCGTCGACCTGGCTCCCGAACAGGTCAATGCCCATATGGTGGCCGCCGGCTTTTACCGCAGGACCGGCCGGACGGACGCCGCCCTTTCCATGTATGAAAAGGCCCTGGCGATCAAGCCCGAGGATGTGGGAATCTTGAACACCATCGCCGAGTATCACCTGGATCAGGGCAATCTTAAAGAAGCCGAAACGACCATCGGAAAAGTCCTGGCCCTTCGGCCCGACTTTTTCCCCACCCGGATGCTCCAGGCCCGGATCGAGGTCGGAAAGGGAAACTTCGACGATGCGATCCGGCAGTACGACACGCTGATCAAAGAAGAACCCCGGGCGGCCGAGGCCCACTATTTCAAGGGACTGGCCCATCTGGGCAAAGGAGAGGCCAGCATCGCGAAAAATTCCATCGGGCGGGCCGTCGAACTCAACCCCCGGATGATCAAGGCCCGGCTGCTGATGGCCGAAATCCACCTCAGGGAGCGGGATTTTTCCCTGGCCGAAAAACAGACCCGGGAGGTTCTCGCCGCAGCGCCGGATAATTATCGGGCCCATCGGATGCTGGGAAACGCCCTGCTCTTTGAAGGAAAGCCCAAAGAAGCCGAACAGCAGTTCGAAAAGTTGGTCGCCGACGCCCCGGACAATCCGACGGGCTACTACCGATTGGGAATCTTGTACCGGCTCACCCGGCAATACGACCGGGCGATCGAGCAGTTCGAAAAGGCGCTTGTAATCAACCCGAAGCTGATGGACGTGTTCAGCAACGTCGTCCTGGTGATGGCCACCCAGAAAAAATTCGACGAGGCACTAAAGCGATGCGACCGGCAGATGAAGATCATCGGCGACGTACCCCCGGTCCAGGCGATCCTCCAGAACTTAAAAGGCGGGCTGTACCTGGCCAAGGGGCAGACCACCGACGCGGAAAAGGCCTTTCAGGCGTCGATTGCCGCCAACCCCGACTTTCTGCGGCCCTACTATGCCCTGGCCCGGATCTACCTGAACCAGGACCGTCAGGACGAGGCCATCGCCCAGTACCGCACCGCTTTGGATAAAAACCCGAACCAGGCCGGGCCCCACATGCTGCTGGGCACCATCTTCGAGGTGCAAAAACGCTACGACCTTGCCGTGGATCACTACAGAAAAGCGCTGGATGCCAACCCCGACTTTGCCCCGGCCGCCAACAACCTCGCCTACATCCTGGCCACGGAAAAAGACAAAGTCGACGAGGCCCTGGTCCTGGCCCGAAAGGCCAAGGAGCAGCTTCCCGAAGACCCCAGCGTGATGGACACCTTAGGGTGGGTCTATTACCAGAAGGGCTTGTATGACAGCGCGGCGGCCGAATTCTCCGACAGCCTGGAAAAAATGCCGGACAACCCGATCATCCACTACCATCTGGGCCTGGCCCTGTGGAAAACCGGCAAGGCCGACGAGGCCCGGGCGCAACTGGAGAAGGCACTGAGTCTGGACGGCGAGTTTGATGGGGCCGATGAGGCGAGGAACGTCTTGGAAAAGCTGTGATTTGCCGCAGACACACATAGAGGGAAGAAGATTAGAAGGTCAGAGGTCAGAAAAAAACAGATCTCACCACAGAGGGCGCAGAGAACACAGAGAAAAGCGGAAGATCAGAGGGTAAGAAGTTGAGAAGAGCAGATGGGTTATCGGTTAATGGTTATCAGTTATCGGGGAAGTTGCTGGTTGCTGGTTGCTGGTTTCAAAAGAAAAATTCCAAGCACCAAGCACCAAATCACAAACAAATTCCAAATGACAAATTCCAAATAAAATCGCTTCGCGCTTTTATAGGGGCGGCTTCGCCGCCATAAACCAAAAAGATTTCAATAATTTCCCTGTCAGGTTTGGAATTTGGATTTTCGGTTTTTTCTCCATTAACCGATAACCGATAACCCTCTGTTCCCTGACATCCGACATCCGAAATCGGACATCTGGTCCTTCCCTTCTTACCCTCTTACCTTCTGCTTATTTAGCGTTTGACAGGCTGAAGTGTACAGGATAAACTGTACATTCCGATGAGGAGTCAGGCTTATGGAAATCAACGCGGCGGAATTCAGGACAAAATGCTTTAAGATTCTGGATCAGGTAAATACCACCCACCGGGAAATCGTGATCACCAAACGGGGAAAGCCGATCGCCAAGATCGTGCACATCGACCAGGCGAATCAGAAGGAACCCCTGATCGGTGCCCTGGCCGGCACCGGCAGGACCCTGGGGGATCTTACAGAACCGGTCACAGACTCTAAGGACTGGGAAATCGATTGATGATCCTGATGGACACCCATGTCTGGTGGTGGTGCCTGGCTGAGCCGGAAAACCTCTCCAAGAAGGCCAAAGCCCTGATTCAACGGGCCAAGGCAGACGAGCGCTTCATATCCTCGATCTCCATATGGGAATTTACCATGATGGCGGCAAAAAAAAAGATCGAGTTGAAAATTTCATCTTCCCAGTGGCTTACGCGGGCCATCGATGAAACCGGCATCGGTGTAATCGAGTTGTCTCCGGACATCGCCGCAGACTCCTGCCATCTGCCCGGTAACTTTCACAAAGATCCGGCCGACCGAATCATTGTGGCCACGGCCAGGGTTCACAACCTTACGCTGCTGACAAAAGACCAGCGGATCCTGGACTATCCTCATGTGCGGTCGATTTGGTAAATTGAAAACAGATCTCGCGCAGAGACGCACCCTTCGACAAGCTCAGGGCAGGCGGAGACGCAGAGATGGTTATCGGTTATCAGTTATCGGTGAGACTGCGGTTGCTGGCTTGTCCCGAACAACTGTATTTTACCACAGAGGGTACATAGAAAAAAGAAAGAAGTTAAGAGGTTAAGAAGGTGAGAAGTTGAGAAAAGGAC
>CAYPFH010000215.1:0-7018 GCA_964409825.1 uncultured Desulfobacterales bacterium | reverse complement strand
GGCCTTTCCGGATTTGCCCTTGACTTTTCCGGAGGCTTCCCGTACACAGACGGCACATCGTGTTCAGGCGCTCCAACGAGCTGAAAAAGGGAACCCCGTGGAAATCGGGGACGGGCCCGCCGCTGTAATCGGGGACGAACGCCGCACAAACCGCCACTGTTTTTTTCGTAAACGGGAAGGCGCGGCAAGTAGGCTGATCCGAGAGTCAGAAAACCTGCCTGGACACGGGGCAAACCGCTTTCGAGGACGGAAGGCGAGCCCGGCGCATCTGAGGATGAAAACGGGAGATCCCGGATCGAAACCATTTCGATCCGGGATTTTTGTTTTCCGCGGGCCGCCGTCGGAACTAAACCATGAAACAGGGAGGAGAAACAGTGAACAAAAAGGCGTTGTTGGCGGCCGTTGTCATGATCGTTCTGGTGCAGACACCCATGGCCTGGGGAGAAAACCCATCGGCGGAAAAAGAGGCGCCGGTCATGGGCGAAGTCGTCGTCACGGCGACCCGGACCGCGCGGGAAGTCGAAAAGATTCCGGCCCGCACAGCCGTAATTACCGCCGAAGACATCGAAAAAAGCGGGGCGCAGTCGGTGCCCGATGCCCTGAGAATGCTTCCTGGCGTATTCGTTTCAGACCTGAACGGAAACGGCGTCAACCAGACCGTCGACATCGGAGGATTCGGTGCCACCTCGGACCGGCACGTGGCGGTGGTGGTGGACGGCCGGCGCATCAACCCCATCGATCTGGGAGGCGTCCGCTGGAGCACGGTCCCCATCGAAACCGTAGACCGGATCGAGGTCCTTTACGGATCAGGAAGTGTGCTATACGGAGACAACGCGGTCGGGGGCGTGATCAACATCATCACCAAAGAGGTTGGAGAAGGGATCGGCAGCGACGTTGAAGCTGCAGGCGGCTCCCTGGCAACGCACAAGGTCCGTGCCGGCTTCAACGCCGCCGGCGAGACCGCCGGGATATATATCAGCGCGAACCGATACCGCTCGGATGGATACCGGGAAAGAAGCGCGGTTGAAAGAAAAAACCTGTTCACAAAGATCCGCGCCGATCTGAGCGACTCGATGGTGCTTTCCGGAAATGCAAGCGTCGACGATTCCACCTATGAATTTCCGGGAGCACTGACTGCCGCGCAGGTGGATCAGGACCGCAAACAGGCGGTCAACTTGAACGACGAAGGAGCGGGCGAAACCATTTCCGGAAATCTTTCACTGGATACCGACCTTTCAGAATTCGGCTTTTTGAATCTCGGCGTCGGCCTGCAAAAGGAAAACAGCAGCAGCGACATCGCCTCCTGGTTCAGCTTCATGAGGTTCGATGTGGAAACGGTAAACGCCAATGCAAAGTATGTCCTTGACCGGGAAATCGGAGACCGGGATAACCGGCTTACCCTCGGGGTCGACTACTACGATGCCGACTATCAGGCTTTCAGGGATTTTTTCAAAGGAGGCAGTGCCAACCGCTACGATCACAGAAAGCAAACCCTCAGCGCCTATGTACAGGACGAGCTTGGCATTTTAGACAGCCTCACCCTCAACGCCGGCCTCCGGATCGAGCAGCCCGAGATCAGGCTGAGCTCCGATGTCGGCGGCGCGTTTACCGAAAAAAAGATCGATGACGCTGAAACGGCGTGGAATGTCGGCCTTTCCTATGCCTTCATGCCGAACTCGAAAATTTTTGGACGGATCTACCGATCGTTCCGATATCCGGTGGTGGACGAATACACCAATCTGTTTTCCGGGGCCATCAACGATGAGTTGAAGCAGGAAACCGCCATCGGGTATGAAATCGGCGCCCGTTTGGGCTTTCTTTCCTCTCTTACGGTCAATCTCAGGGCCTTTCTGATGAACGTGGAAGATGAAATCACCTGGAGCAACGCCACGAACCAGAACGAAAACCTGGACAAGACCAGACACAGCGGCGGCGAACTCGATATCGCCTACCGCCCCGCAGACCCGGTGACCTTTTTCGGAAATGTCGGCTACACCGAGGCCGAGTTCTCCGAAGGCGCCAATGACGGGAAAAGCATCCCGCTGGTGCCGGACTGGAAGGCAAAGGCCGGCGTGGAAATCACCCCCGTAGACAACCTTCGCTTCCGGCTGACCTACAACTACGTCGGGGAAAGATACTTCGGAGACGACAACGGCAACGTGCAAGAGCCCATGGATGCTTACAACACCGTGGATGCCTATCTTTCCTATGTCTATGAAAACATCGAATTTTTCATGAACGGCAGCAACATTTTCGCAGAAAAGTATTCAGACGCCGGCTTTTACCAATTCTGGATCCCCGATGTCACCTTCTACCCGATGCCCGAAGCCGTTTATTATGGAGGCGTCAGGGTTTCATTCTAACCAGCCCCCGAGGGAAATCGTTTTCTATGAAGGTCGCCGGCCCCTTTGCAAAAATAGTTGTCCTTGCAACGGTATGTTTCGCCCTCGGTTCCGCCGCTGTCCTTGCCGGTCCTGTGTCCCGGTCCGAGAATGCCGCCGCCGGGCTGGTGGAACCCGCAGCGGCCGCCCGTACACCGGATCGGATCGTCTCTCTGGTGCCGACGGCCACCGAGATTCTCTTTGCCCTGGGTGCCGGCGATTCGGTCCGGGGCCTTACGTACGCCAGTGCGAATCTGCCCGGGGCCGCCGGAAAGCAGGTTGTCGGCGGATTTTTCCATCCGTCGCTGGAACGGATCAAGGCCCTCGACCCGGATGTCGTTTTCGTTGCGCCGATTCATGACGCGGTTGAAACCGCGCTTGACGGCGCGGGCATCCGGAAGGTTCGCATTGACATCGGCAGCATCGAAGAGGGGCTCGGCGCCGTCGAACGAATCGGCCGGATCGTCCGGCGGCAGAACGAAGCGATAAAAATCGTCGAATCCATCCGGGCCGAACTTGCGCTGGTTCGAAGCAAGGCAGAGCGCATTCCGGAGAAAGAACGGCTGCGGGTGCTCCGGATCATGGGCACCGATCCGGTGGTCGTCCCCGGAGACGATTCGTTTCAAAACGAGATGATCCGGGCCGCCGGGGGCATTGCGCCCGTTTTGGGGAAAACCGGCCCGGCCGTGAAAATGACCGTTGAAGAATGGATCCGCTTCGATCCCCAGGCCGTTTACGGCTGCGGCGGGCAGGTGCGCCTTTCCGACCCGCTGTTTTCCATGGAAGGCTGGAAGGATGTCGCCGCCGTCCGCCAGGCAATGGTGTACGACTTTCCCTGCGACATCACCTGCCGGGCCGGGATCCGCACCGCAGACTTCGTCTCCTGGCTGTCCGCCCGGCTGTACGAGGACGTCTACGCGCAGCGCCGCAGTCTCGTTCTCGAAGAAAAAGTTGTCAAAACCCGGCCGGTGCCGCTTGAAATCGACTACGTCCGTGCGGCGCAGGTGGCCGAATCCCGGATCTGGGATTTTGTCAACAAAACCCTCGTGGTCGACTTTTCCGAACCGATGGCCGTTCTCTCCACCCTGGAGGGCACGCGGGAAAACATCGAAACGGTCGGCAATCACTATGCCTCCCCGCCCCTGTGGAAAATCGCCTACGGCGGCGGCGTCGAACCGGTCCGAAACCGGGTGCTTTCGGTGATCGAGCGGCCTGCGGCGTCAACCACCCTGCTTTTTACCGGAGCGGACATGGATCACATGGCTGCAGCCAAAGCGTCTTTCAAGGCCCTTTCGGTGACGGCGCTGGTCACCGCCGGCGCCTGCGCAAACGCCATGCGAATGGGAAAAGACAGCGGAGGCTACTACGAGCCTGGCACTATCAACATTGTGCTGCTGCCCGGGGTCCGCCTGACGAAGCGGGCCATGAACCGGGCCGTGATCACCGCCACCGAAGCAAAGACTGCGGCCCTGCTCGACCTGGACGTGCGCAGCACAGCCAGCGGCAATAGGCACCGGGCCACCGGCACCGGAACAGACAACATTCTCGTTGCCCAGGGGCGCGGTCCGAAAATAGACAACACCGGCGGCCACAGTAAAATGGGTGAACTCATCGCCCGGGCGGTCTACGATGCGGTTAGAGAGGCCCTTTTCCGTCAAAACGGTCTGCACGCCGAAAGAAGCATCTTTCGCCGCATAGAAGAGCGGGGCATCAGCTTGTTTGAGCTTCTGGCGGCGTCCTCCTGCGAATGCATCGGGGACAAGCGCCGGGTGCTGCGGGAGCTGGAGGAAGTCCTGCTGACCCCTCGCTATGCCGCGTTTCTCGAGGCGGCGTTCTCCCTGAGCGACGAATATGAAAAGGGGCTTGTCTCGGACCTGTCGGTGTTTCGACGACAGTGCCGAGAAATTGCGGCGGAATTGTCCGGAGCGCCCGGCAGGAAAATGAATCATCCGGTCCCGCCGGAATCGATGCCCATCGTCGTCAAAGAGGCAATCGATGCCCTGCTCAACGGTATCGCGGGCCGAACGGACTTGCGGTTTCCCGATCGATAAAGCCGGGTGCAGCCTTTGAGGCCATCACTGAGAGGCTGTTTTTGTTTGGGCTGCCGATACCTGCGGCATGCCCTGCAGGTGCGGGGAGGGATCTCTTGGGCAGGAGACGTTTCATTTCCCCGACGTCTCCCGGGGAAATAGGCGGCTTCCCTCCCCGCCACCTGCATCCCCTTTGCCGGCAACTGCCGGTTCTGCCTGTATGACGCTTCGGGGTCTCGATCAAGAAAAAAACACCGAATGCAAATCAACCATACGCACCCGCCCCCCAACCGAGAAACCGATTGCACCGGGGGTCCGGGCGCCGCAAGGGTCCGGGGTTGTCGGCCGGACTTGCCAACACCCGGCGCAATCCATTATTCTCGATGCTCAATGACCATTTTTTCAAAAAGGGGTGAAAAATGCTCCAGTTTATTCTCAGCGGCGGGCCGGTCATGTACCCGCTGCTGGCCTGCTCCATCGTCGTTCTGACCGTTGTCCTGGAGCGGCTGATGTTCTGGAACCGGATCGACCGGAACCGAAACCCCCGGCTCGTGGATGACGTTCTGGATCTGAGCCGGGTCGGAGACTGGGAATCGGTCCGGGAAAAAACGACCCAGTCCAGGGACTACATCGTCAAGATCCTGATCAACGGCATCCTTCACCGGCGGTTTTCCATGACCAAGGCCATGGAATCGGCGGCAGCCGAAGAAATCCGCCGGATGCGGCGGTTCATGACGATTCTGGATACCATGATCACCGTGGCGCCCCTTCTCGGGATATTCGGAACGGTGCTGGGGATCATTCACTCCTTTGACGTGCTGGGCACCACCGGCATCGAGCACCCCGAGGCGGTCACCGCCGGAATCGCCCAGGCCCTGATCACCACCGCCACCGGCCTGGGGATCGCGATTTTCACCGTCTTTCCCTATAACTATTTCAACTCCCGGGTGGATGGCGCCGCCCTGTCCATCGAAAAATATGCCACCAGCCTGGAAATCGTCTACGGGAAGCTGGCCGAAGGCAGAAAAGACCGCGGAGGGGGGCCATGAAGCTTTACCTGCCTACCACCCGCAAGGTTCGCATCGAGATGCTTCCGCTGATCGACATCGTCTTTTTGCTGCTGGTCTTTTTTATCTATGCGATGCTCTCCATGGCCGTACACCGGAGTCTGCCGGTGCAGCTGCCGACATCGTCATCCGCTGCGATCGACAAAACGGCGCAACTGTCGGTCACCGTCCGGGCCGACGGATCCATCTTCGTCGACAAAGAAAGCGTATCGCTTGAAACATTAGACAGGATGCTCGCCGAGCGCGCTGAACAATTTCCGGAATCCGGCGTCCTGCTTTTCGCAGACCGGACCGTCTCTTATCAGCTTCTTTTCTCGGTCCTGGACCGGCTTCAGAAGGCGGGAATTTCCCATGTGTCGCTCCAGGCGGAAACGGAGTCGGGTGGGCCATGAGACCCATGCTCCTGGCGGCAGTTTTTGCCCTGGCTTTCCACGGCTGGCTGCTCAGTTCCCAGTTTGCCTGGCTTCTGCCCGAGACCCCGACTGCGGCCCTGTGCCGCTCCGTCAAGATTTCATTGACGCAGGCGCCGGCAAAAACGGCCGCCCCGGTCAAGCAAGCGAAAAAAAAAGAAGAGAAACCGACGCCGGTGAAGGCCCTCCGCCCCGCGCCAGAAAAAAAACCGCCGCAGCCGGCCAAGACGGAAAAACTGCCGGCCCCGAAGCCGGCGCCGGCAGTCCAGGAAACTCCCATTGAAGCGCCCTCGCCAGAACCGACGGAAAAATCGGAACCGGTGGTCGAGGCTCCGCCTCCTGCGCAATTTTCCAGTCTTTTCGACTCGGTGAAGCCTTCCAACGACGCGCCGTTCATCCCGGAAGGAATCGCCGCCCTTTCCAAAGACGCCGGGGCCTCGCCGTTCGATGCAAAACAGACCAATGCCCCGCACAGGGCCGTCGAGGACGCCGGCCCTGTACTGACCGAGGCACGCCCTCTTTACCGCCAGAATCCGCCGCCGGAGTATCCTCGCCTCGCCCGCCGCCGCGGGTATCAGGGAACGGTGGTTCTCGATGTGCTGGTGGACAAAACCGGCCGCGTTCAGGACCTGGAGATCGACGAGTCGAGCGGCCACGGTGCCCTGGACCGGGCGGCGAAAAGGGCGGTGAAAGGATGGCGTTTTACCCCCGGGCGCCGGGGCGACGACCCGGTGGACATGCGGGTGAAGGTGCCGGTACGCTTCCAACTCAAATAAAACAAATAAAATCGCTGCCGCAATTTTATTTGAAGCGGCGGCTGCGCCGCCGTTTTCAAAAACAAGGCGACAGGCTTATGTGAAACTTCGGCCGAAGCAGGCGGTAAAAACCGACCTATCCCCGCTTTGGGTTTTGAAGGTTGGAGGGCCACGCGCAGTCTAAGCCGGCATTTGTGCATCACCGGCACAACACGGACTAGACTGCGCGCGTCCCTCCACCGTCAGGGGCTTCGGGGAAAGTTTCAGTATTGATCAACCTGATCGCCCCGGCGGCCAGAGGCGGCGCTCGGATGAAACTACATGTTCCCGGTCCGTCATTCCGGGCTTGACCCGGAATCCAGGTTTTTGTGGATC
>CAYPFH010000214.1:0-7048 GCA_964409825.1 uncultured Desulfobacterales bacterium | reverse complement strand
AGGGAAGCCATTTGATGAAATACACCATACATATCGCCGCGTTGCTTCTCTGTGCAGCCGTCGCCCTGGCGGGCGCCGCCTGCGGCTACCGCTTTGCCGGGGAGGGGGAGTTTCCCTACGGGGTCAAGAAGATCGCCGTTGAGGTATTCAAAAACCGGTCCGCCGAAGCCGGGCTGGAAAACACCGTCGCATCCAGCCTCATCTACGAGTTGACCCGCAGCGGGCAGGTCAAGGTCTCCGAGGTGGAAAAGGCCGATGCGGTCATCCGCGGCACGATCCAGCAGGTGGCCGACCGATCGGTATCCCGCAGCGAGCTGCTTACCGCCGAGGAGCGGCGGGTCTTTATCCGGGTGGACCTGCAGCTTTCCCGCACCGGCGGCAAAACCCTGTGGCGCGCCGACGGCCTGCAGGAAGACGAGGCGTTCACGGTTTCAGAAGACCGGACGGTTACGGAGGCAAACCGGCGCAAAGCCCTGGACCAACTCACCCGCCGCCTTGCCGAAAAGATCTACCAGCGCATCACCACCAACTTCTAATCAAATCGCTGCTGAAACGTGCTGCATGCGCAGGGGAAGAGGCGCTTGAGGAAGAATAGAAACAAGCGAACCGCCCGCTGACGCTCAAGGCGCAAAGGGCGCAAAGGAAAAGATTAGCGGTCTCGGGTCGCTGCCGGAGCCAAGGGACGGCTCCAGCAGCTCACGATCCCGCAAATGGTTCGCCTTTTGGGGCATCGGCATAGCGGAGGCCCTGCAATGAAATTCTGTCTTGGGAGTATTCAGGTTGTGGCTCAGTGTGCTATGGGGAGGCGCTATTTGCCCGAATCGTGAGCCGGGAGCAGTTTCCGGCGACCCGATTCGGGCAAAAAACCTTCGCGCCCTTTGCGCCTTGGCGGTTAAATCGTTTTACTACTCGCTTTTGCGATTCACTAGCTTCTGAAGGCGGGAGATCTTGCGGGAAGCGCTGTTCCGGTGCAGCACGCCTTTTTTGGCGGCCCGGTCGATGGTGGACTGGGCGGCGACCAGGGTCTCTGCCGCAGTCTCCGGCGAAGCGTTGCGGACCTGCTTGACTGCCGAGCGGACCCGGGTCCGAACGGCCTTGTTTCGAAGATTCTTCGCCTCGTTCTGTTTTGCCCGTTTCAATGCGGATTTATGATTGGCCACGAACATGCTCCTTTCGAACCGTTCTGGGTTATCCCTTATAAAAGTAAATTCATATAAAGGATGGTTCGGTGGCTGTCAAGGGAAAACTGGCGGCCTCGGCGCCAGTTAGCTGCTAAGTAAAAGCGATTGAACCGCGAGACGCAAAGGGCGCCAAGGAAAAGCAATTTACGGTATCGGGTAGCTGGTGGAGCCAAAGTACGGCTCCACCAGCTCACGATCCCGCAAATGGTTTCGCCTTGAAAAGACAAATGTCCAGGCTTCGCGTAGGCTACGCCCGGCAGGCCGACATCTGTCCCTTTCTGACCTCCGACCTCTGTCCCTTTCTGACCTCTGACCTCCGACCTCCGACCTCTGTCCCTTTCTGACCTCTGACCTCCGACATCTGACATCTGGCATCTTGAGCTTCTCCGCCGTCTGCGCTATACCGGAGACGCTTTGCTGATCGATGGTTCTGTCAAACGGCGACTGCTTGAATCTTGCAATCTTGAATGTTGAATTCCGCCGCCCGGCGGCGGGGCGGTTTTCTATGGGCGAAAACAGGCGCATGACCAGGGCCGCGGGGGTCATCGGCGCGGCCACCTTTCTGAGCCGGATTTTTGGCTTTGTCCGGGACATGGTCATTGCCTGGTTCTTCGGGGCGGGAATGGCTGCAGACGCCTTTTTCGTCGCCTTCCGGCTTCCCAACCTGCTTCGCCGCCTGTTTGCCGAGGGGGCGCTGAGCATCGCCTTTGTGCCGGTCTTTACCGAAGTCTTGGAAAAGGAGGGCAGGGAGGCGGCGGCAAGCATGGCCCGGTCGGCCATGCGGCTGTTGAGCCTGATCCTGATCGGGGTGTCGGCGGCGGGCGTGCTGGCCGCACCGGTCCTGGTCTGGATCATCGCGCCGGGCTTTGCCGACGATCCGGAAAAATTCGGCGTCACGGTCCGGCTGACCCGGATCATGTTCCCCTACATCCTGCTGGTCGGCCTGGTGGCCCTGGCCATGGGGATTTTAAATCCCCTGGGTCATTTTGCCGCACCGGCCCTGGCCCCGGTTTTTTTGAACCTGGCGATGATCGGCGCGGTCTTTTTCATCTCTCCGTACATGGAGGATCCGGTCACCGGCCTGGCCGTCGGGGTAATTATCGGCGGCGGACTTCAGCTTCTGCTTCAGCTTCCCTTTCTGGTGAAAAAAGGGGTCGTTTTCTGGCGCCATGCCCGGCTGTTTCATCCGGCCCTGAAAAAGGTGGCGCTGCTGATGGGCCCGATGGTCTTCGGCGCGGCCGTCTATCAGATCAACCAGCTCGTGGGCACCTTGCTGGCCTCCCTTCTTGACGAGGGAAGCGTTTCGTACCTGTATTATGCGGACCGGCTGGTCCAGTTTCCGCTGGGGATTTTCGCCATCGCCCTGGCCACGGCCGTTTTGCCGAGCCTGTCGCGCCAGGCGGCGGCAAACGACGTGGCGGCCTTGAAAGAAACGTTCGGCTACGCCCTTCGGCTGGTGTTTTTCATCACCCTTCCGGCCATGGTCGGGCTGATCGTTTTGAGGGAGCCGATCGTGGCGCTGCTTTTCGGGCGCGGGGCCTTCGACGCGAATACGGTCCGATTGACGGCCTATGCACTGCTGTTTTATGCTGCCGGCCTGTGGGCCTTTTCCGCGGTCAGGATCGTGGTGTCCATTTTTTACGCGCTGCAGGATACGAAAACGCCGGTGAAGATCGCCTGTGTTTCGGTGGCTGCCAACATCGTGCTGGGCATCGTCCTGATGCAGTTTTTGGCCCACGGCGGGCTGGCCCTGGCCACGTCCCTGGCGTCGATGGTCAACCTGGCGATGCTTCTTTGGTCTCTCAGGCGGCGGCTGGGGCTTCTGGGCATGAGGCGGGTTGTTTGCTCCGTGGCCGTCTCCGCCGCCTGTTCGGTTCTGATGGGCGCCGGCGTGTGGCTGATATCCTTTTACTTCGTTCCCCCGGCCGGCGGGCGAATGCTCGACCTGCTCGTCGGCCTGGCCGCCGCCATCTTTGCCGGCATCGGGATCTACGCCCTGCTGCATCTGGCGTTCCGCAGCCCCGAACTCGGCGCCCTTGCAGACATGCTGCCTGGGCGAAAAGGTTCCGCTGGGAGGAGGTGACTCATCGCCCGCTCGCTTATGTTTGCTCGAATCAAGAGGGCAAAAGACTGAACCGCCCGCTTCGCTCAAGGCGCGAAGGGCGCGAAGGAAAAGCAATTTACGGTCTTGGGTCGTCCCGCTATCGCGGGACTCACAAGACCGCAAATGTTTCGCCTTGAAAAGACAGATGTCGGATGTCAGATGTCAGAGAAGGGACCCGATGTCAGAAAGACCCAGTTTCTGACCTCTGACTTCCGACCTCTGATATCCGGCAGTTTCCCAGCCCGCCGCAGGCGTGAGCTATTTGATCGAATCGTGAGCCGGGGCTTTATCCGGGGACCCGCGTGTCCTGAGCGGAGTCGAAGGGATTCGATAAAAAAACCTTCGCGTTCTTTGCGCCTTGGCGGTTCAATCGTTTTTCACAAGTAAAACAAATGAACGGTCTGCTTTTGGCATTCTCGAAGCGGGCGGTGAAATTCTACGGATGGATCTGAAGAACGGGCTCATATTTTCCATCGTCATCGTTGGGATGATCGTTCTGCTGTTCGTCGCCGTGTTCGGCGACAAGGGGGCGGCGGACCTTTCCTTGCTCCGGCAGGAAAAGCGCCTGATCATGCAGCAAAACGAGCGGCTCGAGTCGGAAAACCGCGATCTTATGCGCCAGATCGACCGGCTCAGGGAAGACGACCTGGGGTTCATCGAAGACATCGCCCGCCGGGAGCTTGGCATGGTCCGGGAAGACGAGGTCATCCTCAAGCTCCCGGAAAGGCAAAAGGCAGACGACAGATGACAGAGGTCAGAAGTCAGATGTCAGAGGTCGGATATCAGGCCTGACGGTTTGCTGTTCTTTTGTCTTTCTGACATCTGACCTCTGACATCTGACATCTGGCAGTTCGGACATCTGACTTCTGGCAGTTCGGACCTCTGACCTCCGACATCGGGTTTTTATCTGGCTCAACAGCTCAACAGCTTAGCAGCTTAGCAGCTTTTCCAAGTCCGCGCCTGTCTGTGTGGGTCTGCGGCAAAATATTCGTTTGTCTGTGGCAATTAAAACGGGGAGAAGCAAATGGAGACCACACCCGAATTTTACACGCGCACCATGGCCAAGGTGTACACGGACCAGGGCCATTACGACAAGGCGGCGGAGATCTACCGGCACCTGATCGAAAGAGAGCCCCACCGCTATGAGCTCAAGGCTGAGTTGGCCGACCTGGAAATGATCCTTTCCCAGGTCGGCACCGGCCCGGCCCGGGACCTGACGCCGCTCTTTCGGCAGTGGTTCGATCTCATCGGCCGCTACAATACCATGCAGCGCTTAAAGCGCCTGCGCCGAACGTAGCGCATAGCGCAGAGGACAGACGACAGATGACAGACGACAGAAAGGACAAGATGTCGGATGTCGGAAAGTAATGGCCAGATGTCAGAAGTCAGATGTCAGATGTCAGAAAGCCAGAAAGACAGCAAACCGACAGGCCTGATCTCTGATCTCTGACATCTGATCTCTGATGTCTGTCCCATGCCCTAGGCTCTATGCGCCATGCGGTTTCCAACAAAGAAAGGACGCCAATTGAACCATCACCACGTCGAACCTTACGGCGGAAAGCTCGTCGAGCTGATCGCCGACGCCGAACGCGGGGCCGAGCTCAAGGAGCTTTCCCGGGCGTTTTTCCAGATCACCCTCACCATCCGGCAGCTCTCGGATCTGGAGCTGTTGATGAACGGGTCGTTTTCGCCTTTGCGCGGGTTCATGACACGCAAAGACTACGATCCGGTGGTGGAGCGGATGCGGCTGGCCGACGGCACCCTCTGGCCGATACCGATCTGCCTGGACGTACCCGAGGCCGAGGCCGAGCGAATCGAGCCGGGCCGGACCGTGGCCCTGTGCGATGCCGAAGGCTTCATGCCGGCGGTGCTCCATGTAAAAGACGTCTGGCGCTACGACAAGAAAGCCGAGGCCCAAAAGGTCTACGGCACCACGGACCCGGCCCATCCGGGCGTCGACTTTCTCTTCCACCACAAGGGAACCCACTACGTGGGCGGAACCGTAGAAGGGATCCAGCAGCCGCTTCACTTTGCCTACCGGCGCCACCGGCACAGCCCGGCCGAGGTCCGGGCGCTTTACGCCAAGCTCGGCTGGCGCCGGATCGTCGGGTTTCAGACCCGCCACCCCGTGCACCGGGCCCAGTTCGAGATCACCCTCCGGGCCATGGCCGAGGCCAAGGCAAACCTTTTGCTTCACCCGGTGGTGCGCCGGGTCAAGCCCAACGACATCGACACCTATACCCGGGTCCGCTGCTATCTGGAAGCCTACCGCCGCTACCCGCCCAACATGATGCTCCTGAGCCTGCTGCCGCTTTCCATGCGCATGGCCGGACCCAGGGAGGCCCTGCTTCACGCCATCATCCGGAAAAATTACGGCTGCACCCATTTCATCGTGGGCCAGGACCATGCCGGCCCCGGCGCGGACAACGGGGGAAACCCCTTCTATGCGCCGGATGCGGCGGCCAGGGCGGCCGTTGCCCACGCAGGGGAGATCGGCATCGGAATCCTTCCCTTTGCGGAGATGGTCTACGTCAAAGAAGAAGACACATACATGCCGGCTTCGGAGGTGCCGGAAAACTGCACCACAGACGCGCTTTCCCGGGAGGAGTTTCACCGGCGGCTGCGGGCCGGCCGCCGGATTCCGGAGTGGTATTCCTTTCCCGAGGTGGTGGCAGAGCTTCGGATCGGCTATCCGCCCCGCCACCGGCAGGGCTTTACCATCTTTTGCACCGGCCTTTCCGGGGCGGGCAAATCGACCATCGCCAAGGTGCTTTACGCCCGGTTCCAGGAGATCGGCAAGCGGCCTGTCACCCTGCTCGACGGGGACATCGTTCGGCTCAACCTTTCCAGCGAGCTGGGCTTTTCCCGGGAGCACCGGGACCTGAACGTACGGCGCATCGGGTTTGTGGCCGGCGAGATCACCAAAAACCGGGGAATCGCCATCTGTGCGCCCATCGCCCCTTACCGCCGGACCCGGCGTCAGATCCGCAGCGTCATCGAACAGTACGGCGGTTTCGTGGAGATCCACGTCAACACGCCGCTTACGGTCTGCGAAGAACGGGACCGAAAGGGGATGTACGCCAAGGCCCGGGCCGGGCTGATCAAGGACTTTACCGGCGTGGACGACCCGTACGAAACCCCGGAAAATCCAGAGGTGAGCATCGACACCTCCGACATGACCCCGTCTGAAGCCGCCCAGGAGGTGCTGCTGTTTTTAGAGCGGGAAGGATACATTAAATAGCATGGGGCATGGGGCATAGGGCATGGGGCATAGGGCATGGGGCATAGGGCATGGGGCATAGGGTAAGCGTTGGCGCGCCCGCTGGGAAGCCAAAAAGACAGATGTCGGCCCTGCCCTTGGCGCGGGGTTCCAGGTTCCAGGTTCAAGGTTTGCCGGAAGGAACTCTATTGGAATTTTTTGGCTTTAGCCGGCCTGGTTGATCAAACCTGAAACTTCCCCCGAAGCCTCAGCCGATGTAGTGAACGGCCTCCGTGCCGTTCATGCAGGCACGACACGGAGGTCGTGCCCTACAAAAACCCCGGCTTCGACCGAAGTTTCACATAAGCCCAGCCGCTGACCGCCGGGGCGGTCAGTTTGATCAATACTGAAACTTCCCCCGAAGCCTCTGCCGGTGTAGTGAACGGCCTCCGTGCCGTTCAGGGTGGCACGACACGGAGGTCGTGCCCTACAAAAACCGCGGCTTCGACCGAAGTTTCACATAAGAAAAAACCGATTTTACCATGAAGGACATGAAGAGCATGA
>CAYPFH010000213.1:0-7062 GCA_964409825.1 uncultured Desulfobacterales bacterium | reverse complement strand
CCTCTGCTTGCGCAAGGCCGGACACCGTATCCGCCCTACGGAACCCCCGGCTTCGGCCGAAGTTTCACATAAGCCCCGCCTCTGACCGCCGGGCCGGTCAGTTTGATCAACCGTGAAACCGTGCCATTTTGGCCTAGTTTCATACGAGAAAAAACAAATTCTTCGTTATATGCATCTTTCGGACATCCGACATCGGACATCTGATATCTGATATCTGTCTTCCGCCCTATGCTCTATGCGCCATGCTCCATGCGCCCGATCCGCTACTCCGGCGGCTCCCTGGGCAAATCCACAATAAACGTGCTTCCCTGTCCCGGGGTCGATTCGAGTCTGACCGACCCGCCTAAATTCGCAGCGGCCTTTCTGACGATGGCCAGGCCGATCCCGGTCCCCTCATATTCTTTGGGAGTGTGCAGGCGCTGAAATACCCGAAAGACCCGCTGCTTGTACCGTTCCCCGATGCCGATGCCGTTGTCTTTCACCAGCAGCTCTACCCGATCGATCGGGACCGGCCGACACCAGACCTCCACCCGTTTGACATCCGAGTCGTTGAACTTGATCCCGTTGCCGATCAGGTTAATCAGGATCTGCATGAGGAGTGACCGCGTCGTTATCAGGGGGGGGCACCCGCTGTGGACGCTCACTTTTGCCTCTTCGGGAAGGGTCAGCATTTCACAAACCTCGCCGACGGCTTCCTCCAGGTCGACCTCCTCCGGCGCCTCCATGACCTGGCCGATCCGGGAGAAATTCAGCAGATCCCGTATCAACGCGTCCCCCTGGGAGAGGGCTGTTTTGATCCCCTCCAGGTAAATCTTCTGCTCTCCGGACAGCTGGTCTTCCAGGTCCTCGATCAAAAAATCCGCGTAATTCCGAACCGCCCTCAGGGGGGCTTTCAGATCATGGGACACCGCATAGGCGTATTCGGAAAGCTCCCGGTTGCTCTGCTCCAGCTCGTCCACCTTTACAGAAAGGGCCCGGCGCTGCTCGGCCAGTTCTTTTTCCGTCTGTTTTTGATCGGTGATGTCGCGCATCACGCCGATGCGGTACAGCGGCCGGCCTTCGTCATCGTATTGGATGGAGAAATGGTCGGACATCCAGACATATCGCCCGTCTCTTGTTTGAAAACGGAATTCCAGCTTGCCCATGCCCGATCGATATGCCTTTTCCATTTCAGAGGCCGCCCGGGTTCGGTCCTCGGGGTGGACGAGCGCCATGAGTTCATCGGAGCCCATCTCCCCTATTTCGGATTTTGAAAAGCCGGTGACCTCCTCGATCACCGGGCTGATGTAGTCGTATCGCTGGGTTTGAAGGTTCCGCCGAAAGGCGATGTCAAGGGAATGTTCCAGAACGGATCGAAACCGCTCCCGGTTTTCCTGAAGTTCGATCTCGCTTCGCTTTTTTTCGGTGATATCGAAGGCTGTCCCCTGGATTAAGAGGGGCCGTCGGGCGTCGTCCCGGTGGAGGGTGCCCTTGGCGGCCAGCCATCTGATATGCCCGTCGGCCCGAATGATGCGAAAATCCAGGTCGATGGTTCGGCCCAATTCGAATAACGACGCCGTGTTTTGCAGAACGCCTTTGCGATCCTCGGGGTGGATGAGTTGGAAAAAAGTCTCTCCCTCTTCGGTTCCGGTTTGGGGCGTCAGGCCGAGCAAACGGTACAGCTGGTCGTTCCAATAAGCTTTTCTCGTTTTCATCTCTTGGATAAAGATGCCGATCCCTCCGGCGCTGGTCGCCAGGAAAAGCTGCTTCCGGCTGTCGCGAAGCTCCTTTTCCAGGCGTTTTTGTTCGGTGATGTCAAAAATGGCGAGGTCCCAGTGGGTAAAGGCTCGTTGCGCATCGTATTTTGCGGCCGCCTGGAGATGCACATGCCTCACCCTGCCCTCTTTTCCGCGCAAGCGAAGTTCGAATGAGCCCGGTTTGCCTCTTTCGGCGATCTTTTTCATGGAGGCAAAGAAGACACGCCAATCCCTTGGCATGACAACCTGCGAAAAGACGATTCCGGTGTGATGGCCCACTGCAGGATACAGCATATTTCGTGCAGCGCTGTTGGCCCTCGTGATCAGACCTTTCGGTGACAGGCTTAGGAAGGCCACCGGGGCGGATTCGTACAGATCGTAAAACTCGTTTCGCGCCGCCTCCAGCTCGCGCCCGACATGCCTTAACTGCTCGTTTTGCACCTCCAGATCGACATGGGCCATCTCGAGTTCATGCGCCAGCCGCAAAAGATCGAGCTGCTCCTCTTCGGGCAGACCGTTCTCTTCACCGTTTGCGATCTTTTCCGCCTTTTTGCGGAGGGATTTGTATGCGGGGTCGTTGGTGGGCATTTTAAACTACAGTCTTTGGTCGTTTAAATACAGTCATTGGTCATTGGTCATTAACGGCAGTCATTAGTCATTGGTCATTAACGGCAGTCATTAGTCATTGGTCATTAGTCAATGGTCATTAGTCATTGGATATGAGTCTCATTGGTCGGAAAATCCCTAAGGTGATTCCAGCAACAAATATCCTAAGTGCTTATAAACTCCTCTGTTGAGGTGACCAAGAGCAATCGGTCACAATCATTTCTATAATGACCAATGACCATTGACTAATGACTAATGGCCGTCTTTATTCTCCGGGAAAGGAAGAGATTCCTCCTCAACGTTGTAGGACGCTTGCTCTTCGGCAACGGTGTTTGCCGTGCCGATCGATTTGATATAGCTGTTGAGCATCTTTGCAGCTGTATTGATCTTTTCGCTGAGAGCTGCAGAACTTTCCTGGTCGACGAGCCCTCTATTCATCGCTTTTCGAAGCCAGGTTCCTGTTTCAAAAAGGGAGCCGCGGGCGTAGTAGGAAAAATGCTTGTTTTCTTTGAAGGAAAACCGCCCATATCCTTCGCTGATATTGGCCGCAATGGAATCAGCTGCTTTCACCCATTGTTTCCCCATGGTGTCTTTGGCAAAGTACGTCCAACCTCCAACCGTGTTCCAGACAGCTTCGCCGATTTCCATAGCCAGCCGATACACATCGAGTTCGTCCAGTCTCAGCATTGTCCGCCCTCCAATCTTGAGTGCAGTCATTGGTCTTGATCCGTCACCTCCTCGATCGCCAACAGGATCTTGTTCTGGCTTTCGTCCTCTTCTTGCAGGTGGCGTGCGTTGAGGAGCATCTTTTTTTTGCCGATCTTTTCGATCTCCTGCTGGGCCAGTTTCTGCTTGTCGATGTTGATGAAGGTCATCACCACCCCTTCGATGACGTGATCCTCTGTTCGGTGCACCATGAGATTCATGCGATACCAGTGGCCGTCATCGGTGCAGACCTCGTCTTCGAAGGAGGATAGGGTGTCCAGCACCTTTCGGGCTTTGCCGGCCAGATCGTCATATTCCACGCTGGTGGAAATGTGCTCCAGGGGGCGTCCGATGTCGGATTCGATCAGGTTGATTAGGCGCGTCGCCTCCTGGGTGAACCGGCTGATTCGAAGTTCGTTGTCCACCATGCCGGTTTCGATGGCGCTGTTGGGCATCCCCTGGTGCTTTGCCGAATCCGGGCGCTGTGCGATCGCCAGCCCGGATTTTTCCTTGATCGCCCGGACGCCGTAGGTGCCGTCGGTGCCTGTCCATGACAGGATCACGCATCCTGCCCGATCGAGCCGGGCCGCAGCCAGGCTTCGAAAAAAAAGGTCGATGGGCATGTGCAGCGATTCTCTTCCCGGCCGGGAATGGAGCCGGAAGGCGCCGTCTTCAATGACCGTGTCCCGGTCAGAAGGGGGAAGGTAAATCGTGTTTTCTTCGACCGGCATCCCTTCTTCTATTACTTTGACCGGCGTATCGGTTTTTCGACCGATGATGTTCGGAAGGAGGCTGGCGTGCTTCGGGTCGGTATGGGTGATCACCACGCACGCCATGCCGTTTTCCGAAGGCAGATTGGCGAAAAACGTCTCCAGCGCCTCCAATCCGCCGGCCGAGGCGCCGATGCCAACAATGGGAAAGGCCTTGGGTTCGGGTTCTTCTTCAGAAACCTCCGAAAGCTCGGTTTCGGCTTCGTCACCGGCCTTTTCGCCAGTGGAATCAGCCTCTGTTTCTCCGGTCCCCTGCGCTTCCGGTTCGTATTCGCGCTGGGTCTTTTTTTCTTCCCGTTCGGCCTGCGTTTGATCCGGATGCGTATTCTTCTTTTGTTTTTTTTCGTCCATCTTCTTTTCTAACTGCAGTCATTGGTCAATCGTCATTGGTCATAAAAAAAAGCATAGCGCATGGAGCATAGGGTGAAATAAAGGGCCACGCGCAGTCTAAGCCGGCTTTTTTTCATTACCGGCAACACGGACGCGACAGAGCGCGTCCCTCCACCGTCAGAGGCTTCGGGGGAAGTTTCATTCTTGATCAAACTGGCCAGTTGAGACCAAAAGCTTCGTATAAATCTCCCGCCGGAGAATCTTGAATCTGGAATTTTGAATCCGCCGGCCGGCGGCAAAGCCTCGGACCCCTGATGAGCAACGACTATTGACGAATGACTGTTTTAATTTCATTCCGACTGCTCCCCACCCAGTGAAAACACCGCCTCTACCCGGGTGCCGGCACCGGGCGAAGAGTCCACCCGGAGGATGCCGTCGTTGAGCTCCGCCCGGTCTCGCATGCTTTTCAAGCCGAATCCACCGTCCGAAAAATTTGTTTCGCCGAGCGCGCGCTGGTCGAATCCGCACCCGTCGTCTTCGATCCGAAGTCGAAGAGTGCCGCTTTCCCTGCTGATCAGGATGCTTACGTTCTTTGCCGAGCTGTGTTTGGCCGCGTTGGTCACCGCCTCCTGCATGATCCGGTAAATGACGAGCTTGGTGGTATCGGGAACGTCGTTTTCTTTGATGGCAAATTTCGGAGAGATGCTCATCCCCTGGCACTGCCTTTCGAACCGCCGGCAGTTTTCCCGGATGGCGCCTATCAAACCATGGCTGTCCAGCTCCTGGGGCCTGAGCTGGGCCGAAATGCGCCGCACTTCGCCTATGGTCGATTTCAAGTGGCCCACGATGGTTTCCAGGGAAAGAACGCCTTCGCTGGGCAGGTCCCCCATGTGTTCGATTCGGGTCTCCAGTCCCATCTTGATAGCCGCAAGGTTCCCCCCGATACTGTCGTGCAACTCCTGAGACATGGCCTTGCGTTCGTTTTCCTGAGCTTCGATGGCTTTGAGGGAAAGTTTCCGGATCCGTTTCCTGGATTCGCGCAGCGCCTGCTCTGTTTTCATCCGGACGCCGACCTCGTTCTTCAAAGACTCCACGGTGTGGGACAGCTCCTTGGTCCGCTGGACCACCTTCTTTTCCAGTTCCTGGTGGGCGCGGGCGAGCTGTTTCTGGGCTTCGAGATAGGCCCGTCGATGCAGGTGGCGTTTGTAGACAGAGACCAGCACCGTCGGAAGCAGCCGGAGATACCGGTCTTCTGGATCTTTGACCACATAGTCATAAATGCCGGCTTTGATCGCCCTAACCGCCACGTCTTCGGTGCCGGCCCCGGTCAGCATCAAAAAAGGCGGCAGGCGAAGCTCACCGATCCGCTCCTTTAGATCCTCGAAAAGCTCCAGCCCGGTGAGGCCCGGAAGATCGTAGTCGACCACGACCACGTCTGCCGTTGCAGGATTCGCCGACAGACGATCGAGGGCCTTTTCACCCCGATCGTACTCGTCCATCTGAAAAGAAAGGCCGTTCTTTCCGGTGGCCCTGCGAAAGGCGATCCGATCATGCTCATTGTCTTCCACCAGCAGGATGCGCAGGGGATTCGGGAGAGATTCGTCGATCATGGCAAATTAGTCATTGGTCATTTCGGCGATTCACGCCTGTCATTGGTCATTCACTACAGTAATTATACCGATCGATAGACCGTACAGCATCCGCGTGTTCTAATCCAGAATGAATACAACAAAAAAGAGTAATCGGCTTCGGCTATGCCGGGGCAGGCGGCCTCACTACAAGCGGGCCCTGCCTGTGACAGCGAAAACGGCAAAAAACCTCAATGACCGGTGCGAAGCACCTCTGACTAATGACCATTGACCAGTTTATTGCGCCGTATATCCGCCGTCGATCACCAGTTCGCTGCCGGTGACGAACTTGGACTCGTCCGAGGCCAGGTAGAGAATCCCGTATGCGATGTCCTCGGGCTCTCCCACGTGGCCCACCGGATGGCGGCTTGCCAACTCCCGGCGGAACGCGTCGACCCCCTCTTCGGAACTTTTTCCCAAATCCTCGACCAGGGGCGTCCAGACATAACCCGGGTGAACGGAGTTGACCCGGATCTTTTCTTTTGCGTAGAGCAGGGCGTCGGTTTTCGACATGAGCCTGACCGCCCCTTTGGAGGCATGGTAGGCAGGCAGGTCCGGCGCGCTGATAATGCCGTAGATCGAAGAAAGGTTGATGATGCTTCCCCCTCCTGCTTTTCTCATGTGGGGGATGGCGTGTTTCGTGCACAAAAACACCCCGTTGACGTTGACGTCGAGAACGTTTTTCCACTCTTTCAAATCGATGTTTTCCGTGGCCTCATTGGTGCCGGCAATGCCGGCGTTGTTTACCAGCACATGCAGCCCGCCGAACTTTTCGGCGGCCTCGTAGATCACCTTTTCCACCTCGCTCTCCCGGGTGGTGTCAAGGTGCCAGAATTCGGCGGTGCCGCCGTTTTCCGTTATTTCTTCGGCCACCTGCTCGCCTTCGTCTTCGATGATATCGGTGACCGCCACCTTGGCCCCTTCTGCGGCCAGCAGTTTGCATGCGGCCTTTCCGATTCCCCGGGCGCCTCCGGTCACCACCGCGGCCTTGTTGTCCATTCGCCCCATAAGTACCTCCCGTTTGTAATGAATTCGATATGATTTCGGCAAATTTCACCGCTGATCATCAACCATTCGCCAATGGGTTTAAATAGGGTCGAAACTGTATTTCGGGCTGGATGCTGGAGGCTGGATCCTGGATGCTGGATCCTGGATGCTGGATCCTGGATGATGGATGCTTATGTGAAACTTCATTCGAAGTCGGGGTTTTTCGTAGGGCACGGCGTCCCTGCCGTGCCTTCATGAACGGCACGGAGGCCGTTCACTACATCGGCAGAGGCTTCGGGG
>CAYPFH010000212.1:0-7063 GCA_964409825.1 uncultured Desulfobacterales bacterium | reverse complement strand
GGTCAGCACCGCGGCAATCACCGGCATTCCCACCTCGCTGACCCCTTCCACGGCGGCCTTCAGCGGGGGATCTCCCGCCTTGCGGCGGGTGTAGATCGCCTCGCCGACGACGATGGCGTCGTCGACCACGATCCCCAGGACCATGATCAGACTGAACAGGGAGATCATGTTGATGGTCCCGCCCAGGGCCCAGAGAATCGCCAGGGCACCGGCGATGGAAACCGGAATCCCCATCCCGCCCCAGAAGGAGAGCCTGGCATTTAAAAATGCCCAGAGGGCCAGAAACACGATCATCAGGCCGATGATCCCGTTTTTCACCAGCAGGTCGATCCGCGCCCGGAGCATCTCGGTGTTGTCGTAGAGAATCTGAATGCTCGTTCCCGGCGGCGTCTGGGCCTGCTTTTCCTCAAGAAAATCATAGACCTCTCCTGCGATGGCCAGGGCGTCTTCTTCTTTTGTTTTATACACGATCAGCATCACCGACGGATTTCCGTTGATCAGGGCGTCGATGGGGTCTTCCTCGAAGCCGTCTGAAATCGCCGCGATCTTGTCAAGGGTGACGAGCTGCCCGTCGGCGCCGGCCAGGGTCACCACCTCGGCCAGCTCCTTTCCGGTGTATTTACGTCCCACGGTCCGGATCCGGATCTCTTCACCGCGGCTTCGGATGGTTCCGCCGGCCAGATTCAGATTGTTTCGGCGCACCGCCGCAGTCACCTCGCCAAAGGAAAGTCCGTATTTTCGAAGGGCTTCTTCCGAGACCTCGACGGCGATTTCGTAGTTGCGGGCCCCGAAAATTTCCACCTGGGAAATCTGCGGCAGCTGCTGGAGCTCGTCTTTGATCCGCTCGGTCCATTCCTTGATCCGCCGCTCGGACATCTCCCCGGACAGGTAGAGCAGCATCACCGGGTCCTTGATCGTCAGTTCGGTAATCACCGGCTTTTCCGCGTCCAGAGGAAAGGTGGATATCGCGCTGACCTGGGTCCGGACCTCTTCGATGACCTTGCCCGCGTCATAGTCCTCTCTGACCTCGACGGTGACCGAAGCGGCGTTTTCTCTCGACTGGGTGGTCACCTGCTTGATCCCCTCGACCACATCCAGGGCCTCTTCGATCTTCTGGCTGATTCCTTCTTCCACCTCCTCCGGATCCGCCCCCGGGTACGGCACGGAGATGATGATCATGTCCAGGGAAAACTCGGGAAAGTTCTCCCGGGTCATGGATATCGTGGCGATATAGCCGGCTGTGAAAATCAGCAGCAGGACGATGTTGGCAAACACCGTGTTTTTCGCAAACGCTTTCAGCACCTGTTTCATCACCAAGCGCCTCCGGGCGGCCGACTGTCGATGTCAAGGAGGGAATTTTCCAGCGGGTCGATCAACCGGGTGGTTACCACCAGGGCACCGTCTTCGAGGCCGCGGCTCACGAAGACGAAATCGCCTTCAGACCTGGCGACCACCACGGCTACCGTCTTGAGACGGCCGTCTTTGGCCAAGTAGACCGTATTTTCAAAGCTGACAGCCTGCCGCGGGAGCCGAAAAACATCGCTCAGCCCCCGGCCCGGTATCTCCACGGCGCAGAACATTCCCTCCACCAGAGGAAGCCCTTCGGGACGGCTTTTCACCGCAGCCGCTGCATCGATCCGGACGGCCACGGTCAATGTCCGGGTTTTCCGGTCGAACTGAACCACCCGGTGAAGCTGCCCCTGCCAGGTGTGCCCCTCTTTATCTTCGGTCCAGGAAATCCGGCACGGCACCGGGGCCAGGGCCGAAAACCAGGCGCCCCCTTCCGTTTCGGTTCCACCGTCAAAGCGAAGCCAGCGGCGGGCGTCCCTGCTGTCGATGGGGGCCTGGATCTCGAGGACCGAGTCGTCGGCCAACGTCAGGGCCGGTTGACCGGCGACGGCGAACTGGCCCTCTTCTAAACTCACCGACGCAAGACGCCCGGTAAAAGGAGCGGTCACCCGGCAGCGGGCCAGGTCGGCCCCGGCAAGGGAAAGACGCGCCTGGGCTGAGGCAAGCTGGCTTTTGGCCTCTTGAATCCGGATCGGATACAAGCTGACTGCCTGTGCCAGCTGGGCAAGCTGGTCCTCGGCTGCGTTGAAGGCTCGTTCGGCCTGCTCCACCCCGGAGCGGGTGCCCACGCTGCTTTCTTCGAAAAGCCGACGCATCCGGTCGAATTCGGCACGAGCCAGGTCCCTGCTCCGCTTTAGGATCTTGAGCCGGGCCGTGTCGGTTTTTTGCTGCTGAAAAAGCCGTTCGATCGACAGTTCGAACTGCCTGGCGGCGGCTTTGGCCTCATCGTAGGACGCGCGGTAATTGCGCTCGTCCACGGCAAACAGCAATGCACCGGATTCGATGACCTCCCCCACATAAAGCCGGGGGTGCGCCTTGATCACCCTGCCGGAGACTTCCGCAGAGATCACCGCGCGGTCAATGGCCCTGGCCTCCCCGTAGCCGGTAATCATCACTTGGTGGTCCACACGACGCGCCTCGATCGCCTCGACTTTGATCGGCCGTTCGCCCACCGCCACTTCAGCGGGCGGCTTTTTCAGGCTCGCCAGGGCCGACAGCCCGAGAAACCCGGCCAAGAGCACCAGAAAGCAGATCCCGATCCGCAGAATCACCTTTTTATCGGAGCCAAGGATTTTTCCGTTGTTTTTCACGCCCATTATCTTTTCCCTTTTCTTCCGATTCCGCGGCCGAAACCGCCGCCGGCCGCCTATCCTGGTGCATCAGCGATCCCCGGTTTCCGACTCCGCCTGAATGGTTTCTTTGATCGCCGCCAGCACCTCGCACCATTTGCGGGAGGTCTCCGGCCCGAGCCGCTCTACCAGGCCGATAAAAAGCCCCAGGACCGATTCCTCCACATGCCGGATCTCCTCAACCATTCCGGGCGACATAAAGATGACGACTTTTCGTCGGTCTTCCGGGCTCGGCTCCCGGACCAGAATCTGTTTTTCCACCAGCCGATCGACCATATTCGATGCCGACGGCGGAGATACCCCGAGCAATTGGGCGAGCTCGGTGATGGAAACCGGCTCGTGGCGGCTTACCATCAAGACGGTGTTGAACTGCTGCATGGACAGATCCTTGAAGGCCGCTTCCCCGCCTGGCTGGGACAGGTGCTCTGTCTGAAGCCGGATGATCTGCTCATAGATCAATTTTCCGGTAGCGGCGATGTACCTTGCCCGGTCGATTTTTACCTGTTCATTCATGGTCGTAAATCCTTAGCGATCAATAAAATTAGCGTACATAATATTTAGCTGATCTAAATTTTAGCGTGGCTACATACATTTCGCCGCACCCTTTGTCAACAAAAATCGAAAGGGAAACTGTTTTTCACCGCGGCCCCCCTTTGACTGTGGAATTTTGAACATGCCGGCCGGCCTTCAATCCGTTTACAAAAGCCGGGGTGCGTGGTAAAAATTCCAACGAATTCAATTTTCCACGTTTTCCAGGAGAGCCTGCATATGGAGATGGAAAGAGAGCAGATCGAGTTTGACGTACTGATCGTAGGCGGCGGACCGGCCGGGCTTTCCGCAGCCATCCGCTTGATGCAGACGGCCAAGGAAAGGGGACGGACCATCGAAGTCGCCCTCATCGACAAGGGAGGAGAAGTCGGCGCCCACGCCCTGAGCGGGGCGGTGGTTGCTCCCAGGGCCTTTGAAGAGCTTTTCCCCGATTACCGGGAGCGCGGGTTTCCGGTCGAGGCCACCGTCCGGGGAGATCTGTTCGGTTTCATGACAAAATCCCGGTTTTACCGCCTTCCCATGGTTCCCCGCCATATGCACAACAAGGGGTTTCCGATTGTCAGCCTCTCGAAGGTGACCCGATGGATGGCGGGCCTCGCCGAAGAGATGGAAATCAACGTGTTTCCGGGGTTCACCGGAAAGGAGGTTCTCTACGCCGATGACGGCAGGCGGATCATCGGGGTGAGAACCGGAGACAAGGGGATCGACCCGGAGGGAAATCCGAAGCCCAACTTCGAGCCGGGCATCGACCTGATGGCAAAGGTGGTCATCTTCGCCGAAGGGGCGAGGGGCAGCCTCGCAAAGGAAATCGACCGGCGGCTGAATCTTTCCGAGGACCGGATGCCCCAGGTGTATGAAACCGGAATCAAGGAGGTCATCCAGCTGCCGGATGTCAACTTCTTTACCCGCAGCGCGGCAAACGACATCCACACCCTGGGCTATCCTTTGGACCTGCACACCCCGGGGGGCGGTTTTATCTACGAAATGGGCAAAAACCGGGCGGCGGTCGGGTTTCTGGTCGGACTCTGCTACGAGAACCCGCTGCTGGACCCCTACGATGTCTTTATCCGCTTCAAACGACACCCGTTTGTGGCCGACCTGATCCGGGGCGGAAAGGTGCTCGAGCAAGGGGCCCGAACCGTGTCCACCGGCGGCTACTACACGATCCCCAGGCTGTATGCGGACGGGGCGCTGTTTGCCGGGGCTGCGGCAGGATTTCACAACTCGCCGGCTCTGAAAGGCGTTCATGCGGCCGTCAAATCCGGCATGCTGGCCGCTGAAACCGCCTTCGACGCCCTGGAAAAGGAAGATGCCTCTGTCCGCGTGCTGTCCGGCTACGCCGACCGGTTCGAAAAAAACTGGCTGAAAAGGGAGCTCTACGAAGGGAGAAACTTCGCCCAGGCGCTGGCAAAAAAGGCGCCCGTCAAGTTCATCCACCTGGGCGCCCAGTACGTCACGGGCGGAAGAGGCGTCGTCGATCCGATGAGAACGGTGGAAGATGCAAAAACCCTCGCCGCGGCAGCATCCGGCCGGAGCGTTTTGACCGACCCGATCGAGCCTTCTTTCTACGACGGCAAGCTGGTGGTAGACAAGCTGACCGGCGTCTACCTGTCCAGAACCATCCACCGGGAGGACCAGCCGTCCCATCTGATCGTCCACGACCGGGAACTGTGCGTCCGCCGGTGCTGGTCCCGGTACCGGAGCCCATGCACCCGGTTCTGCCCGGGCAAGGTATATGAAATGGAAGAAGACGGCGCGGGCGGCCGAAAGCTGAAAGTCAATTTTTCCAACTGCCTGCACTGCAAGACCTGCGACGTGAAGGACCCCTTCGGCAACATCACCTGGACCTGCCCGGAGGGCGGAGAAGGACCGGGATATACCCTGCTCTGATAAAATCGCTTCACGATAAAATCGCTTCGCGCTTTTATCAGCGCCACCCAAAACAGCATTCGGCGTTCATGGACCCGCAAGGAGGTCGACGAGCGACTGCAGATCATCATGCGCCGAATCCACGAGTCCTGCGTGGCGTCCGCTGACCGGTACAGCCTATCCGGCAATTACGTGGCCGGCGCCAACATCTCCGGCTTTGTCAAAGTGGTCGAGGCGATGCTCGATCAAGGGCTCGTTTAGGCGCGATTGCCGGCATGCCAAAGGACCGTTGATCGGCGGCGGTTGATGGTGAAAATATCTTTAGAGGAGATAAAATTCGAAATCCGAAGCACGAAATCCGAAACAAATTCCAATGACCAAAATTCAAAACCCTGGCCATGGGAAGCTTCCATTGAAGTGGTTTGACCTGGGAACAATTATTTCTTTGTTTCGGATTTCGATATTCGAACTTCGTGCTTTACAGCAGCCATGCCTGCCCAGTGCAGAGGGTCACTGCTTTGCGCATCCTCCACCAAACCCGGAGGGCTTATCTGCAGGTTCCATTCGGCTGTCTGGCGGCCAGTCTCGTCAGCTCCTCGTCATAGTCTTCGATAACCTCGTCCCAGGAAAACCGCACCATGGCCGCAGAAAGAGAACCTCTCAGGGTCTCCCGGCCGGCAAAACCGGTCAGCATTCGCACCAGCTTTTCTTCCAGATCGGTTTGTCCTTCGTAGAGACAGTCTGCGTGGGCCGCCTCGGGTAAAATCTCCGGATAGGCGAGCCGGTTCGGCACCAGGGGCAGGCACCCGCAGCGGACCGCTTCGACGACCGAGATTCCGAAATTCTCCTGGATGGCGGTACTGACCACCACATCTCCCTGCTGCAGCCATTGGATATAGCGCGCCCGGTCGGCTTCATATCCGTAGCAGACGATCTTTTCTTTGAAACGGTTGCGGGCGGAGAGAAACGCCTTGGGCACCGCCTGGAAGTTTTCCCCCAGCAGGGCCAGCCGAAAATCGACCCCCTTTTTTTCCAATGCATCGAGCGCTTCGAAAAATTCATCCGGGTTTTTGTCGAACTCCCAGCGATGGTTCCAGACAACCAGCGGCGGCGCATCGGAAGCCTCCGGCCCGCCGACAAAATCATCTGCCGCCGGGAACCGGCACCCGGGATAAAGAACCGCAGCCTTTTTTCTGATCCGTTCGACGCACCACATCGGGCGGTATTCGGGCATCATCTTCAAAAACCCGGGAAGTTGGCCGAAAAATGCATCCAAATGAAAATGCGAATTGAACAGGACACGATCGGCGGCAAGGGCGGTGGTGATGTCGGTAAGGCCGAACTGGAAGTCCATCGCTTCACCCGGGGCCAGGGGGTAGGTGAGCTGGTTTTCGTGAAAGTAGACCAGCACCGGGGGCAGCCCGGGCCCGGCCAGGGCCTTTACATCGGCCAGGCTCATCAGGTCGGTGACGATCAGCCCGTCGTAGCCGGAAAAATCGGAAACTTTCTTTAGAAAATGCAGGGCCGCCCCGCGCATCCGCCACTTCCAGAACCGCGCCGGAAGGGTGGCCAGATCGATCCGGTGGCGCGAGGCGGCGACAAGCCCGTCGGAAAACTCCTTGTGGGAGCCGCCGTAGAACGACTCGAGAAATAGAAATTTCATGGTATCTGTATGGGAAAACGGTTGATTGGTCCAATGGTTGATCGGTCGATTGGTTGATTCGAAAAACAATGCCCCCACAAAACCGGCATTTCCCCCTTCTAATCGAAGCAAGCGGCGGGGCTTATGTGAAACTTCGGTCGAAGCCGGCGGCAATAACCGACCTGCCCCCGCCTTGGGTTTTGGCGGTTGGAGGGCCACGCGCAGTCTAAGCCGGCATTTGTGCATCAGCGGCAACACGGACGCGACAGAGCGCGTCCCTCCATCGGCAGAGGCTTCGGGGGAA
>CAYPFH010000211.1:0-7082 GCA_964409825.1 uncultured Desulfobacterales bacterium | reverse complement strand
AGCCCGCCGAAGAATCTTGAATCCGGAATCCGGAATTTTGAATCTCACCGGCCAGCGGCCAGGCCGTCCTGTTATTCCAGATTCGTTTTTGATATGAGGATAAGGGAAAGGGGGGCGGCGTGGACAAACAATGGCATCCAGAAACGTTTGCAGAGGCCGTCGATCTTCTTTTCCAGGCGCTGGACGAAGAGACCCTGGAAATTTTCGCCGGCAGAACGGCCGAGCAGATGAAGTTCTACCACGCCACGGCAGGAGAGCTGATCAAAATCCATTACCGCCTGGCCGGCGGCAATCGCCCGCTGCTCGACGACTGCCGGAAAATTTCCGGCAAGCCGGATCTCGACGGCGAGCAGGCCGCCATTTACATCCTTGAGACTTTCTGGGCACGCCTGCAGATGGGAAAACGATAGAACCGTATTCTTGTTTTCTTGTTTCGGCCCCAACTGTCTGAAACGCCACACTTTGCTTTGCGAAGGATTTTAATCTAAATTTGATTTTTCCCCGCTGTAGGCAGCGGGGAGAAATCAAATTTAAAGGGAAAAAATATGAAAAGAATCGTATCTATTTTGGCGGCAGTGGCTTTGATCACAATGGTTGGCTGCACAAAGTCGACGCCGGAGGATGCAGCCAGGGAAATCGTCGAAAAGCAGATCGCCACCAAGCACAAGGGCTTCATCCTCGACACCTCTGACCTGGAATACAAGGTGATCGAGGAGGGAGAAGACTTCGCCCGCGTTGTCGTCACCGGAGAGATCGAGGTAAAAGGGGAGGTCGGCCTGGTCAAGGAAGGCGGCAGGTGGGTGCTCGCCTCAAAACCCGCCCCGGCCAAGATGGGGCAGGCCCCGGCGGCGGAAAAGACAGAGACCGAAGCCCAGGCGCCTGCAGGCACGGAAACGCCGAAAGGCCACTAAGGTGATTTAGGACAAACGCTGAAACACTCGCGGGCAATTAGAAAGCACGAAATTCGAATTTCGAAATCCGAAACAAATTCGAAATTCGAATGATCAAATGACCAAAACAAAGTGCAGTTTCATATAAGCCCCGCCGCTGATCTCGAGGCGATCAGTTTGATCAAGAGGGAAACTTCCCAGTCCGTCATCCCGGGCGAAGCGGAGCCCCGCATCAAAGCCTGCCCCGGACTTGATCCGGGGTGCGGGATAAACTCCGAGCCGGGATCCAGGGGAGAACTGGATTCCGGATCTTCGCTCCGCTCCGCTTCGCTCGTCCGGAATGACAAACCAGGAACATGAAGTTTCATACGAGCGCCGCCGCTGACCGCCGGGGCGGTCAGTTTGATCAAGGGTGAAACTTATGTCGAAGCCTCTGCCGGTGGAGGGACGCGCTCTGTCGCGTCCGGTGCGCCAGGAATGACCCAATACCGGCCACGACGGAGCGTGGCCCTCCAACCGCCAAGACCCAAGGCGGGGGCAGATCGGTTATCGCCGCCGGCAATAGGTGAAGTTTCACATAAGAGAAAGCCTGCGTCTCCTGGCCCTCTTCCCCACCGATCCCCCTAACGGAATTCAGTATCCTTTTTTGCCCTCGTCGCGAAACGCGACCTTGTCATCAAATCGCGCCAGCGATTTGATGACTATTGGATGGTGGCCTGGTTAGATTCGGCCGACTTGGCCGGCGCCTCGACGCCCTCCAGGTTCTGGATGATCGACCAGATCACCGTGATCACCGCGTTGCGGACATTGGTAAACCGCTGCAAAAAATTGTCCTTGGTCAGCCCGTCCAGGTAGATGCGCTGGGTGATCAGAACCGCCTGCATCGGCTCGGTGACCCCGACAAAATCGACGTTCATGGCCAACAGCCGGAAACGAAGCGCCCACAGAATCTTTCGCCGATTTTTCTGGGGAAGATTTTCGAACATCTTGCGATGCTCGTCTGCAAGATTCACCCGCGCTTCTAAGTGAATCATGTCCGGGCGGGCCTTGCTCTGACCGATCAGAATCCTTCTCTGGGCGGCATCTTCGGCCCGAATCAGCCAAGCCAGATCGGGATGGGACTGTTCTGCGATCTGCCAGCCTTCGCTCATCAGCCAGTTCTGCACCTGGTCACGAGCGTCATTCGCATGCTGCGCCTGCTCAGCCATTTCTCATCCTCCCCTGCCCCGAAGCCTATGTGTAAAAGGGCTGACCCGTTTGATCAAAAAGCCCTTTTGCGCATTCGGTCGAAGCCGGAAGCAACAGATCATCAAAAGAATAAAACACAGGGAGGCTGGGCCTACCGCACCGAATCGGAGAGTCAACCAAATGATTCCGACCAGGGGGAAAAGACAGATGCGAGCGGCAGCTCTTGCAGCATCGCGTTCGGCCAGCCAATCTGCAACCGGAGGAGAATATCTATAATAAGCGTTCACAAAACCACGGCCCCAATCACATTTAAGAAGATACGAATCCCTGAAATCTCTTAAAACGGCGACCTGAGGAGACATTCTGGAACCATAGGCGGCCGTCGCGATAAAGCACCCGCCACCTCCGCCGCTCTTTTCAGCTTCGGTCTTCGGCAGAACAGTCACGGCATACTTCAAATCCCCGCTGGAGGCATCGTAATAGATGACATGGGTCCTGCCAAACCTGTCGGCTCCAATGTCGGAGTAAGCCCCCACATTTCGATCGGCACCGTCCAGGGTGAAAACAGACCACCCCCCGACGCTGTCGGCCGTTGCGTATTTCAGGTCGACGTTGATCGGATCATAATAGCTAATGCGGGGGCCTCCGCCAGCATACACGATGCTGGCGTATTCCCCCACAACGCCGGTATCGTCCACCACGAATCGATTCCATCCTCCGGAACCATCGGCGGCGGCATATTTTAAATCCCCGTTGGCAAAATCGTAGTAGCTGATATGAGCGAGGTTAGCGGCATCCAGGGCGATGGCCGAATACCTGCCCACATCCGTATCGTCGTCCACGATACCAATCAACCAATTTCCCGGGCTGCCGGAGGCATACTTGAGGTTTCCGTTCGTGATGTCGTAGAAGCTGATGTGAACGGTCCCGCTGTTGTCCACGACGATGCCCGAGTACTGTCCAACGTTTTCTCCCGAAGGGCTATCCACCGACCCGACATTCCATGCGCCGGCAGCGTTGGTGGCGTATCGGAGGGCGCCGTTGTCATAGTAGCTGATGTGGGCCTTTCCCCCGCCGTCCAGAGCGATGGCGCAGTGCTGGCCGCCGGTTCCCGTTGGATCGATCGATTCCATCATCCAAACACCGGTCGAATTCGTGGCGTATTTCAGCTTGTCGTTGTCCAGGTCATAATAGCAGATGGAAACGTTTCCCTGGTCGTCCACGGCCGCATCCGCGTAACTGCCCACATCGCCGGTATCTTCCAGCACTGTGTCGATCCAGGCCCCGGTTGTATTGGTGGCATATTTCAAATTATTGTTCAAAATATCATAGTAGGCCACATGGGCGTAGCCGTCTGCGTCGACAGCCAACCCAGCGTATCGTCCCACATTCTCGGCCTGATCCACGACGGCGTCCGCCCAGCTTCCTGTTGCAGGTACGTTGGCAATGTATTTGAGGCGGTTTGCGGTGCCGTCAAAGTAGCTGATGTGAAAAATCGGATTTCCGCCGTTGGAGAACAGCGCAATGGCCGCATATTTTCCCACGTCGCCGCCGCTGTCCAACAGCTCCTGGACCCAGATGTTTGGATCCGGAAAATTGGTCGGCGTATTGGTCGCGTATTTCAGGGCCCCACCGGAAGCGTCGTAGTAGACGATATGCGATTTTCCGGAGCCGTCGATGGCGATGGATGTGTACCGACCTACATCGCCGACGGTGTCCACCGTTTCCGGCGCGAACCACGAACCGAGCGTGCCGGTGGTGTATTTCAGATCGCCGTTTGTAGCGTCGTAATAGCTTATGTAGGCCGTGTCCGCGCCGTCCACTGCAACGGCGGCGTACTGGCCGACGTTTCCCGACGAGTCTACTGTCTCAAAAACCCAAAGGCCTGATGGATTGCTGGCGTATTTCAGGTCGAAGTTGTCCGCATCGTAATAGGCAATGTGCGCGCGATCTGCGGAGTCGACGGCGATGCTGGAAAAATGTCCCACATCGCCGGCGCTGTCCACGGTCTCCACCGTCCAGGCGTCTGAGGGGCTCGGCGCCGATGCATATTTCAGATCGCCATTGGCGGCATCGTAGTAGCTGATGTGAACGGCGCCGCCGGCTCCCAGGCCTATTGACGTGTAGCTCCCCACATCGCCGGAGCTGTCGACAGTCGTCTGCCGCCACCAGCTCCCGTATCGCTTGATGGCGTACTTGAGCGACAGGCTGTCGGCGTCGCGGTAGCCGATGTGGACGCTGCCGCTGGCGTCGACGGCGATGCTGGCATGGGTTCCCACCCGGGCAGAAGGATCGGCGATCTCCGTTTGCCAAGAGGTTCCGTTAAAATAGGCATGATAAAGCTGATCTTCGCCATAAGCAATATGAGGCAGACCGGCGCTGTCCACGGCGATGGACCGCTGTGTCATGGCGCTGAATTGCGCAGGCGCATCGGCCAACTGAAAGAGCCAATTCTCGGCTCGGATCGTTGCAGGCACGAAAGCCAAAACGCATGTCAAAAAGACCGGCAAAAGCACCCGAAAAACATTCCCGCCCGCCCTCGTGAACCTGCCTTTCGGTCGTTCGACTCCGGTCATCGCCGCTCCTTTTCACCGGACCGCATCGCTTCTGTCCGGCTCGGTTTCTGGCTCGAAGCTGAAACAGGTCCGACAATGACGTTGATCGGTGCGATATATCCCCACGCGGGAGCCATGGGATCTTCAATATCCATAACGGATGATGATTGGTTTTCCAGACTGCCCGAGGTCTCTGCCTGGACAGTTCCCACGCTGACGCCTGTAGGCGGGGAAGCTGATGACGCATCCGTCGTCGACGTGGGCAGCGCCAACGAGGCTTCAACGCCGGCGGACCGGCTTGTCTCTAACAAACCGGTTTCGGTTTTGGCGTCTTGCATAGCATCGAAGGCTTCATCAAAAACGAAGCCCGTCTCCAGGTCCTGGTCCTCTGCAGCGGTAGTTTCGATTTGTGCATCGGTGCCCGTTGCAACAGCCTCCGGGTCCTCATCCGATACCGGCATGTCAGCGTCCGGCTCCACCGTCGACAGGGGCAAAGCGGCTTCTTGGATAACGCCGGAATACGCGATGGTCGGCTTGGCTGCCGTCAACGTTATGCTTTCAGCCGCGCTTGCCGGGGCAGATGTCGCCTGCGGTTCCGCGCCACCTGTATCAAAGGCCGCCGGGTTCGACAAGGGACTGAATCCGGCAGGCCTCCAGGACTGCACGGTCCATTGATAACTGCCCGGTTCGAAAGTCACCGTCGGCGTCCAGGTGTTCACCCCGTCAAGCCATCGCTCCATAAAAACCGCACCGTCTTTTTCGATAACCACCCGGTACCATCTCACATCGGAAAGCAGGGTCCAGGTAAAGGTCACGCCGGTCGGGTTGTTCATGGTGCCGGTGGGGCTGATCGCCGTCGGAACGCCGGTTCCGCTTTCGGCGGCAATAGAGAATTCTGCAGGAGCGGATTTCAGGCCAAATGCCGCCCCGTCCCAAGGCTGGACGGTCCAGCGATACTTTCCAGCAGCAAAACTGAGGGCAGGGGTCCACTGTGTGGCGCCTTCAAGCCATTCGGTGGTGAACGCAGCACCGTCTTTTTCCACGATCACCTGATATCGCAAGGCACCGCTGACAGCCGTCCAGGTGAAAATTAATCCGGAACCGGAAGCAGCGCCGGTAGGTGCGAGGGCTTCCGGACGCGCCTGGATCACGAACTGGGCCGGGTTCGATACGGGTCCAAAGCCTTCCATACTCCATGATCGAACCGTCCAGGAATAAACGCCCTGGGGAAAGGTGTATCCCGGAGTCCACTGGGTGTCGTCGACCCATATGGCTTCGAATACGACGCCGTTTCTAACGATCTCCAGATAATACCGCTCGGCGCCTTCGACGGTGGGCCAACGGAATACGGCTCCGTCCCGGGTTAGAACGGTGACGTCGTCCGTAGGCGAGGTGACCGGAGCGTTTACCCTGATGTCTTCGCCCTGCAGTACGACGGCGCCTTCCCCCGAAGTGGTGACTGGGTCGTTGATTACAATGGCACCGTCTTGCGTCCCAATGGCTATCGAACCGCCGTTTTCGGTGGTCAGTCCGGAAATCGGATCTTCTGTAACGGTGACGGTGGTGCCGTCGGGAAGAAGGCGTTCAAATTCGGTAGGACCGGCAGTGCCGACCGTGATGCTGTCTTCATTATTCAAGTAGATGCCGCCGCTGCCGGAAATAGCCGCCACAGTGTTCACGGCCGTATCCAGCGGATCGCCCTCCGATCCGATGGCCTCCCCGGCCCTCAAGGCCAACGCATCGGCACGCACGTCCATGTCGGCATCCCCGCCGTCGAGGATGGAGCCTTCGGCGGCAGAAATCACCACATCTCCGCCGCCGGCATCCAGACCACTGACGATTACGTTCTGCAAGGCCGCATAACGGATATCGCCGTCGCCGCTCTGGCTGACGGCCCCATCTGTCATGGTAATGGTACCGCCGGCCGCCTCGACGTCGATGGTCCCGCCCTCGGTGCTCAGGTCGGCATCCTGGATGACATCGGTTCCCGCCAGCAGCAGAATGTCGCCCGCCGCGATGATTTCGGAATTCAGGGTCATCCCCTCATCGGTGATCAGGGATACGCCGCCGGCCGCGTTTACCGGCTCATCCAGTGAAATCGATCCACCGGCCACGTTCAGTCTCACAGCGCCGCCTTCGGTTGTGGCAATTCCACTCGATGTAAAGTCGGTCAGTTCCGCGCCGTCTGGCAGAATCATTGTAAAAGGTCCAACGGTTCCAACGACCAATGCACCGTCGTTGATCAGATGAACACCGCCGCTGCCTGCCGATGCGGAAACCAGCCGCACAGCAATTTCAAGCGGATCGCCGGCCGTGCCCACGCCGAAGCCGGCCGAAAACTTGAGGGTGTCTGCCGTCACCTCCAAATCCTTATCGCCGCCGTCAAGAATGGATCCGCCGGCTGCGGTGACGATCACGTCCCCGGCTCCGGCGTTCAACCCGGAAAGGG
>CAYPFH010000210.1:2570-7095 GCA_964409825.1 uncultured Desulfobacterales bacterium | reverse complement strand
TCCGTCGGAACGACCCGACTTCCTACCTGCACGGCGTCGACGCCGCCGGGACCGCCGAAAACGGTGTACCAGTTTGCCCCTGCAGCCGTGCGAAGCAGTTCCAGCGACATCGACGGAGCCAGATTGCCGTCCACCGAGATCAACAGGGGCATGGTGCGGACCACCCCGTCATCATCCCGGGTATCGTTGAGGTATCCGCATCCGTTGGCGGCGTTTTCGATGGAAGAAATGTTGGCCAGGTGCCCGCTGTAGGCAGTGACGCGATCCACCGGCGAATCTCCAACGAATGTCATAGGGATCTGATCCGACGCACTGTCTTGGCCCGCTTTTCCGCCGATCAGGGCGGCGCGTGCGGTGACAGACGGAATCTTTCGAAGGGCCCGGGCCAGGACCTCGTCGTTGGAAGGAAGCCGGGACAACACGTCTCGGAGTGCTTCGGCGGCATCGGGCCGATCGGCGAGAAGCAGTTCCGGCGATAGGCGGTCCGGTTCAGGCATGATGATGTCCAAGCCGACCGACTTCGCTCCGAGGCGTCGGGCGGCCTCGACAAGCTGCGCCAGGCGGGTCCGGGGCCAGGGCCAGCGGCCCAGCACCGCCAGGCTTTCTTCATCGATGTCCACGATGACGACCGGAAATTGCGCTACCTGCCGGGGGAAAATGCGCTGCCAGCCGTCGAAGACTTCCCGCCGCACCGGTTCCCAGCCGTCCGCCCCATAAACGGCAAATACCGCTGCCATCAAAAGCAGGAGCGCGGCGGCCGACGGTCTTCCGCGGCCGCCGGCCAGGATCCGAAAAAAACGGGGTGTGCTCCCAGCGGGGGCGTCTTTACCGGATTCGGCTGCCATGAACGCTCCCTTTCTCTGGACTGTTTTTGCCCGAATGCCGGAACTTTGTTGCGTTCCTGCAATGCGCCATTTGGAGCCTTGATGGATGTTTTTCCGCGGAACCTGAAACCGATCATCAAATCGCGGCGGCGCTTTGATGATTACAGTTCGATGACCAGATCGTCGTAGGCCGTGGAAATCGTCATCGGGCGGCCTTCGCCGACGATCTCGGCATACCGCCGGGTCTCTTCGAGGCTGGTGTGGATCATGCCGTCGTCGTAGGCCGGCTCGTGGTGGTACATGCAGTAGTGCTTCACGCCGGCCCGCAGGCACAAATCCACGCCCACGACATTGGAGGAATGGCCCCAGTCCGCTTTGACGGTCACCATGTCGGCCAGAGAATACATAGCGTCGTAT
Organism: uncultured Desulfobacterales bacterium; assembly: GCA_964409825.1. Taxonomy (GTDB): domain Bacteria; phylum Desulfobacterota; class Desulfobacteria; order Desulfobacterales; family CAFBRK01; genus JAIPEL01. Next base: position 5,854 of record CAYPFH010000210.1, on the reverse strand, counting down.
ATCACCAGATCCGCATCCTGGAAAAAGGATACCACCGCCTCGGCCTGGGCCTCGTCTTCCAGTTTGTGCTCCGTATCGGTGGAATACACCAGCGCTTTGCCGCCCCTTTCGAAGCGAAACCCAAAGGAGCCGCCGTGATGGGTCTGGTCCGTGAGCCGGATGGAAAACCCGTTGATCTCGTAAGTGCGGCTTGTCTCCAGGCGAGTGAAAACGATCCGGGCGCCCAGCTGATCCCAATAGACCGGAAAACAGGGGTTGGACTGCTGCCGCCGAAAGGCCTCCTGCATCATCGGAACGGGGTGGCCCCCGTAGACATGAATCGTGTTGCCGGGAATATAGATGGGCGGGAAAAAAGGAAGCCCCATGATGTGGTCCCAGTGCATGTGGGACAGAAAGACATGATACTCCCGGGGCCGGTCAGGGCCGTGCTCGGCCATCACCTGTTGTCCGAACCGGCGCAGACCCGAGCCCATGTCCAAAAGAGTGTACCCGTCCCCGGATTCGATCTGGATGCAGGAAGTGTCTCCGCCGTATCCGTGCCGGACGGGAAAAGGGATCGAGTCGTCGATGAACCGCTCAAGCTCTTCTTCCGTGCCAAAGCGCCTTCCTTCGGCCAGACGCAGGGTCTGTAAGATTTTTTCCCGGATCGTGCGTCCGGAGGCGGCTACCGGTATCGACCCGCGCGTACCCCAGAAGCGAACACGCATAATCCCTCCTTGACGGCCATGCCGACTCCGGAAAAAAGAGTCCTTTGGCGTTTACATTTTCCCGGTAATATCGCTGAAGCGGTTTTAATCGGTTCAGCCTGCCTCCCAGAAGGCGGCTGCCTTCAAGGACAGGGCCGACAGCCCTTCTTCCACCGTCGGATGAATTTTCAAGACCAGGTCGAACCGACTGATTTTGAAGATCTCCGCGATGGCAGGCAGCAGGGCGGCTACGGCCAGTTCCCTGCCCTGCGCGGCGCAGGCCTTGGCCGCGATCATCAACACCCGCAGCCCTGCGCTGGTCATAAACGACAGCTCCCCCAGATCGATCAGGATCTTGGACGATGGGTCGGCGGCGGCGGCGTCATCGATATGAGGCTGTAAGACTTCTTCAAACGCCTTGGCTGTCGCATGATCGACCCGCCCGCCGATCCGAATCACGGTCACATCGGCAATCTGCCGGACGGAAGATTCCATAGGTTCAGGTTCCTTCGGTAAGGGTTGAATTCTCCCATTTCTGGGGCTCTTTGTTGGTGAACGTCAGGGTGAGCACGTTTGCATCCCCCTTGCGCCGGTACTCGACGTGGTCGGCCAGCTGGCGGACGAAATAGACCCCCAACCCGCCGACCTTCCGGATCGCCAGTTCGACGAGCAGATCCGGCACCGGAAAGGCCAACGGGTCAAAGGCAATGCCGTAATCGATGATCTCGAAGGTCAGCCGGCTGCCGCTTTCCTCCTTGCAGGCGATTTCGATGTCTCCGGCACCCTCCGGGTACGCATAGGTCAGGATGTTGACCAGGGCCTCTTCGACGGCCAATTCCAATTCCAGAATCCGCTTCGGCCCAAAACCACGATCCCTGGCGAGGCCGGAAACGAAACCAATCATCGAGCGCAAATTCTTCTGACGTGCCGGCAGTCGGATATGATTCATCGGCTTTCGTTCAGCGTCAAGGGTGGGCATTTACCCGGCCGGAAAATGATCCGGAATATTTTCGCCTCAAAGCGGTATAGCAAAATCGGCGCCGATTTTGAAGGCAGATGGCAGCGTTCGGGGGAAAAGGCGGTTTTCGGGGTTGATCCGGCGGCCGGTTCGGACTATAGCCCTGACTTTTCCGTGGAAACGACTTCAAAAAAAAGGGCGCGGCAGCGATGCGAATGGCTGAATCCACAAACGTTCGGGTCATCTTTGCACTGACCCTGGTTCATTTTACCGGGGATCTATACAGCTCCTTTATCAGCCCCCTGTTTCCGCTGTTTGTGGAAAAACTGGGCCTTTCCCTTGCCCAGGTGGGAATCGTCGCCGGGGTGGCACGGCTGCTCGCCTTTATCGTCCAACCGTCGGTGGGCTACCTGGCCGACCGGTATCAGACCCGTGGGTTCATCCTCGGCGGGCTGTCGATGGCAGTGGTGTTCATCCCCCTGTCGGGCGTTGCGCCTAATTTCTGGGTTCTGCTGACGCTGGTCGCCCTCGGTTCGGTGGGCTCTTCCATGTTTCATCCTTCGGTCTCCGGGATGATCCCCCTTTACGCAGGAAAAAACGCCGCCATGTCCATGTCCGTATTCAACACCGGCGGCACCTTGGCCTTTGCCGTAGGCCCGCTGTTTATCACCTGGTACGCGGCCGGATTCGGCCTGGAGGCGGTGTCGATCACCATGGTCCTCGGTCTGGCCGTTCTCGTCTATTTGTATTTTGCCGTCCCGCAGCCGGAAAGCGAGGGCTTCAAAGAGCTGGGATTTTTCGGTTCCCTGAAACAGTCCCTGGGTCATGCCTGGCGGCCGATCCTGCTGATCTGGACCGTGATGGTCCTCCGGGCGGTGGTGGGGCAGTCTTTTTTGACCTTCATTCCCGTGCTCTATGTGAACCGGGGGTATTCCCTTGTCTCGGCCGGGGCGCTGTTTTCCCTGTTCACCTTGGCGGGGACCGCCAGCGGGCTGCTGGCCGGCTTTTTCTCGGACCGGATCGGATACAAGCCGGTGTTTGTCTTCTCCCACGCCCTGATGACCCCGGCGCTGCTCCTTCTACTTGCCCTTCCGGGCGGCTGGGTATACCCCGGTGCAGCCATGGCGGGCTTTTTCACGCTGGCGAGTCTTCCGATCGGCGTGGTTATGGCCCAGTCCCTGGCGCCTCGGGGCCGGTCGATGGTAGCCAGCTTGATGATGGGATTTGCCTACGGCCTCGGCGGCGCCTTTTCGCCGGTGGTCGGAAAGTTGGCGGATATGTTTTCGATCCAGCCGGTGCTGTTCGCAGTGGCCTTCATCCCCCTGCTTACCCTCTTGCCGATCCGGTTTTTCCCGGAGGTGGGGGGCCGAAGGGCCCTTCCCTGAGGCGTCTGCCTGAAGCGGCACCGGGGCCGGCCGGGGATAGAGGCGGTTTTCCCCCCCGATTCTTCCCCCAGGTTCTCCCATTGTAACTTTTTCATTCGTGGATAATCTATAAAAGTAGCGCAACAGTAAAATCCGCCCGCTGGTCTTTAGAAACAATCGTAATGGAGGGATATCGATATGAACAAGTCAGAGTGTCTGTCCGAAAAAATTTCCAGCAGAGCCGTGGGGCTGCTGATACTGCCCCTGGCCCTGCTG
>CAYPFH010000210.1:0-2470 GCA_964409825.1 uncultured Desulfobacterales bacterium | reverse complement strand
GTTTTATCATCGTTCCGGTGCTCGGAGCGTTTTTCGCACTGCCCCTGTTTGCGCTGTCCGGGATGTTCCTATTTGCCCCTGAAAGCAGGGTGTGCAGGCTGATCCTGCGCAAAGACGAGGCCTGATCGAAGAGCGACTTTCATCCCGCTTCCGCCTGCCTCTGCAGGCGGCCAATTAATGGTACAAGGCCGCCTGCAGGGCGGCGTCCGTCAAAAAAAAGCAGTGGCGGGCTTCTCCAGGGGTATTTCCCGGCGTGGCAGGCGGGAATTCTTCAAAGAAGCGCTCTGATCCGGGATCATATTTTCCCGCTTCTGCCGTCATCGCAGGCGTCTTCGGGCTCGCCGGGGCGCTGGTGTTCGGCCCACTCCGGGGCGTAGGTGCAGACATCGAGTTCGGCGTCCACGAATTTTGCACCGGCCTTGATCATGTCGGTCAGCGCCTTTCGGCCGCCTTCGACCTTCACCGGTTTCGTTCCTTCCTCCAACAAAAGCACCTCGAAGCCGTGGCGCCGGGCGTCGAGCACCGTTGCCAGGACGCAGACATCCTGAGCCAGCCCGCCGATGACCAGGCGCCGAATGGCGTCTTTCTTCAACCGCTCGACGAGTCCCGTCTGGTCGAATGCCGAATTCTGGTCCTGATCGAATCGCACCCCCTTGGTCACCACCACCGCATCCTCCGGGAGGGCCAGGGCGGAAGAAAATGCGGCTCCTTCGGTGTCCTGCAGGCAGTGGGGGGGCCAGTCGCCTCCCTGGTCCCGGAAGCTGATGTGGCCCGCCGGGTGCCAGTCCCTGGACGCGTAAACGGGAATTCCGGCCTCTGCCGCCTTTTGAAGATATCGGTTGAGCGCAGGAATGATCTCATCTCCTTTGTCAATGGCCAGTGCGCCGCCGGGCAGAAAATCGTTCTGAACGTCGACGATCAGCAGGGCGTCTCCTTCTTGGAAGGAAAATCGATCCGTTGACATGGGTTTTACCTCCTTGATTGAAAGGCCAAAATTTCCAGGCTACGATAAACATAGCTCGCATCCGGGGCGTTTTCAACCGAGCCGCTGCAAGATACTGGGTTAAACCCATTGCAGCGCGTTTCCAATGAATTATCATAGGGACTGGATTCAGCACCTGCGGCTGTTCTAGTGTCGCGTCAAACCAATAACCAATAAAATTCAGTCATTCCCGCGCAGGCGGGAATCCAGGAAGACGTTGAAAAAAAGCAAAGAGGAGGAAACTTCCATGAGCAAAATTGCCGTGATCATCACCGACATGTTCGAAGATTCCGAATACACCGAGCCGGCTGAAAAGTTCACAGCCGCCGGCCACGAGCTGGTGCATGTGGGCCTGGAGGCCGGAGAGAAGGTGATCAGCAAAAAAAAACAGACGCCGGTCACCGTCGACAAAAGCGTGGGAGACGTCTCCGTGGACGACTTCGACGCCCTGCTCATCCCCGGAGGCTATTCCCCGGACAAGCTCCGGGTCGACGCCGCCGCCGTCCGCTTTGCCGGTGAGTTCGTCAACAGCGGCAAACCGGTCTTTTCCATCTGTCACGCCCCGCAGCTGCTGATCACCGCCGACGTTCTCCGGGGCCGGAAAATCACCGGCTATGCCTCCATCGTCCAGGACATCAAAAATGCCGGGGCCGAGTTTGTCGACCGGGAAGTGGTGGTGGATGGAAACCTGGTCTCCAGCCGGAATCCGGGAGATCTTCCGGCCTTTATCAAAGCCTCTCTTGAAAAGCTCGGGGATTGACGGTTCCGACCACTGAAGCTCCGCTTCGGAAAGAGGGGGGCGAAATGGTACACCGAACGCTGGTGCGCCCTGGCCGGCGGTACGATGTGGGTCCGGATGAGCGACGGCGGACGCTGCGACTGTCTGACCCCCACCCATGCCGTGGAAGTGGCCTTCGCCTCCCGATTGGCCGACGCCGTGGGCTGGAGCCTGCGCCCCGCCGTGGGCACCGGGAAAAAACCAGGCATCGTCCTCATCGAAGAAGGGGCACCGGATGCTGTCCACCGGCGGCGTCTCGATGCGGTAATCGAAGAGTTCGACCTCCCCATCAAGGTCTGGAGCACCTCCCGCGGGACGACGCGGCGGTAACCGGCCTGCTGCCCGGTAAAGACTCGCTCTGATTGAAAATCGTGGGGTTTTGCTTTTTTAAGTCGCATTCGGGCTATGGATACCTGGAAAAGGAGTCGGGATGATTATCAATTATGAAAGGAGTCGAAAGTGCCTTAAGTCAGCAGGGAATGATAGCCGGATTTCGCGCCGATAGCATCATCTGGGTATGCCCAAGATGTTCTGGTGCCACGGAATAGACCGATACCGGGTTCTGGCGAGTGTAGTCCGCGAGGCAGGTTTCGATGCACTATGGTGGTATTGTAATGCCCGGCGTGAGCAGCGCCGCCTATGGTTTTACGGATCAGGCACTACTTTCTCGGCGTCTGCTCAACGCCGATGTTCGCTTCAGCGATATACAT
>CAYPFH010000209.1:0-7113 GCA_964409825.1 uncultured Desulfobacterales bacterium | reverse complement strand
ACATCACCCTGGAAAGCCTCAAAAATGACGGATATTCCTCGGTATTCATCGGCATCGGCCTTCACGGCGGAAGAAAACTGGGGGTGGAGAACGAAGACACCGAAGGCGTTCTGCAGGGGGTCGATTTTCTGCGGGACGTGGCCCTGGGAAAAGAGGTTGAGATCGGCGAAGACGTGCTGGTGATCGGCGGCGGCAACGTGGCCATCGACGTGGCCCTGACCGCCAAACGAAAGGGGGCCAAGAACGTCACCCTCATCTGCCTGGAAAAACGTGAGGAGATGCCCGCCTGGGAGCATGAGATCGAAGAAGCCCTGGAAAGCGAAATCGAAATCGTCAACAGCTTCGGCCCCAAGAACTTTTTCATCGACAAGAGCAGCAAGGTATCCGGAATCGAGTTCAAGACCTGCACCGCGGTCTTCGACGAAAACGGCCGGTTTTCGCCGCAGTATGATGAAGATGCCTGCCAGCCGTTTTTCGGCGACACGGTGATCGTGGCCATCGGTCAGAGTACGGTCCTGGACGGCATCCGCGAGCAGGGGATCGAAACCACGCCGCCGGGTGGGATCAAGGCCGACCCGGTGACCCTGCAAACTTCGGTGGAATGGGTGTTTGCCGGCGGCGACGCCTTTTACGGCCCCAAATCAGTGGTCGATGCGGTGGCCTGCGGAAAAGAAGCGGCCGAAAGCATCCATCGGTACCTCAATGGACAGGATCTGGCCGAAGGCCGGGAAAAACAGTGGGAGTTTGAAAAGCCGGACACGAGCATGGAGGCCGTAAAGCCCAGAACCCCGGTGCGCTGCCTCGATCCGGAGGCAAGAGAGTGCAACTTTTTAGAGGTTTCCTACGGCTACGATGAGGCCGAGGCCAGAACCGAGGCCGACCGGTGCCTGCGCTGCGGAATCTGCTCGGAATGCTACCAGTGCGTCAAGGCCTGCCTGGCCGAAGCGATCGACCACAGCCAGCAGCCCGAAGACAAGGAGATCACCGTCGGTTCGGTGATTTTATCTGCCGGCACCGAGCTCTACGATCCGGGAGAACTTTCCCAGTTCTACCATTACGGGAAAAACCCGAACGTGATGACCAGTCTGGAGTTCGAGCGGATTTTGTCGGCTTCCGGCCCCACCATGGGCCACCTGGTGCGGCCGTCGGATGAAAAGGAGCCTAAAAAGATCGCATGGCTCCAGTGCGTCGGCTCCCGGGACACGAACCGGTGCGGAAACGGCTACTGTTCCTCGGTGTGCTGCATGTACGCCATCAAAGACGCCATGATCGCCAAGGAGCACTCCAAAGAGGAGCTGGACGCGGCCATCTTCTACATGGACATCCGCACCTTTGGAAAGGACTACGAAAAGTACTACGAACGGGCCCGGAACAAAGAGGGCGTCCGCTTTGTCAAGGCCAGGATACATTCGATCTATGACGACCCGGAAACCCGGGACCTGACCCTGCGCTTTGCCGACGAAAACGGCAGCATGGTCGACGAGGCCTTCGACATGGTGGTTCTTTCCGTCGGGCTCCAGGCCGGGGAAGGGACCAAGGCCCTGGCCGAACGCCTCGGCATCGAGATGGACCATTACAACTTTTTAAAGACCGACCCCTTTGTGCCGGTGTCCACCTCCCGGCCGGGCGTGTATACCTGCGGCATCCTGCAGGGTCCCAAGGACATCCCGGCATCGGTCACCGAGGCCAGCGCCGCAGCCTCGGCTGCCGGCGCCGATGTGGCCGAGGCCCGCGGAAAAGACGCCAGGACGATCGAATTTCCCGAGGAAATCGACGTCGCCGGCCAGGAAGCGCGCATCGGGGTGTTCGTCTGCAACTGCGGCATCAACATCGGCGGGGTGGTCGACGTACCGGAAGTGCAAAACTACGCCGGCACCCTGCCGGGGGTGGTCTTTACCGACAGCAACCTGTTCACCTGCAGCCAGGACACCCAGGACAAGATCAAGGAAAAGATCGCCGAGGAAAACCTGAACCGGGTGGTGGTGGCCTCGTGTTCGCCCAAGACCCACGCGCCCATGTTCATGGAGACGATAGAAGCCTGCGGGTTGAACAAATATCTGTTCGAGATGGCCAATATCCGCAACCAGGACTCCTGGGTTCACGCCAACAATCCGGAGCTGGCCACCAAAAAGGCCAAGGAGCTGGTGCGCATGGCCGTGGCTCGATCCGCCACCCTGCACCCGCTCCACGAGCGGGTCATCCCCGTCAACAAGCGGGCGCTGGTAATCGGGGGCGGCATCGCCGGCATGAACGCCGCCCTGGACCTGTCCAGGCAGGGTTTTGCGTCGGTGCTGATCGAAAAAGAGGCCGATATGGGGGGCATGGCCCGCCGGCTTCACCACACGATCGAAGGGGCCGACGTTCAGGCCTACCTGGAAAAACTTGTCGGCCAGGTGGAAAAGGACGACAAGATCGAGGTGCTCACCGGTGCCCAGGTGGTCGGCTTTGAGGGTTTTCAGGGCAACTTTCTGACCGAAGTCAAAATCGACGGCCGGCAAGAGGCCCGAAGCATCGACCACGGCGTCATCCTGGTGGCCACCGGCGGATCCGAATATCGACCCAAGGAGTTTCTCTACAAGGAAGACGACCGGGTGGCGACCCAGGTGGAACTTTCCGACCGGCTGGAAAAAAGCGGGGCCGAAGGCCTCGACACCGTGGTCATGATCCAGTGCGTCGGCTCCAGAAACGAAGAAAACCCCAACTGCTCCCGGATCTGCTGCCAGGCCGCGGTGAAAAACGCCCTGGCGATCAAGAAGAAGAACCCGGACAGTCAGATCTTCGTCCTGTATCGGGACATGCGCACTTACGGGCTCCTGGAAGACTATTACACCGAGGCCCGCAAGCAGGGAGTCATTTTTATCCGGTTCGACAGAGAGCATCCGCCGCAGGTTTCGTCAAACGGCGACGGGCTTACGGTCAACGTCAAGGACCATGTGCTTCAGCAGGACATCGAAATCGAAACGGACCTGCTGGCCCTGAGCGCCGGGGTGACCGCCACCGACACCAAGGCGGTAAGCGACATCATGAAGTTGAACCGGAATCCGGAAGGGTTCTTCATCGAAGCGCACGTAAAGCTCAGACCGGTGGACATGCCCGGAGAGGGAATGTTTCTGTGCGGCATGGCCCACGGCCCGAAGCTGATCTCCGAGACCATCGCCCAGTCCCAGGCGGCGGCCAGCCGGGCGGTGACGTTCCTGTCCAAGGACACCATCCAACTGTCGGCCATCACGGCCAAGGTGGACGTCGACCACTGCGTGAAATGCCTGACCTGCGTTCGCTCCTGCCCCTTTGGCGTGCCGACGTTCAACGTGGAAAAAGGCGACATCGAAATCGACGACGCCCTTTGCCACGGCTGCGGCGTCTGCACCGCTGTCTGCCCGCGGCAGGCGATTCAGCTCAGCTTCTATGAAGACGATCAGATCACATGCAAAATTGACGCGCTGCTGGCAGGAGGAATCTAATGGCGGAATTCGAACCGACGATCATCGCATTTTGCTGCAACTACTGAGGGTATTCGGCCGCGGACCTGGCAGGTTCGATGCGACTCGACTATCCAGCCAACATCAAAATCATTCTCGTCCCCTGCTCCGGCAAAGTCGACGTGATGCACCTGCTTCGCTCGATTCAGAAGGGGGCAGACGGCGTCTACGTGGTCGGCTGCCTGGAAGGGACCTGCCATTACAACGAAGGCAACTACCGGGCCAAAGAGCGGGTGAACCACGTCCGGCAGCTTCTCGATGAAATCGGTATTGAAGGCGACCGGGTAAGAATGTATAATTTGTCATCCGGAGAAGGGCCCACGTTTGCCCAGTACGCAAAGGAGATGACCGAGCACATCCGCAACCTGGGGCCAAACCCTTTAAAAAGCAAAGTAAATTCATAAAATTCAAGGAGTAATCTATGGCGGAAGAAGTGATCAAACTTGGCGGCAAGAAAAAAAGCACCTTCATCGACAAGGTCAAGGAGGTTCTCCCGGAGGGGGGCAACCTCAATCTGTGCCTGACCTGCGGTGCGTGCTCGTCGGGCTGTCCGGCCACGGGTATGGAGGGGATGGATCCGAGAAAGTTTCTGCGCATGGCCGCCCTCGGCATGGACGAGGAGGTCACCAAGACCCCCTGGGTCTGGTGGTGCACCATGTGTCAGCGGTGCATCTACGTGTGCCCGATGAAGATCAACATCCCCCAGCTGGTCTTTTACGCGCGGCAGCAGTGGCCTAGAGAAGAGCGGCCCAAGGGGATTCTCGGCTCCTGTGACATGGCCTTGCGAAACGACACTTGCTCGGCCATGGGCGCCACCGAAGAGGACTTCCAGTTCGTGGTCGAAGACGTGCTGGAGGAATACCGCGAGTCCCAGCCCGAGTTCGCCGACATGGAGGCCCCGGTCAACAAGCAAGGGGCCGAGTTCTACTTCAACCAGAACTCCAGAGAGCCGGTCACCGAACCCGACGAAATGGTCCCGATGTGGAAGATTTTTCACCTGGCCGGGGCGGACTGGACCTACGGCACCAAAGGGTGGGCCGCGGAAAACTACTGCATGTTTCTGGCCGACGACGATGCCTGGAAGCACATCGTGGAGGTCAAGAAAAAAGCGGTGGAGGACCTGGGCTGCAAGGTCTGGCTCAACACAGAATGAGGGCACGAACTGTTCGCAGTCCGGTTCGGACTGCAAAAGTTCAAGATCGACTACAACTTCGAGATCCGCAGCATCATCGAATACTACGCCCAGTGGATCCGGGAGGGCAAGCTCAAGCCCAGCAGCGAATGGAACAAGGACCGCAAGATCAAGTTCACGGTCCAGGATCCGTGCCAGCTGGTCAGAAAGTCTTTCGGCGATCCGGTGGCCGAAGATCTGCGCTTCGTGGTCAAGGCGGTGGTAGGAGAGGAAAACTTCATCGAAATGCAGCCCAACCGCTCCAACAACTACTGCTGCGGGGGCGGGGGCGGATTTCTGCAAAGCGGCTACCCGGAACAGCGCCGGGCCTACGGAAAGCTCAAGGCCGAGCAGATCCTCGACACGAAGGCGGGCTACTGCATCACGCCGTGCCACAACTGCCATGCCCAGATTCACGACATGAGCGACATCAACAACCACGCCTGGCAGACGGTGCACCTGTGGACCCTGCTGTGCCTGTCTTTGGGCATCCTCGGTCCCAACGAGCGGGCGTACCTGGGCGACGACCTGAAAGATGTGGACGTCTTCCATCCCGAGTCGGAAATGTAGCCGAAAAACGCAAGCGTTAAAAACCATCGAACCGATTCGTTCGGGAGGAAACAAGATGATCGTAGCAAAGCGAAAGCCCTTCGACGAGATCATGGAGATGATCGAGGAGTACAAGAAGGTTCTGGTCGTCGGGTGCGGCACCTGTGTGGCGGTCTGCCTGGTCGGCGGAGAAAAAGAGGCCGACATCCTGGCCACCGAACTGGAGATGGCAAGGAAGCTCGCCGACAATCCCCTCGAGGTCAACAGCGTCACCGTAGAGCGCCAGTGCGACAGGGAGTATCTGGCCGAACTCGACGACAAGGAGACCGGCTACGATGCATTGATCTCCATGGCCTGCGGTGTGGGGATCCAATTTCTGGCCGAGCGCTTTCCCGGCAAGCCGGTTTTTCCGGCGGTGGACACCTCCGGTCTGGCCGTCAACCAGGCCGTGGGCTGGTACGAGGAGCGGTGCCGCTCCTGCCAGCAGTGCGTCCTGGGATGGACCGGCGGCATCTGCCCGGTCACCATGTGCGCAAAAGGCCTCTACAACGGACCCTGCGGCGGCACCAACCAGGGAAGCTGCGAAATCGATCCGGATCAGCCCTGCGCCTGGTACCAGATCTACGAGCGCCTGGCCAAGCAGGGGCGTCTTCATCATATCAAAAAGATCTACGAAGCCGTCGGATGGCGGGACACCATGCCCCGCACCCTGGTCCAGCCCGGCTATAAAAAACCGGAGAAAGAAGAAGCCAAGTAGCCGCCAGACACCGGCGACAGACTTGCGGTAACTCCCCAACCCGATCGAGGTGGCAGATATGAGCACGGATAACGGTTTGAAGTCCGGAAGCAACCTGGAAAAAATTCTCAAGGCCGGACACTTTGCCTTTACCGGCGAGCTGGGGCCGCCGCGGGGCACCGGCGCAAAAGAAGTGATCGAAAAGGCCCAGCACCTGAAGGGAAAGGTGGATTCGGTCAACATCACCGACAACCAGACCGCGGTGGTGCGAATGGCCTCCTGGGCGGCGTGCCTGCTGCTGATCCAGGAGGGCCTGGAGCCCAACTTTCAGATGGTCTGCCGAGACCGAAACCGCCTGGCCATGCAGGCAGACATCCTCGGGGTTTACACCCACGGCGTAAAAAACATGCTTTGCCTCTCCGGAGACCATGCCAAGTTCGGCGACCATCCCGACGCCAAAGGGGTCTTCGACATCGACTCCATGCAGCTGATCGCCATGGTCAAGCAGATGAGAGACGAAGGAAAGTTTCTGGGCGGGGCCGAGATCGAACACCCGCCGAAGATTTTCATCGGGGCAGCCTCCAATCCCTTTGCCGTTCCCTATGAATGGCGGGTGCACCGGCTGGCCAAGAAGATCGAGGCCGGGGTCGACTTCATCCAGACCCAGTGCATCTACAACATGGAGCGGTTCCGCCAGTTTATCAAAGAGGCCAACGACATGGGCCTGACGGAAAAGTGCTATATTTTGGCCGGGGTCACCCCCATGAAAAGCGTCGGTATGGCCAAGTACATGAAAAACAAGGTCCCGGGCATGGATGTTCCAGACGAAATCATCGGGCGGCTCCAGGGCGCAGGCAAGGGAAAAGTGGCCGAGGAAGGCATCAAGATCGCCTGCGAACAGATCGAAGAGTTTAAGGAGATGAAGGGGGTGGCCGGCGTTCACCTGATGGCCATCGAGTGGGAGCACAAGGTGCCCGAGATCGCCGAGCGGGCCGGCGTGCTGCCGCGGCCCACGGTCGAATAGTTTTTTCCCTGGCGGGAAAAAACAAGACCCGGCTTCCTGTGGAAGCCGGGTTTTTTATTTGACAAAAGACACTTTGACAAGTGGGGCGGAGTTTTTACTTTTACCTATGTGAAACTTCGGTCGAAGCAGGCGGTAAAAACCGACCTGCCCCCGC
>CAYPFH010000208.1:0-7163 GCA_964409825.1 uncultured Desulfobacterales bacterium | reverse complement strand
AAGTCGAAGGAGGATCCAGGGGAGAACTGGATTCCGGATCTTCGCTCAGCTCCGCTTCCCTGCGTCCGGAATGACGAGATGGTACCGTCGAAGTTTCATACGAGCGGGGCCTCTGGCTGCCATGGCGTTCAGTTTGATCAATACTGAAACTTCCCCCGAAGCCCCTGCCGGTGGAGGGACGCGCTCTGTCGCGTCCGTGTTGCCGGTGATGCACAAATGCCGGCCACGACGGAGCGTGGCCCTCCAACTTCCAAAACCCAAGGTGGGGATAGGTCGGTTTTTGCCGCTGGCTTCGACCGAAGTTTCACATAAGAGAAAAAGGATTCCCGTTTGATGGTTCGGCACCTTCCCCATGCGCCATGCCCTATGCGCAGAGCCCATTTTCTGTTATCCGACATCCGACATCCGATATCCGACACCGGCAAGCGCCCCTTTTCATCGGAACCCATAGGGGTTATGATTATAAAATCGCTGCAGCGATTTGATAAATAAGGATAGCGAAAAATGGACCTCAGACAGCTCAGCCCATACAAATGGGAGCTTGCCAAGACCGGCGCCATGCGGGTGCCGGGGATCGTCTACGCCGGCGCCGAGATGCTCGAAGACCCTCAGCAGGCAGAACCCCTCAAGCAGGTGGCCAACGTGGCGGTGCTGCCGGGCATCGTCAAGGCGTCCCTGGCCATGCCGGACATGCACTGGGGATACGGTTTTCCCATCGGCGGGGTGGCCGCCTTCGACTGGGACACCGGGGTGGTTTCCCCGGGAGGGGTCGGCTACGACATCAACTGCGGGGTGCGGCTGGCGACCACCGGATTCGAAGAAGCCGACGTGCGGCCCCGGCTCCGGGAACTGGTCGAAGCGCTGTTCCAAAACATCCCCTCGGGGGTGGGGTCCACCGGTCCCCTGAAGGTTTCGGAAAAAGAGGAAAAACAGGTGCTCCGCCAGGGAAGCCAATGGGCCGTGAACCACGGCTACGGCACGGACGCTGATGTGGCCCGGACCGAAGACGGCGGCTGCATCGAAGGCGCGGATCCTTCCCTGCTCAGCCAGCGCGCCCTGGACCGGGGTCGAAAACAGCTCGGCACCCTGGGATCGGGCAACCATTTTTTGGAGGTGGGGGTGGTAGACGAAGTCTTCGAAGAAGAGACGGCACGTGTCTTTGGCCTGGTTCCCGGGCAGGTGACGGTCCTTCTCCACACCGGCTCCCGGGGGCTTGGCTACCAGGTCTGCGACGATTTTCTCGCCGAACTGACCCGGCAGATTCACTCCCTCGACTTTGAACTGCCGGACCGGCAGCTTGCCTGCGCGCAGATCCAGTCCGAACAGGGCCGGCGATATCTGTCGGCTATGGCCTGCGCGGCAAACTACGCATGGGTCAACCGGCAGGTCCTGCTTCACCGCGCCCGGGAGGTATTCAGCGAGGTCTTCGAAACAGGGCCCGAGCGTCTCGGCATGGATCTGGTCTACGACGTCTGCCACAACATCGCCAAAAAAGAAGTGCACCGGGTCGACGGCCGGATGCAGACGATCTGCGTTCATCGCAAGGGGGCGACAAGGGCTTTTGCCCCCGGCCACGAGGCGATCTGCGAGGAATACCGACAGGTCGGTCAGCCGAGCCTGATTCCCGGCGACATGGGTACCGCTTCCTACGTGCTCGTCGGCACGGAAAAGGCCATGGAAGAGACCTTCGGCTCCACCTGCCACGGCGCCGGAAGGCTGCTCAGCCGGAAGGCCGCAGTCCGCCAAAGCAAGGGACGGGCAATCAACCGGGAGCTGGAAGACAAGGGGATCCTGGTCCGGTGGACCGGGCGCTCCACCCTGAGAGAAGAGATGCCCGAGGCCTACAAAAACGTCACCAATGTCGTGGATGTCGTCCACGGCGCCGGCATTTGCAAAAAAGTGGCCCGGCTGCGGCCGATGGCCGTGGTAAAGGGTTGAGCATGGAGCCGATCCAGGCATTCGTTCTGGGCATCGTCCAGGGGCTGACCGAATTTCTCCCGGTCAGCAGTTCGGGTCACCTCGTGCTGGGCCAGCATTTTTTCGGCCTCACCGAACCCGAACTTCTATTCGACATCAGCCTGCACATCGGCACCCTGCTGGCAATTCTGGTCGTTTTTTACAAGGATATCCTCGCCATCGTGTCGGCCCTGGTGCGGCTTCCGCAGCTTTCGGCCGCGGCCGGAGGATGGCGGCCGGTGGTTGCGCAAAACGAGCAGGTCCGGACGGCCCTGCTGATCGTGGCCGGCAGCGTGCCGACGGCTGTTCTCGGCCTCGGGTTTCACCGGGCGGCGGACCGGATTTTTGCCTCGGTGTCGATCGTGGGGGTCATGCTGCTGGTCACCGGCGCATTGTTGTGGGCGACGCGGACCCGGGCTTCGGGCAGCCGGACCGTATCGGAAATGACGGTCAAAGCCGCACTGGTCATCGGATTGATGCAGGGACTTGCCATCCTTCCGGGCATCTCCCGGGCCGGGGCCACCATCTCTGCGGCGCTGTTTCTCGGAGTGGACCGGGCCACGGCCGGGCGGTTTTCGTTTCTGCTGTCGCTGCCGGCGATCGTCGGCGCCCTGCTGCTCGAAATCAGCGGCGGGGTGACTTCCAGCGCATCGGTCCCGGTGCTTTTGCTCGGCGGGACGGTGGCCGCCGTCACCGGCTGGATTGCCCTTGTGCTGCTGCTTCGCATCGTGAAAAACGGCCACCTGCACCGCTTTGCGCCGTATTGCTGGGCTTTGGGCGCGGCGGTGCTGGTGTGGCGCTTTGGATTTTAGGTTCACCGCAGAGGAACGGAAGAGGATTCACCGCCGAGGCGCAGAGGACGCGGAGAAATTCTTTTTGAGAACCGAGATGAGCTTCTTTCGAGAAAGAAATGTCATTTCGGCGAAGGCGGGACTCCAGGCAGGATCGTGATTAGGCGGCTGGATGCCCACCGCAGTCTATCCCGCGCTTGATGCGGGGCGGGCACAATAGAAACTGAGCTGTCGAACTCGCTTGCTTTTTAAAAATTTTTCTCTGCGCCTCTGCGGTGAGAAAGCTGTGAGAAACAGGAGAAAGACCATGAATCCGGGAATTTTCAGGGAATACGACATCCGGGGCATTGCAGGCGAAGACTTTACCGAAGACGATGTCTTCTTGCTGGGAAGGGGAGTCGGGACCTATCTTCAAAGCCAGGGAGGCCGCACCCTGACGGTAGGCCGGGACTGCCGGCTCACCTCGGAGGGCTACGCCGAAAAGCTCATCGCCGGCCTGGCCGCCGCCGGCTGCGATGTGACCGACATCGGCGTCTGCCCAACCCCGGTGGGCTATTTTTCCATCCGGCACCTTCAGGTGCAGGGAAACGTCATGGTCACGGCCAGTCACAACCCCAAGGAATACAACGGCTTTAAGATCTGCAGCGGGGTGGATTCGGTCTACGGCAAACAGCTTAAAAAAATCCGGCGGATCATCGAAGAAGGCGACTTTGCAAAGGGCGCCGGAAAAACGGCGTCTTACGATATTCTGCCCCCCTACATCGACTACGTGGCCGGCAGCATCGAACTGAAAAAGCCCCTGCGCGTGGGAGTCGATGCGGGAAACGGAACGGCCGGGCCCGCCGCGCTGCCCATTTTCAAGCGGCTCGGCTGCGAGGTTTACGATCTTTACTGCGACATGGACGGCACGTTTCCCAACCACGAGGCCGATCCGACGGTGATCGAAAACATGACCGATTTGATCGCCCTGGTGGCCGAAGAAAAACTCGACCTGGGCATCGGGTTTGACGGCGACGGCGACCGGATCGGGGTGGTCGACGAAAAGGGCCGGCAGATTTTCGGCGACCAGCTGATGATCATCTTCTCAAGGGAAATCCTTTCCAGAAAGCCCGGGGCGGCCTTCATCTCCGAGGTCAAATGCTCAAAGACCATGTACGACGACATCGAAAAGCACGGCGGCCGGGCCGTGATGTGGAAGACGGGCCATTCCCTGATCAAGCAGAAGATGAAAGAAGAGGGTGCCGATCTGGCCGGCGAGATGAGCGGACACATGTTCTTTGCGGACCGGTACTACGGATACGACGATGCGGTGTATGCCGCCTGCCGCCTGATGGAGATTCTGGCCGGCACCGGAAAGCGGATCTCCGAGCTGCTGGCAGACGTGCCCGAGACCGTAAGCACCCCGGAGATCCGGGTGGAATGCCCCGACGAGGTCAAGTTCGCCGTCGTGGAAAAAGCGACCGAATATTTCCGCGGCAAATACAATGTCATCGACATCGACGGGGCGCGCATCGTTTTTGACGATGGCTGGGGGCTGGTGCGGGCGTCAAACACCCAGCCGGCCCTGGTGCTTCGGTTCGAGGCCCTTTCCGAAGAGAGGCTCTCTGAGATCCGGAACCTGGTGGAGTCGGCCCTGGAAAAAATCAAGGCGGGGGTGTAGGGCGGCTCGCTTCGCGAGCGGTTCCGGGTTCAAGGTTCAAAGTTTATGTAATCCTGCTTGAACTTTGTACCCCGAACCCTGGAACCCAGAACCCAGAACCCCGAACCCCGAACGCGGAACCCTCGAACCCAGAACCTCTGAACCTCTGAACCCTGAACCCCCAAACCCATCTCATGCAAACCCTGGACAAACGAATTTTTGCCGTCCTTTTTCTTTCCATCTTCGCCACGGTCACCGGCGTGGGGATCGTGGTGCCGCTGCTGCCGGTCTACGCCAAGGACCTGGGGGCCAGCGGCATTTACATCGGCCTGATCTTCGGGGCCTTTGCCCTTTCCCGCACCGTGTTTCTTCCCTATTTCGGACGGCTTTCGGACAGAAAGGGGAGAAAGCCGTTCATCGTCATCGGGCTGTTTTGCTATGCCGTGATCTCCGTCGCCTTTATCTGGTCGTCCGACGTGGAGTCGCTCATCTTCCTTCGTTTTGTCCAGGGAATCGCTTCTGCCATGATCATGCCCGTGGCCCAGGCCTACGTCGGAGACATCACCCCGGCCGGGCAGGAGGGATTTTCCATGGGGCTCTTTCACATGTCGATCTTCAGCGGTTTGAGCCTCGGACCCCTGGCCGGCGGGGCGCTCAAGGACTGGATCGACCTGGATGCCGCCTTTGCCGTCATGGGGGCCCTGGCTCTGGTCGGTTTTTTGTTGAGCCTGGCGTTTCTGCCGCCCCGAAGGCAGGAGGCGGGGGTTACCCGGGCGGCTCAGCCCCTGGCGTGGCGTCGGCTGGTCACCGATCCTGTTATCGCCGGTCTTTTCTGCTACCGGTTTGCCTACACGGCGGCCATCGGGATCATCTGGGGCTTTTTGCCGGTCTTTGCCGATGTGGAGTTTTCCCTGAGCAGCTCGTCCATCGGGGTTCTGGTGATGCTCGGGGTGTTCGTATCCGGCCTGATGCAAACCCCCATGGGCTGGCTGGCAGACCGCCTCAACCGGACGGCCATGGTGGTGGCCGGCGGCATCGTCGCCGCAGCAGCGGTGTTTCTTTTCCAGGGGGCCGAAGGTTTTTCCGACCTGTTTACGGCCAACCTGGTGTTCGGCATCGGCGGCGGGATTTCCATGCCGGCGCTGATGGCTATCGCCGTCTTGAAAGGAAACCACACCGAGTCGATGGGGTCGGTCATGGCGCTTCTGACCATGGCCCACAGCATGGGCATGGCCGGCGGCGCCCTGGCCGCGGGCCTGGCCATGGATCTGTTCGAGCTGCGCCAGGCCTTTTTGTTCGGCGTGGCGGTGATCATGGCCGGTGTTGCCGCCTTTGCCCTGCTCACCCGCAGGCGGGGGCAGGAAATGGCCGCGGCCAAGGCGCATCCCCCGCTGCCGTCTCCCTGGGATTGAGAAGGTCGCTTTCGCGATTTTCTTGAACCAGGTGATATCCTGCTGAATCTGCCCGGTTTTTCGGGCACCACTGCGCAGAAAACTGTGCATCTCGAGATCGCCTTTCCGCAGTTTCATCCATTTCGAGAATCGCTTCCAGAATCTGCAGAAATAGCCTGCCAATCAATGCTACGGCAGTATCGGCAGCAAACGGGAATCATTGCCGCACGGCCAGATTGCGGACCTGCCACCGAAATCCATAGGCCTCAAGCCGGTTTTTTCAGACCATAAACGGAGGTCTCAGGGCATTGTGTCTTCTTCAAGACAAGCAGGAAGAATTTTCAAACAACTGGATTTATTATAAAAATAGCTTTGAGAGAAAAATAGGGGACAATGAGGACGCTCCCTGAATTGTCTCATTTTTCATAAATTGGCGCTAATATAGCCTGCAACCCAATATATAATGTTAGCCGGCGGGAAGTGAAAATTTTGAGCTTGAAACGCTGTATGGTATGACATATTGTCATACCGGAGGTGATCGAAATGGCAGCTTCAAAAATTGCAATCACCATCGATGACAAGCTATTAAAGCAACTGGATTTAATGGTGAAGTCCAGGATCTATCCGAACCGCAGCAAGGCAATCCAGGAGGCGGTCGCGGACAAGCTGCATCGCCTTGAACGGACCCGCTTGGCCCAGGAATGCGCGAAACTCGATCCAGAGTATGAGCAAAGTATGGCCGAAGAGGGACTTTCTGCGGAGATGGATGAATGGCCGGAATATTGAGAGGCGATATCCACTGGGCTGATTTGAATCCTGTCATCGGAAACGAACAGGGCGGTTTCCGCCCTGTTCTTATTTTGAGTCATAACATTTTCAATGACCGGTCCGGCACTGTCATCGCTGGAGCGATCACAAGCCAGCCCCAGCGTGCTGGATTCCCGCTCGCGCTTGAGCTTTCAGACACGAAACTTCCCAAAAAATCCTGGGCGAAGATCAGCCAGATTCGAACGCTTTCGACAAAAAGAATCGGGAAAAAAATTGCAAGTGCTTCCGCAGAGGAGCTTGTTAGTATTATCGACGGATTGAACGAGATAATTGACGGCTAACATCGGCTTTCGTCGGACTCGGTTCCCTCGCCGCTGAAGCCGGGCGTTATCGCGCCGAATAGATAGTCAAAGATACGAGAAATCACATAAGGAGAGATTCAAATGCGACCGGATGAAATAAAGGAAAAAATTGAAAAATTGAATCTTTCGGAAAAATTGCTGCTGATTGAAGATGTATGGGATTCAATTGCTCGAAGCAATGCAGAACTTCCAATGCATGAGTGGCAGAAAAGAGAGCTCGATAAGAGATATCGGGAATATAAGGCAGGAAAGCAGA
>CAYPFH010000207.1:0-7169 GCA_964409825.1 uncultured Desulfobacterales bacterium | reverse complement strand
TTTAGAACCCTCCCCATCCGCTTTGACTTCAGCCGCAGACATCGCATCTCAGGTCGATTTTTACGAGGACTCAAGGGGCGGGTTCCGGAAAGCCGCGCGCTGTGGTATGAAAGAGTACTGAAAATCGGGGAAAACCGGAGCAGGCGTCCCGCTGCTTGTGAGGCAACCCACCAGACAACGGCAAGGAGCGCTCAAGTGGAACCGGTAAAACAGAAAATACTGGTTGTCGACAATCACCCCCTGATCCTAAAATACATTTCCGATTTATTGGGAAAAAAAGGGTACCAGGTCGAAACCGCAGAAGACGGGCTGCTTGCCCTCGATCTGCTGAAGGTGTTTTTGCCGGATTTCATCCTGGTCGATTTGATCATGCCCAACATCGACGGGGCGACCCTTTGTAAAATCATCCGCAACGATTCCCGATTCAAGAAAACGCCGCTTTTTATTCTTTCCGCCACCGCCGTGGAAGATACCTGCCATTTGAAGGCGCTGGGGGCGGACTTGTGCATTGCCAAGGGCCCCTTGCCGGAAATGGGAAACCATATCCTCCAGGCGATATCCAGTGCCGGAGGAAGCAAACGCGATGGAATGGAGAAAACCGTCATCGGCCTTGAAAATCTCCGTCCCCGGCAGATCACCAGAGAGCTTTTGCTGGCCAACAAGCACCTGGAAGCCATCCTCGAGCATATTTCAGACGGAATTCTTGAAATCAGCCGCGACGGCAGGATCATTTTTGCCAATTCCGCGGCCGCCGAATGTTTTGTCTTTCCGAAAGTGGATTTGCTGGGAAGCGATTTTCTTTCTTTGTTCCATGAGGAAAACCGCGCTGCTGCGGCCCGGTTTCTGGAAAGGACAGGGGCTGAAATGACGCAGGACACGCTGCGGCAAGGAGATCGATACCTGTCGATCAAGGCGGTTCCCATGGGAACGGACGGGGGGGTGCGCGTCATTTTGCTAAACGACGTGACCGACTATGAGCAGACCCGGCAAGCCCTTGAAGAATCCAACAAGGAGCTGAAAATGCTGGCCCGCTCCGACTCCTTGACCAAGATCGCCAACCGGCGATGGTTCGATGAGCGGCTCAGGGAAGAATGGCGCCGCATGCAAAGGGAGAGAAGCGAGCTTTCCCTGCTTCTTTGCGACATAGACAATTTAAAGGAGTTTAACGATCGTCACGGGCATATGGTGGGAGACGAATGCCTGAAGGCCGTCGCACAATCCATCGCGACCCAGACGAAACGGCCGGCGGACTTTGCGGCACGGTACGGAGGAGACGAGTTTGCCATTATCCTGCCGAACACATCGAAAGAAGGCGCAGAGCACATTGCCGGACAATTGCGCAGGAAGCTTCGCGACCTGAAACTGACCGGAGAAGCCCAGACGCTGAGCGACTCCGTTTCCATGAGCATCGGAATCGGAAGCGCCAGGCCCTCATCCGGGGAGTATAGCGTCGAAAACCTTCTTTCCATCGCCGACGATGCCATGTACGAGGCCAAGAGGCAGGGAAGAGATCGGGTCGTCAGCAAAAGCTTGGATGACGAAAGAGACGATTAAGGTATGCTTCATTGCAGAGGCGGAGGCCGAAAGATTTTTTTGCGAGCTGCAGACCAAGGCCACATTGCGATCACGACGGCACTGAAACCACACCAGTAGTTCGTATGCAGGCCGACTACTGCAGCGGGTGCAGCGTAGCAACGAGTCGCGCCTATTCTGAAATGATTGCAGCGGCAGCTTCGGACAGGGGAAAAAAGATGGAAAAGAAGATCGGCCTTGCCCTCAATGAATTCAAAGTAGAGCTGCAACAATGCATTGAAAAAGGCAAAGGCGCCGGATGACGGCGTTTCTGGCGGAACACCCGATAGCCGTCTTCGGCCTTCTCATCGGGGCTCTATACATCGGCGCCGTTGCCATGGCCCTGGATGCGGTCATGAAAAATCGGACGGCTCAGGGAGCCATTGCCTGGGCCGTTTCCCTGATCGCCTTTCCTTTGTTGGCCTTGCCTTTGTATCTCATTTTCGGCAGAAGCAAATTCCATGGGTACGTAGCGGCCCGAAGAAGCGACAACCGCGACCTGAAGCCGATTGTAGACAAGCTGGCCGCCTTCGGCCCCACGTTCCAGGCGGCCATGGTTTCCGGTGAGTCCAGCTGGCGGGCCCTGGAGATGCTGGCGCTGATGCCGTTTACCCACTCCAATCATGCAACACTGCTCATCGACGGAAAACAGACCTTCAACGCTCTTTTTTCAGGAATCGACGCGGCAGAAAACTACATCCTGGTGCACTATTACATTATCAGGGACGATTCGACCGGCCGGGCCTTTCAATCAAGGCTCATGGCAAGGGCCCGGGAAGGTGTCCGCGTCTATCTGATCTACGACGAGATCGGCAGCTTTTCCTTGCCCGGCGCTTATCTCGATGCGCTTCGGGGCGCCGGGGTGCATGTGCGTCCGTTTCACTCGACAAAAGGGAGGGCCAACCGTTTTCAGCTCAATTTTCGCAATCACAGAAAGATCGTGGTCGTCGACGGGGCAATCGCTTTTGTGGGGGGGTTGAATGTGGGAGACGAGTTTCTCAAGGGGACCGTCAAGCTCGGCCCCTGGCGGGACACGCACCTTGAGCTGAACGGCCCCTGCGTTCAGTGCGTCCAGCTCGCTTTTCTGGAGGACTGGTACTGGGCGGCGCATACCATTCCGGATCTCAACTGGGAGCCCCGGCCGGCGGCCGACGCCGACCAGAATATCCTGATTCTGCCCACCGGACCGGCGGACGAACTCGAGTCCTGCGGGCTCTTTTTCCTGGAGGCCATCAACGGGTCCCGCGAGCGGCTGTGGATCGCAAGCCCTTATTTCGTGCCGGACCGCCAGATCGTCAGCGCCCTTCAATTGGCCGCGCTTCGGGGCGTCGACGTCCGGCTGATGCTTCCTGAAAAAGCCGACCACCTGCTGATCTACCTGTCTTCCTTTTCCTATCTGGAGGAGGCCGAAACGGCCGGTGTGAAGGTTTACCGGTACCAGCCCGGGTTTCTCCACCACAAGGTGCTCCTAGTCGACGACGAGCTGGCTGCCGTAGGCACGGCGAACCTCGACAACCGATCGTTTCGGCTGAACTTTGAAATCACCGTCGTCGTCAACAACCGTGAATTTTCCGGGCAGGTCGATGCCATGATGCGAAACGACCTGTCTCGATGCCGGCAGACGCATTCAAAAGAGCTGGCGGAGCGGCGGCTCTGGTTTCGCATGGCGGTCCGGGTAGCGCGGCTACTGGCGCCGATCCAATAAAAATAAATCCGCTGGCGCGGATTTATGAAGCTGTGAATCCCATGGATGGATCCCGAAAAGGAGGGCAAAGTGAAAGCGATTGTCGTCAAGGAGCCGGGAGGGGCGGAACAGTTGGCCATGGCGGAGGTGCCGGAGCCGGCGGTCGAAAACAGCGACATTCTCGTCCGGGTCCGGGCCTCCGGTGTAAACCGGGCCGACATCCTCCAGCGCAAAGGCCTCTATCCTCCCCCTGAGGGAGCCAGCGATATCATCGGCTTGGAGGTGGCCGGCGAGGTAGAGCGGATCGGTCCCAAATGCCGTCGCTGGAGAACCGGTGACCGGGTGTTTGCCGTGATTTCCGGCGGCGGATACGCCCAGAAGGCTGTTTTCCACGAGACCCTGGCCATGCCGATTCCGGAGGTGCTCGATTTTTCCCAGGCTGCAGCCGCCGGCGAAGTCTTTCTGACGGCCTACCAAGCCCTTTTCTGGCTGGGCGGGCTGAAACGCGGGGAGACCGCGCTCATCCACGCCGGGGCCAGCGGTGTTGGAACCGCCGCGATCCAGCTTGCCCACCAAAGCGGCTGCCGCGTACTGGTGACGGCGGGAACCCCTGAAAAGGCGTCTGCCTGCCGGAAACTGGGGGCCGATGTCGGCATCGTCTATCGGACGGAGGACTTCAGCCAACGGGTCAAAGAGGAAACCGGAGGACGGGGCGCCGACGTGATCCTCGATTTTATCGGTGCTTCCTACCTGGCAAGCAATCTGAAATCCATTGCCCTGGACGGCCGGCTGGCGATTCTTTCCTTTCTCGGCGGCAGTCGGGCCGAAAACGTGGATTTGAGCGTGCTGCTGCGCAAGCGGGTAAAAATCGTCGGTTCGACGCTGCGAAGCCGCACTCTGGAATACCGCGCCCGGCTGGCCGAAGAATTCGTTCAGCGGTGGCTGCCCAAATTTTCCACCGGCGATTTGAATCCGGTCGTCGACCGGGTGCTTCCCTGGGAAAAGGTGGCAGAGGCCCACCGGATTCTGGAGGAAAACCGGAACATCGGAAAAGTCGTGCTCGCGGTTGATTGAGATCGGTATTGGCAGATAAAAAGCCTTTGGGGCGCCCGCCGGCCGTTGGGTAGAAAACCATTTCCGGTTATCTATGAAGCTTAAGTACCCTCAAGCCAGAGCCGGTGGAGGGGCCTGCGCAGTCCAGTCCGCGTTCCCTTAAAAGTCGTCAAAGTTTTCAGATTGCCTTTCAGCAACCCACAGGACGAAAAAATGAACCTGGACCCAAAGTCTCCCCTGGACGTTCTTTGCGTCGGTCATGCCTCCTTCGACCTGACCTTTGTCGTGGACCGGCATCCGGGGGCCGACGAAAAGACCACTGCCTCGGCCTTCGCCGCCTGCGGCGGCGGGCCTGCCGCAACCGCCGCAGTGGCCGCCGCAAGATTCGGCTGCCGGGCCGCTTTTGCCGGCTATCTGGGAAACGACGACTATGGCCGGCGCCATTTTCAGGAGCTTGACGAGGCGGGCGTCGACACCCGCTGGGTGGCATGGGGCAAGGCCCCCACGCCGGTATCGGCCTCTTTCGTCAAGCCCGACGGCCGCCGCGCCCTCGTCAATTATCGGGTTGCCACGCCCCCGATGTCGGCTGATGCCGTCGATGCATTCGACTGCCGGCCGGGAGCGGTTCTGTTCGACGGCCTTCAGCCTGCGCTGTGCACAGCCATGGTGGGCATGTTTCGCGCCCGGGGAGTCTACACTCTGCTGGATGCCGGCTCGCTTCACCCGGGAACCGAGGCGCTGGCCGACCGGGTCGACTACCTGGTGGCCAGCGAAAAATTCGCCCGGCAGTACACCGGCAAGAGAGATCCAAAAAGAGCGCTAACCCGGCTGGCCGATGTGGCCCCTGTGGCTGTGGTGACCCTGGGCGACCGCGGGCTGGTTTGGAAAAGCGGAGACCAGGCCGGAGCGCTCCAGGCCTTTGCCGTCAAGGCGGTAGACACCAACGGCGCCGGCGACGTGTTTCACGGCGTGCTGGCTGCCTGCATCGCCAGGGGCAAAGAGTGGGAATGGAGCCTGCGCTGCGCCTCGGCTGCGGCCGCCTTGAGCACCACCGGCCTCGGCGCCCGGGCGACGATTCCCAGCCGAAAGGACGTTCTCGGTCTTCTCGGCGGCAGTGGCTGACCGCCGCGGCTTCGAGCAAAGTTTCACATGAGAAGGGCGCTCTATTTTCATGGA
This sequence comes from uncultured Desulfobacterales bacterium, assembly GCA_964409825.1. Classification (GTDB taxonomy): domain Bacteria; phylum Desulfobacterota; class Desulfobacteria; order Desulfobacterales; family CAFBRK01; genus JAIPEL01. The sequence goes on along the minus strand of CAYPFH010000207.1, from coordinate 1,684 downwards.
ACAAACCGCATTCGCCATTTCGGCTGTCATCTTCGATCTGGACGGAACCCTGCTCGACACGCTGGCCGACATCGCCAACGCCTTCAACGCCGTGCTGAGAAAAAGGGACCTTCCGGAGCATCCCACGGATGCCTACCGGGACTTTGTCGGCGACGGCCCGCGGGTGCTCACCGAGCGGGCGCTTCCCGAATCGCGCCGCCGCGCCGATACGGTCGATGCGTGCCTGCAGGAATATCTCGAGCACTATCGGGGCAATCCGCAGGTGGAGGCAAGGCCGTATGACGGCATCCCGGAGCTGCTCGACGCCCTGACCCGACGCCGTATCCCGATGGCCATCGTCAGCAACAAGGTCCATGACGCTGCCGTAGCCAGCGCAAGGGACCTGCTCGGCGCCTGGCGGTTTTCACCGGTGTTCGGATTCCGCGAGGGGGTCCCCAGAAAACCGGATCCGTTCATGGCGCTGGCGGCTGCAGAGAAGCTGGGGCTGCCGCCGGAAAAGGCGGCCTTTGTCGGCGACACCGCCATCGACATGCAGACGGCGGCGGCTGCCGGCATGGTCCCGGTCGGCGCCCTGTGGGGGTTTCGAACCGAAGAAGAACTCCGTGATAATGGTGCGAGGATTCTGCTCGATCATCCGGACCGGCTGCTCGTCTACCTGTTCTAAAATCTTGGTATCCTTCCATTACCGTTGCTGTCGGCCCGACGCCTTGAATCCGGCAAATCTCGGTGTTATGTACCAAAAGCGAGCAAGCCCCGAAACGGGACCGGATCGAAAGGAGCAGCATCGATGGAATGCAAGCAAGAAAAGAACCTCTTTGAAATTCCGGTCGCCGCCGAAGCAGAAGAAGACGCCCGGGCCGACGTGGCGCTGGGGGAGCTTGCATACTGGCCCATAGGTTCGGCCTTTTGCATTTTTTTCGGGCCGACCCCGGCCAGCACCGGCGATGCCCCCCGTGCCTACAGCCCGGTCAACGTGTTCGGACGGATCAAAGGCGATCCCGCCGTTTTAAGATCCGTGCCGGATGGTGCGCCGGTTCGCGTTTTCAAAATCTAAGTACATGTGGGCGTAATTATGGTGACGATGCTTTCACCGCCGAGGCGCCGAGGCCGCAGAGGATGCGCAGGCGAAAAAATAGTAGATTTTCTCTGCGCACTCTGCTCCTCGGCGGTGAATGTTCTTTGATCTAAGAACCGTCACCGAAAAGATGCCCGGTCTGCAATGCGGTGGCCAAAAAATTCCGGGCCCACAGCCTGTAATGGACGATGGCCGAGTTAGACCCTTTTCCTGCCGCCAGCTTTATTCGCTTCGGCCCTGCGAGGAAAAAGGCCCGACGGTGCACCGGCAGGCCGCGGCGCTGGCCAAAGAGACGGTGCAAAAGATACAGCGCCTCGACGACACCGGCTATTCCGGTCACCTGACCTATATCCTAACCCTTCTCGATGACAACTGCTTCCGGCGGCTGTATCTTGCCGGGGGGTTCGATCCGGCTGCGATTTCAGCCTTTGGAAAATCGCACGGCATCGTGATCAACCGGATGGTCTCTCAGGAGAAAAGATGATCGACCCCGCACTGGAGAAGGAGATTCGGAAGCGAATCGCGCAGATCCCCATCGTCGACACCCTCAACATGAACGTATCGGATAGGAGGTCCCATGGAATTTCGAGCGATCCAAAAAGAGACCGT
>CAYPFH010000206.1:0-7210 GCA_964409825.1 uncultured Desulfobacterales bacterium | reverse complement strand
ATAAACTCCGAGCCGCGGTTCGACAGATTCGACAAGCTCACTGCAGGCAGGCTCACCGTCCTGAGCGAAGTCGAAGGAGGATCCACAAAAACCTGGATTCCGGGTCAAAGCCTGTCCTGGACTCGATCCAGGGTCCGGAATGACGGAGCGGAAACATGAAGTTTCACATAAGCGGGGCCTCTGGCCGCTTGAGACCAAAAGATTCATTTGAAGATACTGAACAGTGTCTGGTGTGTTTCGTGCCGGAAAGTGACCGGGATCGGTGAGGTTTCCGGGAATATGGAAAAAGGGCTTCTCGTGCTTCGTGGTGTGTGCACCCAATGCGGGAAAGAGGTGACCAGGGTATTCGAATAGGAGTGGAAATACGCCTTTGGACTTTGTTGAACACCACGATTACGACCGCATGATCGAGCTGCTGAAAGACGGTAATAATTCTTAGACAGGATCAACAGGATTTACACGGTATGTCTAAAAGCCTATAAAGGTTGCTGCCGTCTGCGTGCCGCGCCAAAGCCGAAGGCGAAGGCGGGTCATCCGGTCTTTCTGACATCCGATCTCTGACATCCGACATCTGCCTTTTCTGCCCTCTGCTTGCCCCGGCGAAGTTGCCCTATAACGAAGCCGGGTCATCTGCTTGCCACGGCGTAGTTGCAAACGACTTGTGAGGGCGAAGCGCGGAGAGCGAAGCCCCAAGACGGGTAGTTTGGTCTTTCTGACATCCGACCTCTGACATCCGACATCTGTTTTCGCTCAGCAGCTCAGCAGCTTAGTAGCTTAACAGCCGGCGCGTAGCACCCCTGTCCTCTGCATTTGACAGTTCCCGGATTATCGACTAATTTTCAAAAAGTTACAGTCCAAGCTGCAGTCGGGCCTGCAAATGGGAGGTAATAAATGAAAAAAATGACACTGGTCTATTGGAAATCGGATCGCTTCTGGCTTGGGAAGCTGTTGGAGCACCCCGAAATCATGACGCAGGGGGAGACGCTCGAGGAGTTGGAAGAAAATATAAAAGATGCCTATCTGCTGATGGCCATGGACGATGTCCCCGCTCAGTATGAGATGAAAGAAATCTCCTTATGAAAAGAAAGGAGCTGCTTCGACAGCTTGAACATGCCGGATGTGTGTTTCTCCGACACGGCTCCCGTCATGATCTATACCTGAATCCCGCCAACGGAAAAAAACAGCCCATCCCCCGCCATAAGGGAATCGACGAAGGCCTCGCTCGCCACATCAAGAAATACCTCGGGATCAAAGATTAAAAGTGCCTCTGTCCTCTGCTTGTCCGGCGTCTTGTCCGGCGTAGCTAAAACCGAAGACGGAAGCGCAGCGACTTATGAGGGCGAAGCGCGGAGAGCGAAGCCCCAAGACGGGTCCTCTGTCCTCTGTCTTCTCCTCCCTTCCGGCCTCTGACGTCCACCCCTTCAGCAGCTAATTGGCTCAACACCTTCTGTCCCATATTTTGTTGCTTTTATGTGAAATATAGTGCAATATGCCCCATAAAATAATCAATAAGGCAAAATATGGGACAATAAATGGCCATCGAAAGCATCCTCGAAGAAAGCCGCAGGCTCTACCAGGGCCAGTATGACGAAGTCATCGGCCGGCTCCTTCACGTTCCGAAAGGGTCGCTCAGAAACCGGACGGTCGGCGGCGCCACATACTGGTATCTGCGGCGGCACGTGGCCGGCAAGGGGTACGAGGATGTGTATGTGGGTCCGGCAGGAGACCGGGCGGTCGAAGCGTTCGTCTCCTTCGTACAAGAGCGCAAAAAGCGGCTCGAGGAGCGCGATGCAATCAAGCAATCGCTCAAGGCCCTGGGGGTGACGAAAGTGGAATTGCAGAAAAAAAACTATCCGGCCATGTTCACCGCCCTGGCAAACGCCTTTGCCCGGGAAGGGCTGTGGGAAGAGGGCCTGATGCTCATCGGTTCCTGGTGCTTCAATGTCTACGTGCAGGCCTCCGGAGTGGAGTTTTATCCGCTTCGGACCATGGACTTCGACTTTGGACTGCGCATTCCGTACACCGGGGACAAGGCCGACGTGGACAAGCTGCTTCGGGATCTTGGCTTTTCGGCCCGGGTCGATCCGGGCCACGGCAAGATCGATTATGTGCTGCCCGGCGTCGGCATGGTGGAGGTGCTCATCGACCGGGACCAGGCCGACAAAGAAGAAATCGAACGGCTTAGGCGCGATCTTTCCCTTCGGCCGGCGGAAGTTTCTCATCTGAAAATCCTCACCGACCATCCGGTGACCGCGAAGGTTCACGGCGTCCACAAGGCGATCACGCTGCCGACCATGCCGGCCTTCTTCGTCCATCGCCTCATCACCGCTCGCTCTGGCGAATACCGCGATCCGGCCTTTCACGCCGGAAAGATCCGGCGGGACTTCAAGCAGGCGGCATTGGTGGCCAGAAAGATCGAGACCGACAAAGACCTGCAAGAGGAACTTGCCGGCATCGTCGCTGGAATTTCCGATGAAATTAGCGAAAAAATGCACGAGGGCGCCGAAGCGGCTGCAGAGTATGTCCGTTCCCCTGATCTGACGGATGATGATGTTGCTCAACTTCTGAGAATGGCAGATGAGACGAGAAACGTATAAAGCAATAGAATGTCCCCCAGACCCAGGTGACGGTTTGGGAGAAAAAAGCGTAGGGCAGGGGGCATCGGTCTTGGCCGCGACGCCATTTCGCCGGTGCCATGAACGGTGAAAAAACCGAATACAGCGGGTTTTTCACCAGCCGGTTAATTCATTCATCCAAAGGAGGCTTTTATGAAAGCGCGTATTACCGATCAATGCATGGGCGATCGCAACTGCAATAAACTTTGTCCGGAGGTGTTTCAGTACGACGAAGACCAGATGCTGTCCATTGTTCAGTTTGATGTCATTCCTGAAAAATACGAAGATGTGGTGCGGCAAGCCGCCCAAGAGTGCGGTGCCGATGCCATCATCATCGAAGACTAACCCGGGAGCCCGTCATGGTGAAATTTCGAGACAGTCAAACCGCCAAAAACCTTCTGATTTCCTTTGCCGGTGAATCCCAGGCCCGCAACCGTTACACCTATTTTTCCCGGCAGGCCAGAGAAGACGGATTTATCCAGATCGCCGACATCTTTGAAGAGACCGGCGGTCATGAATGCGAGCACGCCTTGCGGTTTTTCAAGTTTTTCAACGGCGGTGAAATGCAGATCAACTGGCAGTACCCGGCCGGTGCCATCAAAAGCACCTATGAGAATCTGCTGGCTGCCGCCGACGGGGAACGCTACGAGCATACCCAGATGTATCCGGGCTTTGCCAGAATGGCCCGCGATGAAGGATTTACTCGCGCGGCCGACACCTGGGATGCGATCAGCGTGTCCGAAAAACAGCACGAAAAGCGCTACCGCGAGCTTGCGGCCAACATGGAAGCCAACCGTGTTTTTACCCGGGGCCTGGATACAGTCTGGCGCTGCCGCAACTGCGGATACCTGCATGCGGGCGCCGAGGCGCCGGACAAATGTCCTGCCTGCGTCAAACCCCAGGGGTATTTCGAATTGCTGGGGGAGAACTGGTAAAAAAAAGCTTGGCGAAAACGGGGAAAAAGAGGGGGGTTCTCAATACAGAGATTTCCCGCCGAATTATTATTAGGCGACCTGGAAAGAGCCTGTCCGGGTGTCAGCCGGGACATGATTCGTCGAGTTCTCCGAAATCTTCAGTCCGATGGAGATGTCATATGCCTCGGTCGGGGGCCCGGCGCTTTGTGGCGTAGGCGGGAAAAAGGGTAATACCCCTAAAAGAGGGTAATAAAAAGGGTAATAACGCATTGGGGCGCAAAAAATTCAGGAGGGATTCCAGCTGATTTCATGTTTGAATTGACCAAAGAGGAACTGGAAGATTGGAGATGCCAATTTGGCATCTCCAACAGACCAGTCACAAATTGTGACCGGCTGTCTCGGTCCGGCGAGAAGGGTTTCATAGACAGAATAAACAGGATTTACATGATCTTCTCGAGAGAGCGCCGCGCTGCTGATATCCGACATCCGTCATCAGACATCTGCCTTTTCTGCCCTCTGCTTGCCCCGGCGAAGTTGCCCTATAACGAAGCCGGGTCGTCTGCCTGCCCGGCAAAGCCGAAGGCGACCTGTGATGGCGTAGCTCAGAGAGCGAAGCCTCAAGACGGGTAATCTGCCCTCTGTCATCCGTCATCTGGCCTTTTGCACCTGGCCCGGGGATGTGGACGACGGCTTCGAGGAGGAAATCCGCCGTCTTCGGCAGGAGGATATTTCTCGCGATTTTGGAGGGATATAAAAACTTATAAACCAATAGGATGTTGCGGAACTCGTCTAATTGTGAAATTCAAGCATAGTCTGTCGGAAAAATATCGACATACTATGTTGAAATAGGCTATTTTCCGGTAAAGGAATAGCTGCCTTCAATCAAAGACAGGTGTGCAAGGATGATCGGATCGCTCCGAGCCCGGATTGCGAGGGAAGAGTTTGACTACCAGGTTCTTCTCGATGCGCTCGGTGATTATGCCCGGCCCAGGGACAAGATCTCGGATCTGCTGAAAAAGGGAGTGATCGTCCGCATCAAGAAGGGTCTTTACGTTTTCGGCCCGGGGCATGGCCGCCGGCCCTACTCCCGTGAGCTTTTGGCCAACCTGATTTACGGGCCCTCCTACATCTCGCTGGAGTCGGCCCTTCATCACTACGGCCTGATCCCGGAGCGCGTCGAGGCCGTTATCTCGGTGACCACCGGTCGTTCCCGCAGATTCAACACACCGGCCGGTCTTTTCCTATACCGGCAAATTCCCCTTGAAGCCTACCGTGTCGGGATGACCCGGGCCGAGCTGGCGGGCGAGCCCGCATTTTTCATTGCCACCCCTGAAAAGGCGCTTTCCGACAAGATTCGACTCGATCGGGGCACCGGCTTGAGAACGATCCGGCAGGTGTACGCGTATCTCGTGGAGAACCTTAGGATTGATGAATCGGCCCTGGCCGCGCTCGATCCGGAAGCCATTGCCGAAATCGGCTCCCGTTACCGCTCCGGCAAGGTTCAACACCTTGCCGGTCTTGTTCGGCGGATGTCAAGGGGGTGGCGCCTGTGAACAGCGCCGTTGCCAAAATGCTCGAAAAGTACCCGATTACGGTACCGGGTGACGTGCTCCATGGCTTGCGGGAAATCCTTCAGGAAATCGCGCTGCTCGGGCTGTGGCGGGGAAAGTTTTTCGACAAGGCGGCTTTTTACGGGGGAACGGCGCTGCGAATTCTTTACGGTCTAGAGCGGTTTTCCGAGGATCTTGATTTTACCCTTCTTGTCCCGACGCCGGGTTTCGATCTTGGCATCTATCTGGATCCGGTGCAAAGGGAGCTGGCCGCTTTTGGCTTCGACATGAGGAATGAACTTAAATTCTAAATTCTAAATTTTTTCATTCGGTTGTTGGGCAGGGAAAGGGTTGAGGCAGGAGGAAAAGAAATCTGACCTCTGTTTTCGCAGATCAAAGCCGGTGCCAAGCTTCAACAGAGGAACTGATGCAAAAGACGCGGGTAGGGAAATCCTGGGGGAAACGCATAAAATCATGCCCGTCCCCCTGACATGCCGGGGCAGCAGATATTTTCATCGGTGTCAATTCTGTCGATTACAGCGGCTATCCCGATTGTCGGCCGGAATTTATAGACGCTTTCGAGCGGCTGGCCAATTTGGCAACCAAGGTCGGGGTGGAAGGGAAAAACAGGTTCCGCATCAGGACCCCGTTGATCGACTTGACCAAGGCACAGATCATTAAAAAGGGCATTGAGCTTGGCGCAGATTACAGCCTGACGGTGAGCTGCTACGACCCATCTCCTGAAGGGTACGCCTGCGGCCATTGTGATAGTTGCCTTCTGAGAAAAAGGGGATTTGCTGAGGCGGGATTTGCCGATCCGACCATATATGCGCAGCCGTGATCAGAGGCAAGGCCAGTGAAAATGCCGGTGAAAAGCAAAATGGACTTTGTCGCCATAGACTTCGAGACCGCCAATTCGGCCAGAAACAGCGTCTGCGCCGTTGGAGTCGCCGAGGTGGCCGGAGGGAGGATCAAGAAGGTTTCTTCATGGCTGGTAAGGCCGCCTGTCCTGGAGTTCAGCCCATTCAACGTCGCGATTCACGGCATCACCGAACGGCACGTTCGGAATGAGCCGCAATTCAACAAGCTGTGGCCGACTTTGTGGAAAATCTGCCGGAACAAGCCGGTTATCGCCCATAACGCCAGCTTTGATATGAGCGTCATGCGTTATGTGTTTGATTTTTACCGACAGCCGTACCCGAAGGTGGATTATTTCTGCACAGTGGCGATGGCGAGAAGAGCTTGGCCGGGCTTAGCGAACTACCAGCTCCCCACCGTGTCTGCGTATCTGGACATACCTCTGGTGCACCACGATCCGGCAGAGGATGCCGCTGCCGCTGCCCAGATCGCCATCCATGCGCTCGATCATCACGGCTGCCGGGACCTGTACGATTTTTCGAAACAGATGCGGTTGAGGGCTGGGAAGCTTTACCCCGGTGGCTACGTAGCGTGTAGCCGTTTGTGAACCCGCGCCTGCCAACTTCTGAAAATCACAATATATTGGTAATAAGTGTGAGGGGCCGGAAAATTTGAGGTCACAATTTGTGATCTCCAATTCGGACAACATGGGATCGAGATAGGTGGGGTGCGCGATTCGTCAGGGCAGTGGCCCGGCGGCTATACCACTCGCCGCTTGGCGCCTGCCACCTGCACCGCCTAAAGGCGCTAAACCTTGAACCGGGAACCTTGAACCTGTGTCTTTCGACTTCTGGCACCCCCCATCATTAGATGAACTGGCCGAACTTCAGGGCGTAAAGCCCCTGGAGGACCTATCGGTCCTTTTTGGCACCTGGCCCGGGGATGTGGACGACGGCTTCGAGGAGGAAATCTGCCGATTCCGGAAAGATCCGGCGGGACTTCAAGCAGCCGGTATTGGTGGCCAGAAAGATCGAGACCGACAAAGACCTGCAAGAGGAACTTGCCGGCATCGTCGCCGGCCTGCCCGACGACCTCCGGCAAAAGATGCAGCACGGCGCGGAGTCTGTGGCAGAGTATGTGAAATCTCCGGATTTTACCGAGGAAGACGAGCTACAGATAAGAAGGGTTATCCAAGGGATATAGTCCCAAAGAGGGCAACCAGAATTCAATTGCCGCTTCAGGGATTTTTATGATAACATGATGATATAATTAA
>CAYPFH010000205.1:0-7217 GCA_964409825.1 uncultured Desulfobacterales bacterium | reverse complement strand
ATTGATGATGAGCTTGATCGAAGAATATGCCACCGGTATGTATATGAAGGTGAAGGGAGAAACCCACCGAAACGATCTGAAAATCATCCACGGGCAGGTGAAGGGAAACTGGTGGCGCCGGGAAGGCCACCGGCTCGACAACAATGATATCGACGACGTGTTGGCGGCCAACCCTGACACCCTGGTCATCGGCACCGGCTACGCCGGCAACATGCAGGTGCCGGAGGCCACCCGCTCGGTGCTTGCCGATCACGGCATCCGAACCATCGCTCAGAACACCCGCGACGCGGTGGATACCTTCAACCAGATGGAAAGCGAGGGAGAGGACGTTGCCGGGGCGTTTCACCTCACATGCTGAATAAAACCGCTTCGCGTTTTTATAAAACGCGGCTTCGCCGCTATAAAGAAAAAGAAGAAGATCGTTTCTTTCTTAAGCAACCTGGACGCTAAGTAAATGCCGGCGCAATTATTGTGAAGATTGTTTCACCGCCGAGTCACTGAGAATGCGGAGGATGCACAGAAAAGAGTTTAGGCTTTCTCTGCGCCCTCTGTGCTTCGGCGGTGAGTATTCGTTGGCCTACAATACGTCACCGATATTGTGCCATTGGGCACTAAGGCCTCAGGTGCCGGCGGTTTCCCGGAGCTTCATCCAGAGCAGGGGGAGCCACAGGGCGCAGCCGATGAAGTTGAAGACGATGATCGAAACCGCACCGACGAGCAATCCGTAGATTCCCCACAGAAAAAGGCCGGCAAACAGCATCAGCATAAAGCGAAGGTCGAAGCTTTTCACGTCCCGGGTCCGGTAGGTCGTCACCAGCTGCGGTGCGGCGGAAAACGTGGTCAGCACGCCGGCGGCCGAGCCGAGCAGTTCTACCCAGACTGTCGTCATGGTTCCTCCCCCATGGCCGCTGCCCGCTCCCGGAACAGGAAATGATGCATCAGGTCGCAGTACCGGTCCAGAGTGGTTTTTCCCTTTGCAGAAACCGAATACCGCCAGAATCCATACAGCTTTGTCAGATTGATCAGGCGCCGGCTATACATGGTCCAGTTAAAGTGCTCGTCGACCCGACGGATGCCGTTTTCTGACAGGTTTTTCCAGTAGTCGGGATCCTGACCGAATTGATGGGCATATTCTTCCAGGCTGGCTGCGATGAATTCGGGCTTGCTGGTGTTGAGCAGCAGCCCGCTGATGCCGTATTCGATGATTTCCAGGGGGCCGCCGAACTTCGGCCCGAAGGTGGGAAGCCCCGACGCCATGGCCTCTAAGATGGTCAGGCCAAAGGCCTCGAAGAGGGCCGGCTGGACGAATACTCCCTGCCGGTCTGCAATGATCCGGTAGACCTCTCCGGTTTCGAGCTTGGAGATGCTCGGCAGCCAGCGGATTTTCCCGTGAAGGCCGAATCGGTCGATCAGCTCGTATGCTTTGCCGATCTCCTCCCGTTCTTCGGGATCCTTAGAGTCTTCCAGGTGGATGGTGCCGGCGGCAAAGATCAGGTTGAATGTTTCCTGGAGCGTTTCGCTCAGGCCGAAGGCCTCGATCAGGCCCGTGATGTTCTTGATCTTGTCGAACCGGGCCATGGTGAAGATCGGCGGCTTTTTGGCATCTTTGAGTTCTCCGAAGATGTCGTCGGCCTTCAGGTGGAAGAGCCGCTCTTCCCAGTGCTTCTTTTGGCTATCAGACCGGCGATCTTTCTCATGGTAGGGAAAGTAGAGGCCTTTTTCCACGCCCGGGGGAATGACGTTGAACTTGGGCGCCATCAGATTGATTCCGTTGACCACCTGGAAAAGGCCGGGCATCGTGAACTGCTGGTACGATTCGTATTGGCCCATGGTATCTTCGGTGCCGATGATTTCCTGGTGGGTGCTGGTGATGATAAAATCCGACTTGTTCATCGACAGTATATCTGCCGTAAATTGAAGCGAGAAGTGATAGTCGTCTTCCTTGTCGAACCAGTACATGTCCGAGAACAGATACTTGGTTTTTTCCAGGGCATGGGCGATGGTGCACTGAATGACGTCGAAGCGGTCCGAGAGAAGGGTGGCCACCATGTTGCCGTCGGAGTAGTTGCCGATGATCAGGTCCGGCCGGCCGGAAAATTCGCTGGACAGCTCGGTGGCCGCATCTTCGGCAAAGTCTTCCAGATAGGGCCATATCTTGAACCGGGAAATCCACTGGCGCACCACGTTGTAGTCTTTGTCGCGGAAGGGGATTCTAAGAATCCAGCCGTTGTCGGTCTGGAAGATTTTCTCCTTTTTTTCTCCGCAGGTGGTTCCTTCCGCATCGGGAATGAGCCGGGTCAGCACGATGATCTTCGGATCGACGTCGAGCCCGGTCAACCGGATCTCTTCTTTCAGGTGACGCTCCAGGGCCCGAACCTGGTCCAGGATGTAGATCACCTGACCGCCGGTGTCGGGCCTGCCAAGCACGTTTGTCTGGCCGAACCAGCCGTGCGGGGAGATGATGGCGATCTTGGAAATCAGGGGCATCGGGACCCGGGATATGAAGGTCTCGAACTCCTTGTCGGTGGGCTCGTTGAGCAGATCGATCAGCATCTGCATCGTTTCTAAAATCCGGCCCACGGTATTGCCCCAACCAACTTCCAATCCTCTTTTCTGAAGCTCTGCTTCCACTTCCGAATACGAAGTTTCCGGGTCTTGCCGTTGGAGCCATTTGACGCTCCGTTCCAGGGTCTGGAAAAAGGAGCTGAAATCACCGATCTGATGGCTGTTGACCAATAACTGGCGTCCGTTGTAGCGGTGGAGCTTGATAAATTCGAACAACTTCAGGTTCCACTTGTCCGGGTTGGAAAAAATGTTGCTGCACATGAAGCGGTTGAGAAAACGGATGCCGTGCCCGATGGTACGGGCGTCCCGGATGGAAGGCGAAAATTCGTAAAACGGCAGAAAATCCAGATGGAGATGGCGGCCGTTCTCCGAGCGCTCGAGCACATAGCGGTCCTTGGCGTCGAGAAATTCCCGGACGTTGATCTCCTCCATGTATTCAGCATCGATGCGGAGCCGATAATACCGGTATCGGGCAATGTCGTACCGGTGGAGCAGGGTAATCAGATCTCCCTGAATGAACAGCTCCTGGACCTTTTTCAGAAATCTGAATAATCGGGAGTTCTCGCGGTAGGACTGCTCTTTGTCGTGCAGGTCGCAGTAATGGCGGAAATAGTAAATGATGTCGTTTCGAAGGAAAAACCGCTTCTCCTCGGCGACGAGGATCTGGATGTATTCCTTGATGTCTTTGCGTTCGTTTTGGTTCAGAAATTCGCTCAGTGCATTTTGGACCATGGCTTTCACTCTGAAAAGGGCGGGATGAAAAAAGACAAACGCCCGGAACCCGCTTTATCCCGGGCGTTTGGTTGTTTTGGGCGGTCGGCCTTGGATGAGAAAGTGTATAGGTTGCCTCCGGCCCCTTGTCAAGACGCACAACCCCTCATTATCTTTTTCAGGATGCTGCATCGACAAACCCGTGGCGATGGGCGAGCTTGGTGAACATCAGGGAAAGCCCTGCGCCCAGGGAAAAGACCGATCCGATGTCGAGGTTGTCGTCGGTGGTTTCGTCGAAAAACAGGTTCAGGCTCGAGGAAAGCCCGTCTTCCGGCTTCCAGTAGCAGATCATGATCGGTACTTTGGGCAAAGGGTGCAGCACCACCGACACGTCCGATTCGAATTCTTCCGCCACCTGTTTTCCGCTGAACATGTGGATGATGTCGTCGAAAAAGTCCGTGCTGGTGTCGGCAAGCTGCTTCATCGGCTCTTCGCACCGCTTCTGAAACAGCGGATCGCGCTCCTTTCCGCCGGAAAGCTCCCGGAAGGGAACCCAGTTTCCGGTAGGCGGTATTCCCTTCCCATAGAGCACGTAGCTTAAAAAGGGGGCGGCCACCCAGGGATTGACGTGGATATCGGCGATGAGCTTTCCGTTTTGATCGATGCTGAAGTCTTTTCCGAGTATCTTCACCGTGAGTCGGCCGTTTTTAGCCCGGCCGCCGGTGCGCTCGGCCGTCTCGGCAAAGTCAAGGCGTTTTGCCTCTTCTTTGAGCTTTTGCAGGTAGGCTTCCCGCTCGGCGTCGGCAGGATTTTCGGCTTTCTCTTTTCCCCCATATTGCTGCACGGTTTCTGGATCGAGCTTCGGGCACTCATCGAGGCTGCGTCTGCCCTGGAAAACGGCGCCGGCGAACGCCAGACAGGTCTTTTCTCCGCACTCTCTGCAGTTGGATTTGTCGAGCAGGTTGAATATTTCCATGGCGTTTTTCGGTCGGGTCATGTCGACTCATACCTCCCTGTGCAGTTTTTCGAAATGTTGTCCTGTGAGAAAACACTTAAAACTTGGAACGATCTTCAAAGTTGTCAACATGGATGACAGTCGCATGCTTTGCGATTCCTCCCCCGCGCCGAGGCGACATTCCGTCAGGAGAGCTGTGCCACCCAGCGGCCAAAGAGGACATCCTGGATACGATAGACGCCGTTTTTTTCCAGAATATCGCGGGCGGTAAGGACATCCAGGGCGCGCTTGAGCTGGGAGCCGGATTTGAATGCGACCTGTTGGAGGGCTTCTGCGTTGTACATCTGACTGCCGCCGGTGGCGGCTAATAGCTTGAGGGCCTTTTTCTGATTGAGGGTCAGACTCTCCCAAATATTGTAATACCCGTTGCGGTTGCGGCGCAGGATCTCCGCTTCGATCCGGTCCAGGTCGTCTTCGGCCGGTCGGGAGCATGACCAGAGATGAAAGAGAAACTGCTGCACATACATCGGGTGGTTCTCACACCGGCCGACGATGTTGGAAATGAGGGCGGGAGCAAGGGATGTTCCTTTTTCTGCAAAAAGGGCAGAGGCCCAGGTGATATAGTTTTCGGTGTCGATCCGCTCGATCGGATAGCTTTCGGCAATTCGGTAAAAGGCCCGATTCTTGTCGTGAAACAGCTCGGTGAGAAGATGGCGCTGGCTGCCGCAAAAGATATAAGCGGTGTTTTCATGGTTTTGGACCTGGGCCCGGAGCCGTTTTTCAAATCCGGTTTCCGCATAGAGGGCGACCTCCTGAAATTCATCGAATACCACTGCAAGCCTCCGATGTCTTGAGAAGCGCTCCAGAATTGTCATGGCGCTGTCGAGTCTCGTCTCCGGATGGCCGGGTTCAGCGGCCAGAGAGAGGTTCGCTGCGCCGCTGTCCGGGTCGATTGCTACGGTGAGGCGGAGGCCGGAAAGCATTTTCTTTACGGTTTTGAGAAGACGGTCGGCCGTGGGCTCCACCTGGGAAAATCCTCGCAGCAGCGCATCGACGAATTCTTTTTCCGATACGGTTCCGTAAAGATCCACGTGGATTCCTGTCGTTTTGGGTCTGCCGGCCGACAATTTTTCGAAAACCCGGTGAAGCAGAGAGGTCTTACCGTATCGGCGGTGAGAGTAAAGCAGGACATTCTGCCCGGCGCGAAGAAGCCGGAGAAGATCCGCAATTTCCTTTTGCCGGTTGCAAAATGCCTTGCCGGTGACAACACCCGTATAGTTGAAAGGATTGTCCAAAATACACCCCGCGTGGATAACAATTTTAGGAAAAAAACAATACGCAAATTGTTAGTCGCAAAATGTGTATAGCAGTATTGGGTATTCCACGCAAGAATTGCGGCAAAAAAACCTTTCAGCGTCAGAATGCCCGCAACTCGCGGCTGATGCCATTGCCGCTGAAGGGGTGCAATTGCCGGCAGGCAGCGTCGGGGGGACGGCGGCGCAAAGACCGTTAAAAGAACCGGAAGGGACAAAAGTCTGCTGCGCTGCTTGTCGGACAACGGACTGGTCATGATGCAGCGGTTTTTTATCCGCTGTTACGGGAGAAGATTTTGTTTCGCCACCATTTGAGAGGAAAAAACATCGACACCTGCCGGCGGTAGTTCTCGTACGCCTTACCGAACTGTGCCCGGAGCTTCCGCTCCTCTAAAAACGCCCCCACGATGAAATAGCCGGTGACCACCAGGTTGGTCAGGACGGCGGCGGCATCCAGGGGACGGGCCCAGACGATGAGAATGCCGCCGGCGTACCAGGGATGGCGGACGACCGCAAGGATCCCGGTGGTGTCCAGAGAACAGTCGTCGGTGAGCACGCTGCAGGCATCTTTGTCCTTGAGCTGGCGGAAACCGAGAAACTGGGAAAAATCGTAGTGCCGGGCGCCGGCCGCAAACAGGAAAAGGGCAGCGCCGAGCAAAAGCCCCTGGACGATCCGCCGCGGCCCCTGCCAAGCGAAAAAGGGCTCGCCCGCCAGGGATAATGTGTAGAGCACCACCGGAACCAGCGTCACGACGGCCACGGCGTTGTAAAAAATCCGGTAAATCCGGAATGTCCCCGGAAACCGTCGACGCAGAAACTCGGTCACGGGAAGGGCGATCATCGCACTGTGAAGGGCGCACCATGCGACCCATAAACAAACGAGAATCATGTACTGCATCATCTTCCTTTTCGTTGGAGGTGGTACGGTTTTGATAAAGCGGAGCGATTTTATCCGTCATCGGCAGGCCCTTCGGAAACTATCTGGAGCTTTGGCGGCGGCTGTTCGGAATTACCGGAGCTGACAGATAAAAAAGCGCGAGGCTGCGTTCGCGGCCTCGCGTATTCGGCAAGGCTTTTTTTCGATAGCTCCCGTCGACGGGCCTGGGTGCCCCCCCTCGGTGATCAGCCTCCCTTCACCCCTTTGGCAATGCGGTCTCCGGTCGCCTTGTCGATGCTGCGCCAGTATTCCAGCGCCCGCTCCAGCACCGGCTCGGTCACGCCGTCTTTCAGGTGCCCCACCACATTGGACACCAGCCGGTCGCGCTGGGCGTCGTCCATGACCTCCTGTACCAGGGCGCCGGGCTGGCCAAAGTCGTCGTCCTTGCGCTTGGTGTAGGCGGCGCGGATGAATTCTCCGCGTTTGTCGTAAACTTGTGGTTGTCGTTTGCCACGGCGATACCTCCTGTAAAGATGGGTTCAGGGTTTGAAAGTTCAGGGGTGATGGTTTTGGAAAAAAGTCTGGATTTTCAGTTTTTCGTCATTCCCGCTTCGTATCAATCACGGGGTACACTACAGCGGGAATCCGGAAATTCCAAAAAGACACCCTATATCGTCGGGCAGGCCTTTACAAGGTTGCCTTCGCATTTTTCAGGGGCTATATAGAATCAATCTTTTCGGCTGCCGGCCGGCAGAGGGCCTTATGTGAAACTTCGGTCGAAGCCGGCGGCAATAAC